>CAZJGG010000062.1:0-17439 GCA_964545475.1 uncultured Eubacteriales bacterium | reverse complement strand
TAAACATTAAACCTAAACAAAATAATATCCCCATCTTTAACCACATATTCTTTGCCTTCCAGCCGAACAACTCCGCTTTCTTTTGCGCCGGTGTAAGAGCCTATCCGCATTAAGTCGTCGTAGTTTACAATTTCAGCACGGATAAAGCCACGTTCAAAGTCTGTGTGGATTTTTCCGGCGGCACCGGGAGCTTTGGTGCCTTTTTTTATTGTCCAGGCACGTACTTCTTTAGGTCCGGCGGTTAAAAAGCTTAAGAGCCCTAAAAGGTCGTAACTTGCGGTAATTAAGTGGTCGAGAGCACTTTTTGTTACACCTAAATCGTCTAAAAACATTTTTTTCTCGTCGTCATCAAGCTCAGAAATTTCTTCTTCAATTTTTGCGCACACAACGAACACAGCGGAGTTTTCATCTGAAGCGAAATCACGTACTTTTTTTACATATTCATTGCTGTCGCCGTTATTTTTTAAGTCGTCTTCTGTAACGTTTGAGGCGTATAAAATGGGTTTATTAGTTAACAAGTTAAGCTCTGAAATAATAGCTTGTTGCTCGTTGTCAAAAATATCAACGGCTCTTGCGCATTTTCCGCTTTCAAGCTCTTTTTTTAGTTGTTCTAAAATATCAATTTCAATTTGATATGTTTTATCGGACTTAACAGATTTTATAATTTTTGAAAGACGCCTTTCGATAATTTCTAGGTCTGAAAAAATTAGCTCTAAATTTATTGTTTCAATATCACGCAAGGGATCTACGCTTCCATCAACGTGCACAACGTTGCCATCGTCAAAACAGCGCACAACGTGGACAATAGCATCAACTTCCCTTATATGTGCTAAAAATTGGTTTCCAAGACCTTCGCCTTTGCTAGCGCCTTTAACAAGCCCTGCAATATCAACAAATTCAATAACCGCAGGAGTAACTTTTTGAGCCTTATAAAACTTTTCAAGCTCTACTAGGCGGTAATCCGGCACAAAAACAACTCCAACATTAGGGTCTATAGTACAAAACGGGTAATTTGCAGATTCTGCCCCCGCTTTTGTTAATGCGTTAAATAAAGTACTCTTGCCAACGTTAGGCAAGCCAACAATTCCAAGCTTCATTTGTAACTTTCCCTTCTTATAAGAAAATATATTTATATATTCTAGCATAAAATTTTATAAATGAAAAGAATTTAGAAAAACTTTCCTCACTAAAATTATACAAATAATAAAATAATACTAGTATCTTGGAGGTGTTTCATGAAAAAACTTGTATTATTATTTTGTATATTATTAACTGGATGCGGAGGGAGTCAAACAGAAGGAGTGCAAAACAGAGCAAACGCAATTATTTCAGATAGGACTACTAACAATTATAAGCGTGAATCCCCGTATATAAACAGAAACTGTGTGGATGCACCAGAAGATTTTGACGAACACAACCAATTAACGGAACAACGTTCTGAAAAAATAGCAAAAAACGTTTCGGCACTTGAAAAAGTAGATAAAGCGTTTGTTACTATAAACGGAAATTCATGTATTGTGGCCATTGAAATAAGTGATATAAACGGAGACGAAGAACTTATTGAACTTAAAAGCCTTGTTAAGGAAAAAGTTATTTCAGTTGACAAAGACCTAGAGCATGTTGCAGTAACAATTTCCAAAGAGCTTACTGAAAATTTATATAAAGGCGGAGAATCAAAAGACAAAAGTCCTGTTAGCCCGAAAAGTGAAGCCGGTAAATTAATCGATCAATTAACCCCTGCCTTTTAATATTACAGCAGCTTTTTTCTAGAAGTGGTAAATTATAAAACCTTTGCAAATGTTTAAATATCTGTTATAATGTTAAGAAAGCTCGGATTAATTCATGCACGTATATTCACTGCACTTGACTTAATCAGTGCTTTCTTAAAAAAACTTATTTCAGCAACGATTGGGTGAGCTTATATGGGTGGGATTTTTGACGGACTTGAAAAATTTGGATTAGGCGAATACAAAAAAGTTGAATTGTTTGAGCCAGATAAAAAAGCGACAGATAAAGGTGTTAATGTTGCCGAAAAACAATTTAATATAAAGGATTGTATTTATACAAAGGAATTTGTTTGTCCTGTTTGCGGCAAAACCTTTGGTTCAAATATTATTAGAACCGGCAAAGTGAAGCTTGAAAACATTGAATACGATTTACGTCCTATTTATTCACCGATAGAGCCTCTGTTTTACGATAATATCGTTTGCGTAAAATGTGGGTATTCTACTGTAAAGCAAATGTTTGCAAACATTAGAGATTCACAAATAGACCTTATACTTAACCAGCTGACTCCTAAATTTACTCCAATAACTTATCCTGATGAACTTACTATCGACATGGCAATTGAACGATATAAGCTTACGCTTTTAAACACATATATTAAAAAAGGAAAAAATGGTGAAAAGGCATACGTTTGTATGAAGCTTTGCTGGCTTTTCAGAATTAAAGGAGACAAAGAAAGCGAGCTCCTTTTTGCAAAACACACAAGAGACGGCTTTATTAAAGCATTTAGTACAGAGGTATGCCCTATTATGGGGCTTGAAGAAAACACTGTAATATATATTATTGCGGCATTTTCAAGAACTCTAAAGGAATATGAGGATTCTTTGCGCTTTTTAGGCAGGGTTATTGTGTCTAAAACAGCATCAAGCAGGCTTAAAGACCGGGCCAGAGACTTAAGAGACGAAATAAACGCTATAAAAAACAGCGGTTAACAAGGGCAGGAGGTGCAACCATGGTTAATCTACTTGAAAATGGTGCATATTTATTAAATCTAACAGATATTTTGCCGGATGATAACAAAAATTTAGAGTTTTTAAAAGCTCGGACGCAAAGTTCAGTTTCTAAAGAAGAAGCAAAAAACAGAACTTTAACATATCAAATAATTAATAACCATAATATTTCTAACAACAAAGACAAAATAAAAATCCGTTTTGATGCTATGTCGTCAAGCGATATTACATATGTTAATATAATACAAACGGCAAGGGCATGTGGACTAAACTCTTTTCCCGTTCCCTTTGTCCTTTCAAGCTGCCATAACTCTTTAGGCGCAATAGGAGGCACAATTAACGAAGACGACCATGTTTTCGGGCTTTCTTGCGCCAAAAAATATGGCGGCATTTTTATCCCTGCAAATGTAGCGGTTTTGCACCAATATATGCGAGAAATGATTGCCGGCTGTGGGCAAATGATTTTAGGCTCGGACAACCATTCCCGTTACGGTGCTCTTGGGGCGTTAGCCATATCCGAAGGCGGAGGAATGCTTGTAAAGCAGCTTTTAGGTCACGGATATGAAATGGGTATGCCCGATGTTATCGGTGTTTATTTAACAGGAGCTCCTGAAAAAGGAGTAGGCCCTCATGACGTTGCACTTTCGATTATAAAAGCGGTTTATGAAAACGGTTTTGTAAAAGATAAGGTGATGGAGTTCATTGGCGACGGAATAAAAAACCTTTCCGTAGAATATAGAAATGCTATAGACGTTATGACGGCAGAAGCACACTGTCTTTCTTCAATTTGGGCTACCGATCAGCTTGTTAGCCAGTATTTGCAAATTCACGGCAGACAAGCAGACTATAAAGAGTTAAAACCGGGAAACTTAACTTATTACGACGGAATGATTATAGTAGACCTATCTCAAATTAAGCCTGTTATCGCAATGCCATTTCATCCCTCAAATGTTTATACTATTGAAGAATTTAACCAAAACATGACAGATATTATTGATAGTATTGAGAGAAAAGTACAAAGCTCTGCTTTAAGCGAAAAAATTATAAAAGGGCAATTTGTTGTAGACCAAGCTATAATCGGAGGCTGTGTCGGAGGTACATTTGAGAATATTTGCGACTGTGTTGATATTCTTAAAAAGGCTTCCATAGGGTTTGATGAATTTTCATTAACAATTTACCCGGCAAGCCAGCCTACATATTATAATTTAATTGAATCTGGAGTAATTTCACAGCTAATTCAGGCAGGCGCAATTATACGCCCGTCTGCTTGTGGTGCGTGTTACGGCGTAAGTGATGTACCAGGAAATGGCGCTTTCAGCATTCGCCATACTACAAGAAACTTTCTGGGTTATGAAGGTTCTCAGCCTTCAAACGGGCAAGTCGCTTTTGTTGGGCTTATGGATGCCCGTTCCATTGCGGCAACTGCTTGTAATAAAGGGGTTTTAACAGCCGCAACTGACATAGATACTACATTTACTAAACCAAAATATTATTTTAAAAAATCACTTTATGATAACAGAGTCTATAACGGCTCTAACAATGCTGATTTATCCATACCTCTAAAAATATCAAAAAATATTTCAAACTGGCCGGTAATCAGTCCGCTTTCCGAGGATATTTTAATTAAGGCGGTAACGGTTTTACAATCCGAAAGCACTACAACCGAGGACTTGCTTCCTACCGGTGAAACGGTTGCATTTCGTTCCTGCCCGGAAAAGCTATGCGAATATTTATTAAAATATAAAGACCCGTCTTTTTACGGCAAGGCTAGAGATATTAAAAAAATAGAAGATGACAGGCAAAACGGCAGGGATGTATCTCAAAAATATGACAGCCTTAAAGAGATTTATGCAATAATTTTTAAATCCTTTGGCGCAGTTTATTCTGATGTTGCAATTGGAACAGCGATTTGTGCAAACAAAATCGGCGCAGGCTCTCCTAAAGAACAAGCCGCAAGCTGTCAAAGAGTATTGGGTACACTTGCAAACATAGCAAAAGAGTATCCATCAAAAAAGTATGTTTCTAATTTAATTAATTGGGGAATAATACCATTTATATTAAATAATGGTGAAAAATTTGATAAAGAAGATTATATTTACATACCTGACATAAAAGACGCTTTAATAAACAAATTTAACGTTGTAAAAGCATATAACGTATCTAACCATTTATCACCTTTAACTTTAAAAATAGCAGAAATAACAAACGAAGAAAGAGAAATTTTGTTAGCAGGTGGTATAATTAATTTTTATAAGCTATAAAGCATACTATGGTGTGTTTGACGAAGTTGAATGAAATTCGGATGTGGACTAATGAAGGATCTTAAATATACTGTTTTAAAAAAATATTTCGGTTACGACAGCTTTAGAGAGGGACAAGAATTTTTAATAGATAATATTCTTGATAACCAAGATGTCTTAGGTATTATGCCTACAGGTGCAGGAAAATCTATATGCTTTCAAATTCCTGCAATAATGTTCGACGGCATAACTCTTGTAATATCTCCGTTAATATCCTTAATGAAAGACCAGGTAAATGCCCTAAACCAGGCAGGAATTAGGGCTGCTTTTATTAACTCATCACTTTCCCAACAGCAAATTGGAAAAGCTCTTCAAAACGCCATAAGCGGCATATATAAAATTATTTATGTTGCCCCGGAAAGGCTTCTTTCTTACGATTTTTTACAATTTGCTCAAAATACTAAAATATCAATGGTAACTATCGACGAAGCCCACTGTATTTCCCATTGGGGGCAGGATTTTAGGCAAAGTTACTTAAAAATAACAGAATTTATAAGTCTTTTGCCGAAAAAACCGGTTATTTCAGCTTTTACTGCAACAGCAACCCATGAGGTTAAAGACGATATTATTTTACAGCTAAAC
The DNA here is from genome assembly GCA_964545475.1 of uncultured Eubacteriales bacterium. GTDB lineage: Bacteria > Bacillota > Clostridia > Lachnospirales > JAISER01 > CAZJGG01. The sequence continues at coordinate 11,822 of CAZJGG010000062.1, read as the reverse complement.
ATTAAAGCGCCGAAAGTATTAGTTACAGGCTTCGACAGAAAAAACCTGTTTTTTTCTATACAAAAGCCAACTGATAAGTTTAAAGCCTTAAAAGACTTTTTGGAAACAAAAAAAGATAAATCCGGAATTATTTACTGTTCTACAAGAAAAACCGTTACAGAAGTTTGGGAAAAACTTAATGAAACCGGTTTTTTGGCTACACGTTATCATGCAGGTTTAACTTTAACTGAACGCAAAGAAAATCAAGATAAATTTATTTTTGATGAAGTACCGCTTATTGTTTCCACAAATGCTTTTGGAATGGGCATTGATAAATCCAACGTATCTTTTGTTGTTCATTACAACATGCCAAAAGACGTTGAAAGCTATTATCAAGAGGCTGGTAGGGCAGGGCGAGACGGCGAACCTGCCGATTGCCTTTTGCTGTTTAGAAAAAATGACATACAAATAATAACCACACTTATAAACGTTAAACAAGGCGAATATGAGGATGAAGAAACAGAAGAGTTTATAAAGCAAAAAGAGCGTAAACGTTTGCAGGAAATGACATTTTACTGCTATACAAACGACTGTTTGAGGGGTTATATACTTAAATACTTCGGAGATAAAGCACCTAAAACCTGTGGAAACTGCAGCAATTGCCTTATTAATTATGAGGAAAAAGATATTACAGTTGAAGCCCAGAAGATATTATCCTGCGTTAAACGCTGTGGGGAGAAATTTGGGGTTAATACAATTGTTGCGGCTCTAAAAGGTAATACTGATGAAAAAACTGCAAAATATGGCTTAGAAAATTTATCAACCTTTGGCATTATGAAAGATGATAAAATAAACCGAATAAATGATATAATTAATTATCTCATATTAAACGAATATTTAATACTTACAACTAATGATGCTTATCCTGTTCTTAAGCTTAATGAAAAAGCCCATAAAATACTTTTTGAGAAGAAACAGATTATTGCAAAGTTACGCAAAGAAGAGGACATTTCAGAAGTAAGCGTTAAAAAACGACCGAAGCCATATGCAGGGGTTAAAGCTGTTAACCCGAAACTAATGGAAAGGCTTAAAGCTATAAGGCTTGAAATTTCCAAAGATGAGGGTGTTCCGGCGTTTGTAATTTTTTCTGATGCCACTCTTGCGGATATGTGTGTAAAACAACCTGTTAATGATGAGGAATTTTTAAATGTTTCAGGTGTAGGTGAATTTAAGCTTAATAAATACGGCAGTAAGTTCATTGAAGTTATAAAAGATTTTACTTCAAGCCCAAAAGATGAATCATGGGAATCTGATACAGTTTTAAAAGAAATTAAAGATAGTGATGATTTAGAAGAGTTTTTAAAATATATTGAGGAAATAAAAATAAAATTGGAAGAACCTTTTCCTATTAATGCATTTATAGGCTTCTTAAACGCCGAAATAAGACAAAAATTTAATATCAAGCTAAATACTAACAAAATTACTGATTGGCTTCTTGAAAACGGATTTTTGAAAGCTATAAAAGGGGAAAATAATAAACAAAAAAGAGTTCCGACAAATAAGGGGCAAGAAATTGGAATTTCTTTAAATAAATTAGATAATTCCCAGTTTGAACAAAATTTTTATAATAAAAATGCGCAAGGCTTTGTTATTGACAGTTTAGCTAAGATTTTTAATTTTATAATTGACTAAACACCGATAGGGAGAGATAGTATTGGTAAATTTATATTTTTTATCAAAAGGAGAGCTTTATGAGGTTTATAACGGAAAACCAAAATCAATAGTTATTGGGATAATTGAAAAATACAAGAAAAATGTTAACGACATTAAAAGCAGGAAAGATTGGAAAACAAAAGGAACAGGCGCTTTGTTTACTGGAATGGGGTTTAGTTTTGAAAGCCCGGAAGCAGACTTAGCCATTGTGTCAGACGTTGTTAGGGCTGATGAGGATAACATTTTTTATTCTGTTATTTTAGGGAGCAATTCAGGGGTTTTTAAGAAAAATATTAACGAAAATGACACATCAGACAAATTGATTATTAGAAAAAACGACTTAGCTATAAAAAACATTGATTTCAGCAAGAAATTAAATAAAATAGTTTTCTCCGACAAAAACCATATAGCCTTTTTAGATGTGGAAAATGGAGATATTAGATTTTTAACTGAAGGATATTGCATTGACAGAAACCCAAGCTTTAACAAAGAAGAAAGTTCAATTATTTATTATGATTCTTGTGGTATGGCTTTTGATGAAAATGGCAACGTAATTGGAACAGGACCAAGAAGCATAATGCGGCTAAACACAAGTTCCTATGATTTAGACGAAATAGTTGCCGATGGAAAATATGATTTCTTTAAACCCGGAACTGATGGGGAAGGTAACTTATATTACATAAAAAGACCGTATAAAAGCTTAAATTCAAAAATGTCTTTTAAAGATATGCTTCTTGTGCCTTTTAAGATTATAAAGGCTGTTTTTAGCTTTCTGGACTTATTTACAAGGAAATATACTGGGGACGCTCTTAACACCGCCGGAAATAACCCTGCAAAATCTAAACAAATGTCTGAGCTTGATTTAATTATTGAGGACAATTTAATAAATTCTGTTAAAGCATTAGAAGAAAGTAAAAAGGCCGGAGACAAATTCCCAGGAGTTGCTCCAAAAAATTGGGAGCTAATAAAACAAGATGCAAATGGAAATAAAGAAATAGTTTTAAAAGGCTTATTCGATTATTGTTTTACTCCCGAAGGAGATATAATTTTTTCAAACGGAAATAATATTATTAAACACCAAGGAAAAGGGCAGCAGGAAAGGCTTTGTAACGCCGATTTAGCAACAAAAATAATTTTATAAAAAATTTTTAAAAAAGTACTTGACTTTTTTCCAGTTATACTGTATACTTCATCAAGTCGGTAGGGAACACGCCGACAACGAAAAAAGGTCCAATAGCTCAGTTGGTTAGAGCGCTGGCCTGTCACGCCAGAGGTCGAGGGTTCGAGCCCCTTTTGGATCGTAAGAAACACCTAACTGAAAGATATTCGGTTAGGTGTGATTTTTTATTTCTATGTGTTTTATGGCATATTTAAAGCATATACTAAACTGGTTTTTTACAAGCAAGGAGTGCTTTATGAACAAAAAATTTAATGTGCTAATTTATTGCGATGAAAAAAAATCATCTCAAATTGTAAAAAGCTTGCAAAACGCTGTGAACATTATTTCTGTTTGCAGGAACACTATTGAATTAAGCGTTTACTTAAAGGATAACAGAGAAAAATTTGTAGTAATATGTGATTTTGATGAAAACGTATCTGAAATTGAATATTTATTTAACATAATTAAAAGTACTGATCTTAAAGTAATTTGCATGTGTAAAGATGTTGCCGAAGGGTTTCGCTTCTTAGAAAAGGGCGCTTGCGATATAATAGTTTTAAAAAATGATTTAAACCTGTTAAACAACACCTTTATAAGTTCGATAATTTTAAAAATAAAAAAAGCCTATGGAAACATAGGAATAACAGACAACCGAATATATAAGCAATTAACTTCTCCTTATAAAGAATGTGGATTTTCCATAATCGCTTTTGGCTCTTCAACAGGAGGAACTCAAGCGATAACTCACATATTACAAGAGCTTCCCCAAAATATCCCCCCAATCGTAATTGTTCAGCACATGCCCCCTGTTTTTACAAAGCTTTTTGCCGAAAGATTAAACGACATATGTAATTTAACTGTTTGGGAAGGTAAAGACGGGGATTTGTTAAGACCGGGGTTAGCAATTGTTGCTCCTGGGGACATGCAAACAAGCATATACAAAGCTAAAGGAGAATTATATTTATCATGCAAAAAAGATGAAGCTGTAAACGGCCATAGCCCCTCTGCAGACGTTTTATTCTATTCTGTTGCACAAGAATGCAAAGACCAAGCTATTGGCGTTATTTTAACGGGTATGGGCAAGGATGGGGCTCAGGGGCTTCTTAAAATAAAAGAAAGCGGCGGATACACCATTGGGCAGGATAAAGAAAGCAGCGTAGTTTATGGTATGCCTAAAGAAGCCTTTGAATTAGGTGCAGTTGATTTACAGGCGGATTTTAGTGAAATACCTGCTGTATTAAAAGGTATTTTAAAGTATAATTAGCATCATATAAAGTAGAAGAAGTGTCAGTTGTGTAACGTGAGTTTGCTGCAAATATTGCATCGAACTCACGTTGGATTATATTTAGAAAGGATTATGGTATGAGAAAACTTGGATTATTTTTGATTCTGGTTATAATTTTGACAAGCAATTCCACATATGCTTTTGCTGATGAGGATATAAATGATTCGTGGGCTAACGCTTCTTCCTGGGCGCAGAACGATATAAAAAAGGCAATAGAGCTAGGTTTTATTCCTGATAAACTACAGTGCAATTATAATGAAAATATTACGAGGTACGAATTTACCCTTACAGCTTTAAAATACATAGATTCTATATATAACGGAATGTTAGAAACGGCTTACAGAATGCCAAGGGAAATAAGTGGTTTACCAGAGGTTGACGTTCACAAAAAAGCTTTTAGCGATATTTTTTTAGGTATATACGGATATGGGGCAGAAATAAATTTTGCATATAATATTGGTTTAATAAACGGTAGGGAAGACGGTATATTTGACCCTGACGGATTTATATCAAGACAGGCAGCTGCAATGCTTCTTCAAAACATATATAATTATTACGGCGGAAAGTTAGAGCAAAACGTTAATAAGAATGATTTTGCCCAACAATTTGCTGATTCGGAATATATTGTGCAATGGACGTTTGACAGTATGCAGTCTATGTGGGAATTAGGAGTTATGCAAGGCATAAACAACAACCAAATAAACCCTAATGGCTATCTTACAAGAGAGCAATGCTTTGTCGCATTTTTAAGGCTATATGAAAATGCACCTATAAGCAAAACAAAAGGGAACATTAAACAGCTTGTTACTTATGAAATGTTATATAAATATATAATAGGCGGGGCTGGTTATATAGATTATACTTATCCTAGTCAATGCCAAATTTATTATGAGCAGAGTACTGATGAATATACAGTATTATTACTTAATTTACCTGGAATGTCTCATAATGCAGAATATATATATTTAATATATAAAGATGGTTATTATAAGGATGTTCATAATATTCCTTTTAAGTATATGGATTTGTATAAGTTTGAGTTAGATGAGCTAAATGATAAATTTTATATCTATGGCCCATATTATGAAACTAATCCGGACGGTCCTAAGCAAAATTATATCTTAGATTTAAATACTCTTCTTTTTACCGAAATATAAATAATATGATTAAATATTCTCGAAATACAGCACAAAAGCGGCTAATTGCTCTAATTAGCCGCTTTTGTCCACTGACCCTAAAATTAAATGTTACCACCAAAAACGTCTAAATCCCCAAGGATTGCCCCAAAACCCGTTATTCCAGTAAGGATAAAATCTGAATGGTCTGAAGTAAGGATTATAAAATCTCCATGGATACCACATATTAGTAACACCCCTTTCCGGCTGACTGTTAAGCAAGCGCAACACTTGCACTGAACAGCGATAACTTAATACAGCTTATTCAAAAAAGGGTTAATACGTGACAAGCTAAATTTTATTTTCAAATATTTTAATCTTAAATAAAAAAGAGGCGGATAACATGCGTTTACAAACCGCTGTTTTTCTGCCTCTCCGGTGTTATTATTTTAGCTGATTTTCTAAGTACATGTTAACTTCTTTCATCGTTTGGTTAAATAACTGATTAAATTGCTCTGTTTGGCTGAAGTAAGCGTTTACAAGAGGTATTCTACTTAAATTTTCGTATTCTCTGTTAATTTCTTCAACCATTTTTTGTATTTGCTCTTGAGTATACTGCCCAGAATACATGGTTTGTTGCTTTTGATTGAACTGGTTTAATAAAGTGCTGATTTCTGGGTTTTTTTTAACTTCTTCAATAGTAGTTTTAAGCGCTAAAAACTCCCTAGAGCTTGATAAATAATCAACTAAACATTTTAGAGCTGCATTTTTATCCATTAAGCCCCACCTCCCATCTTATGTAATAAGTACATAATCAAGCTGCGAGATTTTTAGTGCCTACGCTATTATATGGATAAAAATTTTAAAAGTGCTTTTACAACTTTTTATTAAATAATTTTCTTTATACATGAAATACCCAGTACAGTAGGACCAATGTGAGAGCCTATAGTTGCTCCGAGCTCCGTTATTCCGAAGTAATCTTTAATTCCGTATGTATTTTTAAGAGTTTCTTCCAGCTGTTTTGCTTCTGCAAAACATGCGGAATGAACAATACCAAATTCGTAGTCATCTAAATTGTCAATGCCTTTAAAAGCTAATTCTATAATATTTGAAATTGCCTTTTTTCTTCCTCTAACTTTAGATAAAGGGTTAAGCTCTCCGTCTTTGAGTTCAATAATAGGTTTTATATCAAACAAAGTTCCTGCGAAGGCAGACACTTTGCCAATTCTTCCTCCGCGCTGTAAATACTCTAAAGAATCAACTGTAACATAAATCCTTGAAATATCTTTTAAATTTGCTATTGCATCATAAACCTCATTAATTGTTTTGCCGGCTTTTCTAAGCTTTGCCGCCGTTACAGCCATTTGACCTTGTAAAATTGTTGCAAGCATAGAATCTGCAATAATTATTGTTCTTTCGGGAAACTCATCTTCAAGTAAATTTTTAGCGTTAACAGCGCTTTGGTAAGAACCGCTGAATTTTGAGCTTAAACATATACAAAGAACGTCCAGCCCTTTTTCCAAAGAGGGTCTGAAATGCTCTGAATAATCCGAAATAGAAGGTAAAGATGTTTTAGGAAAAACCTTTCGGCTTAGAAGTTCGTTATAAAAATCACTTAAAGATAACTCCAGCCTTTCTTTTGCATAGCTTTGCCCATCAAAGGTTATCGAAAAAGGCACAATACCAATATCAAATTCTTTAATAAAGGCATCGCTTAAATCACATGCGCTGTCTGAAAAAATTTCAAAGCTGTACAAGTTTATCATCTCCATTACTTTATTCTAATTGCATGTACTACATATCTTTCGTCATCAGTTCTGTTAGTGCAAGTTGACAACGTTAATATTTTATCGCTTTCAGTTACTAAAACTCCTGTGTCGTAAGAAGCCTTTTCCTGTAACAGATTAATAAATTCCTCAAATTCATAAGAATCTTTAAACTTAGTTTTTATATAATCAAAATCAGTTTTAGTGATATATGTAGAAAATACTAACCATTCTGTGTTTTCATAAAGAGTGTTTAGCTGAATAATACTGTGTTCTTCATAAAACTTTTTATCCTGATAAAACCTAATATTATGAAACATTTCTCCATTTTTCATATTATGACCATATATTACTGTATTATCGTCAAAGGGATATATTGAGTTACTATAATCCATAAAAACAGAGCCATTAACGTTATTTTCTTTATTTAAATCCCGGGTTAAATAATAGTCGTTATCCGAATATTGAACTACCGGATACGCTATGTTTGTATTTTCAATATTTATAGTTGCAATTATATCATCGTTTTGAAATTGTTCTCTTAAATTCAAGAAATTTTGCCTTACTTCCGGAGGAGTTTCCTCTGGCTCGGATGTAACTTCAATTTCGCTTTCAGTGGCGTTGCTTTGAGTTCCGCTGTTTTCTTCGGTCTCAGCCGGTATTTCTATAGCTTCTTTTTTTTCCGCTTCTTGCACAATGTCCATTGCTTTTTCAGACATAACTTTTGTTTTATATTTATCTATGAAATAGTTAGCAACGTCGAAAGCTAAAATAGCCGCAATGAACGCCATTATGACAATTAGTACAGAAATAAGATTAAGGGTATTGCCATGTATTTTAAAAAAACGCTCACGTCTCTTTATCTCTGTTTTTTTGTGAAATTCCTCTAAGTCAAAATCATCCTCAGTATATTTTGGAGGTTCTATTTTTCTCACATCATCACCCATTTAAAAATTATCTTTTAATATCATTTGTATTATGGTATTATATATCAATTCAGAAGTATATTCAAGGGTTGTTTTAAAGGGTGGGACGTAATTGCAAGATAATATTCTTTCATTATTCGACATAAGCAAAAAATTTGGAATACAAAACGTTTTGAACGGTATATCTCTCGATATAAAAAAGGGAGAATTTTTAACGCTTTTAGGCTCAAGCGGCTGCGGAAAAACAACGTTGCTCCGGCTTATTGCAGGGCTTGAAGTCCTTGATTATGGTAAAATCATTTTGCATGGCAAAGATATTTCTAACGACGAACCGAATAATAGACATGTTAACACAGTTTTTCAGAATTACGCTCTTTTTCCTCACTTAAATGTATTTGACAATATTGCATATGGATTGCGTATTAAAGGCATGAAAAAGGCGGATATAAAACCAAGAATTAACGAAATGCTTACCCTTGTTAAAATGGAGGGGTATGAAAAGAGAATGCCTAACCAACTTAGCGGCGGACAAAGGCAACGCATAGCCATAGCCAGAGCATTAATTAACAAGCCAGACATTTTGCTTCTTGATGAGCCATTAGGCGCTCTAGACTTAAAGCTTAGGCAGCATATGCAAACGGAACTAAAGCAGATTCAGAAAAAAACAAACATTACGTTTATATATGTAACACACGACCAGGACGAAGCACTTAATCTGTCTGACAGAATTGCTGTTTTACATAAAGGATTTATTGAGCAAATTGGAACGCCGGAGGAAATTTATTTATATCCTAAAACCCGATATGTTGCAGAATTTGTTGGAGACAGAAACATATTACAAGGGATTGTAACAGAAGTTAACGGAGACACCGCTTATGTAAATATAGGCGGAGACAGTGCTTTTTGCAAAAGCGACGGTCTTAAAAAAGGCGACAGAATAATTATTGCCGTTCATACGGATAAAATGCTTATGTGCAGCAGAAATCAGCCGATTGGGGAGTTTTGTGTCCACGGTGAGGTTTTTGACATATTTTATACCGGAAGCCAAAAGAAAATATCCGTAAAATCCAAAAACGGAAATATTTATAATGTAATATTATACACTACAAATGACACAACACAAGTTGGGCAGGATGTTTGCATAAGCTGGAACGCAGAATACGGCATTGTTATAAAGGAGTAGTTTAATGAAAACCCGTAAAATTATTAATACTATACCGGCATGGCCGTTAATATCTTTTATGACGGTAGTGGTGGGTTGCCCACTTATTTATGTGCTGGTTTTAAGCTTTTTGTCCCGGGCAGAACAGGGCGGCATTGCCTTTAAACTTACTTTTGATAACTATTTGCGCATATTTGACCCTATTTATTTTAAAATATTTGCAGTATCAATTGGTATTGCGGCAATAACATGTGTTTTAACCCTATTAATAGGTTATCCCTTTGCGTATTATGTGGCTATGTTAAATAAAAAAATTAGGTTCTATGTTGTTTATTTAATAATGGTCCCCTTTTGGACCAGCAGCCTGTTGAGAGTATACGGCATAATAATTTTGTTAAGAAACGACGGAATTATTAATAAAATTGCCATGGTTTTAAACATTTTAAACGAACCTGTAACTTTACTCTATAATTACGGGGCAGTAATGGTTGGGACTGTTTACATTCTACTGCCTCTTATGATATTACCAATATACAACAGCGTAGAAAAACTTGATAGATCTTACTTAGAAGCTTCAAGAGACTTAGGGGCTTCCAGAATAAAAACATTTGTAAATATTACGCTTCCATTAACAATGCCTGGTATTGTTGGAGGCGTTACTCTTGTGTTTATTCCGGCTGTTGGCTTTTTCTTTATTTCCGACTTAATGGGCGGTGCAAAAACCATGCTCATTGGAAATTTAGTAAGAAACCAGATGACAACCGCCAGAGACTGGCCTTTTGGTGCGGCTCTTTCTGTTGTAATGATGCTTTTGGTGCTAATTTTCATATATGTGTACTTTAAAACGACTAAAAGCAACGGTGAAGTAGGTGGTGGTTTATTTTGAAAAAATTTAAATACTCCAAAATTTATATATTATTAGTTCTATTTATATTATATTTGCCAATAATAGTAGTTGTAATGTATTCTTTTAATATATCCCGTTCAAGCGTTGTTTGGGAGGGGCTTACTTTAAGCTGGTATAACGAGCTGTTTAAAGACAGAGACTTGTTTTCAAGCCTTTTTATAAGCCTTAAAGTAGCCTTTTTGTCCGCTGCGATTTCCGCAGTAATAGGAACTTTAGGGGCGATAGCCGTAAAACGGCTTCATAAAGCGGCTAAAGCCCTTGTTTTAGGGCTTTCATATGTTCCCCTTATTATTCCTGAAATTGTTTTTGCCATTGCGCTTTTAATGTTTTTTTCTTGGCTTCCTATTAATTATGGAATATCAACTTTAGTAATATCTCATACAGCTTTTTGCATACCATATGTTTTGTTTATGGTTCAAATAAGGCTTAACAGCATAGACCCATCCATAAATGAAGCGGCGAGAGACTTAGGAGCAAAGAAATATCAGCTTTTTTTTACAGTAACTTTGCCTTTAATACTTCCGGCAATAGTATCCGGAACATTTCTTGCCATTGCAATGTCTTTAGATGATGTTGTAATAAGCTTCTTTGTTTCCGGGCCAGGGACGCAAACCTTGCCGGTAAAGGTGTTTTCTATGTTGCGTTTGGGAATAACGCCCAAAATTAACGCATTATGCACCTTACTTTTGTTGTTTACATTTTTACTTTTAGGCATTACAATGGAATTTGAGCGCAGAAAAAGTTTAAGAGAGGAAGAATCTGAATGAAAAGATTTATTATAGCAGTGGTAGTTGCTGCTCTGGTCTTTTCCGGTTGTGGTAAAAAACAGGAAGAAACAGCCGGAGAATTAAATATTTATACTTGGGTGGAATATGTTCCGGCGCAAGTAATTGAAGATTTTCAGAATGAAACAGGAATAAAAGTAAATTACGATAATTTTTCAGGCAACGAAGAAATGTATTCAAAATTGCAGGTTACAAAAGGCGAGCAATACGACATTGTAATTTGCACAGACTATATTATAGATGTTATGAGAAAGCAGGAAGGATATCTTGAAGTTTTAGATAAAGCTAAAATACCTAATTACATTAATATAGACACTGCTTTTCAGTCTAAATTTGACGACCCGGGTAATGATTATTCTATACCTTATGCCAGCGGTGCTGCTGTTTTAGTTTATGATACGGCAAAAGTGCCTTTTGAAATTAGTTCTTACAGGGATTTATGGAACCCTGAACTTAAAAATTCTGTAGTTTTATTGGACGATGAAAGAGGCATGATTGGCATTGCTCTTATGGCAAACGGAGAGTCTATAAACGAAACAGACCCTGTTAAGCTTGAAGCCGCAAAGCAGGACTTGTTTGCGTTAAAGCCGAATGTTATTGGGCTTGATTCTAATAAGCCATATGAAATGATAATTTCCGGGGCGGCAAAAGCTGGTTTTATGTTAGGTTCGCAAGTTACGGCGGCTATGGAATCCGTTGATACTGTAACATATGCCTACCCAAGCGAAGGTTTAAGCATAAGCATTGATAAAATAGTTATGCTTAAAAATGCGCCAAATAAAGATAATGCTTATAGATTTATAAATTATATACTTGACGGAAAAGTAAGTGCAGAAATTTCATCTAAAATTAATTATATAAACTGCAACCTTGCGGCTAAAGAGTTTTTACCGCAAGAATATTATGATAATAAAACTGTTAACATTCCATCTGAATTGGTTGAAAAAGCCCAAATTTATCAAGATTTAGGTGAAAGTGCAGTTGAATATTCAAAAATATGGACAGAGTTTAAAAGTCATTAATTA
>CAZJGG010000061.1:0-17541 GCA_964545475.1 uncultured Eubacteriales bacterium | reverse complement strand
GCTTCTTCAAATATTAAATAAGATAAAACTTTTGTTGTGCCTGAACCTTTAGTCATAATTAACATTTGAATAAATGACTGGAAGCTTCCGATTAAAGTTGTAATTACTATAAAAATTGTAGTTGGCTTAACAAGTGGTACAGTTATGTTAAAGAACTTTTCCCAGGAATTTGCGCCGTCTAAATCTGCGGCTTCATATACGTCTCTAGAGATACTTAATAAAGCCGCAATAAAAATTACAATCGCATACCCCAAGTCTTTCCATACAGTCATAAAAATGACAGATGGCAAAGCCGTTACAGGGTCTGTAAGCCAGTTAATTCTGTCTATGCCGATAATTCCTAAAATGCTGTTTAAAAGCCCAATACGGGGGTGGTAAATCCATTTCCATATAATAGAAACAGCTACCAAAGGCATTACCACAGGAAGAAAATAAACGCTTCTGAAAAAGCTTTTCATATTTGCAATAGAGTTAAGCAACACTGCAAAGAGAAGCCCTAAAGATGTCCGCAAAACTACAACGGCTACTGTAAAATACACCGTGTTTCCAAATGCCTTTAGAAAATTACTTGATGATAAAATTTGAACGTAGTTTTTAAAGCCCACAAAGTCCATTGTTTTTACAAGGGGATTCCAATCGTGAAAACTGCCGTAAACCCCATAAAACAAAGGGTAAATAAAAAAAACAATATTATAAATAAGCAATGCACCCATAGCCAGTATAATCATAATAAGTTTTTGGTCTTCTATAAATAGTTTTTTCAGCGTCTTAATAATACCCACCCTCCCGTATTAAATTTTTACTACAAATGATTATTTAAAAGAATCTCTATAGTTGTCTTCCATCTGTATAAGTCTGCTTGCATCTACATCAGCTGCTTCTTTATATGCATCTTCAACTACTTTGTCGATACTTTCGCCAGATAATACCTTTTCCATATTAGATTTATAAATTTTTTCTAAATTTCTTGGAATAACGGCGAAAGCTGCTTTTTTGTTTTCAAATGTTTTTAAAACTGCATCGCCTGCTGTAAAAGGCTCGTAGCTAACATTGATGTTATTATTGTTTGGAATACCGCTGTTTCCTTTTACAATGCCAGAATTTGTTTCTTCGTCGGTAAGCATAAATTTAACAAGGTCATTTAAAATTTGATATTTTTCATCACTTACATTTTTGTTAATACCGAAAGTTGGTTCGGAAAGTGCGTAAACTATATCGTTGTTATCTGATGGTACAGGGAAAGCCATCATTTTGCCTTTTATTTCTTCAGGCGCCCAAAATTCCATCCATGTTGCTCCGTGAATATAAGCTGTCACGTTTTGATAAAAAGATTCTTCCGGGCTGCCGTTGCCGTAAGAGAAGTAATCGGAAACACCGTCTTTTTGCCATTTGTCTACGAAAGCAAGCTGTTCTGTATAAAACTGAGGCTTGCCGTCTTTGGTGTAAGGAACACCGTCGCTATACATTAAATCGCTAAATATATTAAAGTTAAAGTCTAAACCGATAACACCGGAGTTGTTTGCCATAGCTTCTTTTGCGCTTGATTCTAATTCGCTCCATGTTTTAGGGTATGTATCAGATAATCCTGTTAATTCTTTGTTAGCAAAAATTACATATGATACCAAAACTGTAGGAACAAATAAATCTTTGCCGCTTTCCCCTGTGTAAATGCCTTTAATTTTAAGGTTATTAAGAATGTCGTCGTCTAAGTCCAGTTCTTTTGAAATTGGCATTAATACGTCCATATAAGCATCGTGGGCTAAAAACATGTCAGGGCCACGGCCTTCGGAAACTTCCAAAGGCAATTTTGTCCAATAATCGCTCCAAGGCTGTTGTTCAATAGTGTAATTAAAAGTTTCGCCGTTGCCTTCTTTAAAATTTTTGTAATTATCAAACATGTCAAAGTAAAATTGATATTCTGATTCATCCCCGGGTATCCAGATTGTAAACTTTGTGTCTTGCCCGCCGAATTGAGCCGAGCCTTCCGTACTTGGAGCTTGACCGCTGTTTCCAGAGCTTGTGTTGTCTTTTTGACTGCTGCAGGCACTAAACAAAAGACATCCTGCTAATGTAAGAGCTAACATTTTTTTTAACATAAATAAGCACTCCTTTACTTAGTAAAATAATGAATTTTATTACTAAGTAAATTTTAACACATTTTTTAAAACAGTCAATAGTTTTTTATAAATTTTTTAAAATACTTTATATTATTACTAGTAAGAATTTTTTAAATATTTAAATATTACTTAAATACAAGTGTGCTAATAAATAAATCTTTTAATATTTAAGTCTATTTATTATACAATTTACTAAGTAAAACTATTGACATTTTACTATTTTATTTGTATGATTGATATATATAAAACCGTTAAGGGGGTATTTTCAATGGAGAATAAAATAAGAAAAGCACATTTATATGAAGATATTACGATAACCAATATAAACCGCTTGCCACAGACTACTAATTTTTATAGAATAAACGATGGAATTAAGGAAAATGTCAGAGAAAACCAGAATGGTTTTTTGTCGCTGGACGGCTTGTGGGATTTTTTATTAGTAGAATGCCCAGAATATTCTCCGGAGAATTTTACAGAGCCTGGATTTAATTCAGATGGATGGGATAAGCTTCAAGTGCCTTCTTGCTGGCAAACTAAGGGCTATGGAAAAATGCATTATACTGATTTGTATTATCTGTTCCCAATAAATCCACCTTTTGTGCCTAACCAAAACCCAACGGGGCTTTACAGAAGAAATTTTACTATAGATAGATTTGATAAAAACAAAGCATATATACTTAAATTTGACGGAGTAGACAGCGCATATGAGGTGTGGGTAAATGGTGAATTTATAGGGTACAGCAAAGTTAGCCGTCTTCCGTCCTCTTTTGATGTTTCGTCTCTTTTACACGAGGGTGAAAATCAAATAACAGTCCGTGTATACGCTTATTCCGATGGAACTTATTTAGAAGACCAAGATATGTGGTGGTTAAGCGGAATTTTTAGAAGCGTGTATTTATTTACCCAAGAGAAATACACAATTCAAGATGTTATTATAGAAGCTGATCTTGATAAACAATATAAAGACGGAATTTTTAGTGCTAATATTTATATAAAAAACGGTACTGATAAAAACGCTTCTCTAAGCTTAAAAGCAGAGCTTTTTTATGGAAGTGAAGTAGTTTTCAGTCAAACCAAAGAATTAAGTGTTGATATGAAAGAAGTTTCTAACATATCAATTAACCAATTAATTGCTGATGTGAAAAAATGGAATGCGGAAGAACCTAATTTGTATATCTTTTGTTTAACACTTTATGAAAACGGAGCTATTATTGAGAGCACGAGAATTAACGTTGGATTTAGAAAAATCGAAGTTTTGGGATGTAATTTTTTAATAAACGGAAAAGCAATAATGTTAAATGGTGTAAACCGCCACGACTTTGACCCAAAGCACGGTCGAACTGTTTTACAAGAGAATATGCTTAACGACGTTATAATGATGAAGCAGAATAATATTAACGCCATTCGCACATCTCATTACCCTTGCGATGATTATTTATATGATTTATGCGATATATACGGTCTTTATGTAATAGATGAAGCAGACTTGGAATGTCACGGTTTTGAGCTAACAGGGTATTATAACGCAATTTCCAACAACAAAGAATGGGAAAAGGTTTATGTAGACAGAATTGAAAGATTAGTTCAAAGAGACAGAAACCACCCCTCAATTATTATGTGGTCTTTAGGTAATGAATCTGGTTTTGGTTGTAATTTTGTTTCTATGTTTAATACTTGCAAAAGCCTTGACCAAACAAGACTTGTTCACTATGAAGGAGACGTTAATGCCGTTGCGGCAGACGTTTACTCAACTATGTACACACGGCTTGAAAAGCTTAAGTTTATTGGGCAAAACGAAGAAGGGCAGAAGCCGCATATTTTGTGCGAATACGGGCACGCAATGGGTAATGGACCGGGAGGGCTTAAAGAATATCAAGACGTATTTAGAAAGTATAAAAGGCTCCAGGGTGGCTTAATTTGGGAATGGTTTGACCAAGCAATTGAAGCTTTAGATGAAGAAGGAAATGTGTTTTACCGTTACGGCGGAGATTACGGAGATTTTCCTAATAACTCCAATTTTTGCAGTGATGGGCTTATAATGCCAGACAGACAGCCGTCTCCAGCGCTATTTGAATTTAAGAAGATTATTGAGCCAATTTGTACAGATTTATTACAAGCGAATATTGATAAAATTTGTTTGCAAATTACAAACTTATATGACTTTATAGATTTGAGCCACACAGAAATGAATTATACAATATCAAATTTTTATGGATTTAGTTATAGCGGAAAAGCGCTACTGCCGGACATTATGCCGGGAGAAAGCGGAACTATAGAAATTGATGTGCCCAAGTTTACAATAGAGCCAAATACAAAATATTATATAAATGTCTGCTTTAAGTTAGTAAATGGCTGCGACTATGCCGAAAAAGGGCATGTAATAACAGAAGAACAATTTTTGTTGCCTTATTTTGAAACAGCAGAAGAAGTAAAACAAAAAACCGATTTAGCATCATTAAAAATTGAAGAAAATCCGGTTATGCTTGAAATTAAAGGAGAAGATTTTTCTGTAACTTTTAATAAAGTGTATGGAACTTTGGAGAGTTTTAAAGCCAACGGCAAGGAAAATATAGTGAAAAGCCCTGCATTAACTATTTGGCGTGCACCTATTGATAACGACATGTATAAAATTAATGATTGGAAAAACAAGTATTTTCTACAGTTAAACAGCGAATGGTGTGAAAGTTTTGAAGCTGTTAAAACAAATGACGGCGTAGTAGTAACTATATATAAGCATTTTAGTTTGTTAAATGCGGCGTGGGGGTATAAGCTTAGGTATGTTTATACAGTTAATGCCGCCCCGGAAATTCACCTTGACTTAACAGGGAAATTATATGTAAAATCAACACTTGTGCCTGATTTAATTCCAAGAATTGGGTTGGAAATGTCAATACCCGGGGATTTTATTGAAGTGGAGTGGCTTGGCCGTGGCTTTAACGAAAATTATGATGACAGCGCAGACAGTGCATTTATCGGTTTATACAATGCCCCTGTTACTCAAATGCATACAAATTATGTATATCCCCAAGAAAACGGCTCTAGAGGGGACGTTTCATGGTTTGCTTTAAGAAGTCGTGAATCTCAAATTAAATTTAAAAGCGATGATACGTTCCGTTTTTCTGTACATGATTACACAAAAGAATCATTGGAAAACGCTAAACACATTAACAATATTAAAAGAGATGATTTTGTTACAATAAATATAGATTATAAGCAATTAGGACTTGGGAGCAACAGCTGTGGAGAAGACCAGCTGCCGCCATATCAGCTTAAACCAATGGATTTTAATTTTGGCTTTACAATATCGGTATGCTAAAGATTGACGGGGAGGTTTGTTATGTTTGACTTGAAGGATGTGCCTTTTAGCAGGTTTGGGAGCTATTTTGCAATATCGGAGATTAACGGGGGCTTTTATTTAAAGGATTTACATGGTGGGGATGAATCTCAAAGCAAAGTTTTTTTGCTAACGTTTTTTTGTAATAATCAGCCTGTGACCCCTAATATTTGCTTTACGGAAACGTTGTTAACGTTTAGATATGATAACGGATTTGTACGTATTTGCTTTGGGGAAGAAAACCTTGTAAATATTGAAACCAAAGGTTTAACATTAAAGCTTACATGTTTAAAAAACAGATACGACAGTCTTTTAAAGTTAGATGAAAGAACTTATCATTTTGACTTTTATACAAAAGAAATTAAGTATCTGTTTAAAGTAATAGAAGGCGAAATAACTATAGATGCCCCTTGGAAGTTTGTTGGTAATGAACATATCCGAATTGTAATGAGCGGAAATAGCTATATGGTTATTGAAGAATTTAGGCATACCGCTAATTACGAAAAGTCATATCGCTCATTTGTGTTATATGCGGATAAAGTAAGAGCTGAGTATTTGGATTTTTACTGCAAAATTGCTCCTGCTGAAAATGAATTAGACAGCACTAAATTGGCTTCGTATATTTTATGGTCTTGCGTTGTTAAGCCGTCAGGAATAATCAATGATTATGCCGTATATATGTCTAAAAATGTTATGAATAACATTTGGAGCTGGGATAACGCTTTTAATGCTATAGCATTATCCAAGGATTTCCCTGAGTTAAGTTTTGCTCAATTAGAATTGTTTTTTAAATTTCAGAATGAACAAGGAGCGTACCCAGACTTTATTAATGATAAATTTGTTTCCTATAATTGCCTAAAGCCTCCTGTGCATAGCTGGGCGTTTTCTAAAATGCGTCGGCAAAATTCTTACTTTAATCAAAAAAAGATAATGGAAAAAGCATACTTAAGTTTTAAAAGGCAAGGGGAGTTTTGGCTTAACCACAGAATATTAAAAAATATGAATGCGCCATTGTATTTTCACGGCAATGATTCCGGTTTTGATAATGCATCAGTGTTTCGTAAATGCTTACCTGTAGCCTCACCGGATTTGCTTGCCCACCTTATACGGCATTTTGATATTATGGCAGATATGGCAAAGGAACTTAATTTGCCACAAGATATGCATTGGCATAAACAAAAAGCTGATGAACTGTATCGGATTTTATTAGAAGATTTTTACTATGAAAATGGTTTTGTGGCGAGAACATATAGTGATAACAATGTAGTGCCGTATAAATCAAGCTTGTTACTGCAATTGCCTGTTATTATTGCATATAGGCTGCCGGAAGAAATATTGCAAGGGATTATTGAAAATTTAAGGAGTAAGTTTTTAACGGATTATGGAATAGCAAGCGAGAGCCTTAGCAGTCCGTTTTATAAAGATGATGGATACTGGCTTGGTCCTATATGGAGTGCGCCTACATTGCTTCTTTATGATGCGCTTAAAACAAGCGGTAATACTGAATTTGCGGAAGAAATTAAAAATAAGTTTTTTGGTCTTGTTCAAAAGGGAGGCATGGCAGAAAACTTTAACGCAAAAACAGGAGAGGGGCTTTCGGACAAAGCTTTTACTTGGACATCCGGTGTGTATCTTACATTATTAAAGGAGCTTTTATAAAATGAAAAACTATTTCGGAGAAATTGGCCTGCTTATTGTGGCTATAATATGGGGAAGCGGTTTTGTTGCAAGTGATATATCTTTAACATATTTCACGCCATATGAAACATTGTCAATACGTTTTTGCGTTGCATCTATATGCCTTTTAGTTGTTTTTTTTAGAAAGCTAAAAGGGTTGACAACCGCAACGTTAAAATACGGTATTATACTTGGTATTATTTTATATGGAGCGTTTATGCTGCAAACAGTAGGGCTGGTATACACAACCCCTTCTAAAAATGCGTTTTTAACATCAATAAACGTTGTTATTGTACCGTTTATAAGTTTTGCTATATATAAAAGAAGGTTAGACGCATACGGTGCGATTGGTGCATTTTTATCAATATTAGGCATTGGTATAATTTCTCTGAAATCAGATCTTACCATTAACTTTGGAGATTTTTTAACAATTATGTGTGCGGTTGGTTTTGCTTTTCACATATTTTTTACAAGTGAATTTATAAAAAAGGAAACCGATGCAGCTGCATTAACTTTAGTTCAAATGGTTACTGCTACTGTTATTTCACTTTTTGCTCTAATATTTGTGGGTGGCGAAAAAACAACGGGTTTTTCAGAAACGGCCCTAATATCTGCGCTGTATCTTGGTCTGTTTAGCACGACTATTGCGTTTTTACTTCAAACTATATGTCAAAAGCACACAACTGAAACAAAAGCTGCTGTGCTAATGTCTACAGAATCACTTTTCGGAGCTATTTTTTCTGTAATAATACTAAAAGAAGCTTTAACATTGCGTACAGGTTTTGGATGTGTTATTATTTTTATTGCAATATTAACTGCTGAACTAAAGCCGGGATTAAAATATTTTAGCAAAGCGAAAAAGAACCCAGGAGGGATTGGGGAAAATGGCTACTATTAAAGACATTGCAAATCTAACTAACGTAAGCATTACAACAGTTTCTCGGGTGCTTAATTATGATACTACATTAAATGTTTCGGACAAAACAAAGCAGAAAGTTTTTGAGGCGGCCGAATTGCTTTCTTATGAAAAAAAAGAGAATAAAAATAGAAAAAAAGCATTTAAACTTGGTGTCTATTATTCATATTCATTAGAAGATGAATTGATGGATACTTTTTATCTCTCTATTCGTGTTGCAATGGAGAAAATTATAAAAGAGAAAAATTTTAAAACAACTAAAATTACGAAAAAAGACACTGCCGCTTCTGTAAAGGGGTTAGATGGTTTAATTTGCCTTGGGTCTTTTTATGAAAGCGATATTAAAAAAATAAAAAACTTTAATATACCTACAGTTTTTATAGATTTGTCTCCGGATGAAAATTTATTTGATTCTGTTGTAATTGATTATAAAAAAGCAACTTTATCAGCGGTTGAATACTTAGTTGGGCTTAATCATAAAAAAATCGGAATGATTGTTGGGGTTGATGAAGACGAGGAAGGTGTGCTTCACAATGACAAGAGGTTGTATTATTTCCGTAAATATTTGGAAAACCTTAATCTTTACAATGAAAATTATATAAGAGCCGGTAATTACAGCCCGGAAGACGGCTATAAGCTGGCAAAGGAACTGTTAAGCGCAGATGACCGACCGACCGCAATATTTGTGGCAAACGACACAATGGCCATTGGTTCTTATCTTGCTTGCAGTGAATTAAAATTGTCTATACCGGATGATGTTAGTATAGTGGGCTTCAACGACGTTTCTCAGGCTAAATATTTAACGCCTCCGTTAACTACAGTGAAATTGTATATGGATGCTATGGGGGAAGCGGCTTTAGATTTAATAGAAAACAGGCTTTTAACCCAAAGAGATGTTTGCAGAAAAGTTATTATCCCTACATCATTATTAGTCAGAGAAAGCGCGCGCGTGTTATTATAAAGCAGGTGAAAACATATGGTCTCTTATTTTTTCAATAAAAGCAATGAATGTTTTAAGTTAAATGAAAAGCAGCAACATTCTATTAATAAAATAGTCATTTTTTGCAGCGAGTTTATATTGGAACACTATGCTTGCGGCGTGCCTCACCCAGAAAAAGAATATATCTTTGACAGTATATCAAATGATACAGCGTGTGAGTTTTTTGAATACGGCATGAGAATGTTGTCTAATGGAATTGCTCCCGATATTGCAAATTTGTTTTTAGAGTATCAATTGAATAAAATTATAGTTTTAATAAACTCGAGTGTTGTAGAAAAATATGAAGTTGATGTTCATTTGTCGTGTTTGATTTCTAAACAATTATTGCATTATATTTATATAAGGGATATTCATTCATATCTAATCGTAATTTCACAGCTTTGTCCGTTTCGATTTCCATATGGAAGGTATGCTGAGGGGTTTGAAAGACTTGGTCTTTAGGGTGATTAAATGATATATTACATATATAGAGGGAAAAGTTATTGCATAAAACTATCGGATAAGCAATATAAATCTGCAATTAATATGATTACAAAATGCAGTGATTTTATATTGGAAAATTATCCAAGCACAATACCTAACCCGGATAAAGAATATGTTTTCTATAACTTATCAAATGATACGGCGTTGGAATTATTTGAATATGGCATGAAGATGTTTGCTAATAATATAACGCTTGATGTTATGAACCGGTGTATTGGAGATTGCATTATAAGAATTGATAAATTAATCAATCAAAGCGAGCAGAGTCTTTTGGATATGGATGTAAGTTTTTCATGCTTTATTGCAAAATTATTATTGCATTACGTATATACTAAAGATATGGCGTCTTACCACTACTTAATGCTTCAGTTGTATCCTTGTTCCGATAATTTTGATAGATATATACATAATTTTTTTCTGCTTAATTTAGGGGACGATTTGTAATTCCAATTTTTTGTTTTCTGTAAGGTTTTCTTTACGGTATTTATTGATAAAAAATATGGAATCGCTCTTGAAAACGGCAAATTACTTATGGGCGTGTTTACATCGTTTTGAAATTTTTTAATCAATATTCAACACGCCCTATAATTGCTCTAAATAGTCAAAAAGGGCGAGGGAAGCGGATGCTTACTCTTGTCCTTTTTATATGGGATAAAGTTTATAGTTTTTTGTTAAATAATTATAGTATAATTCTAAAACTTTGTAAATAGAAAAAAATAACTTATAAATAAAGATACAATTTCCATTAAATTATATTGACATATTATAACCAATATGTTAACATTGCCGATGTAATTATAAATAAATTTTATAAAGAAGGGGACGAAAAAAATGAAAAAGTTTTTAGCTATAATGATATGCGGCGCTATGCTTGCTTCTTTAGCAGGTTGCACTCAAGCGGCGGCTCCTCAAAACACTGCTCCAGAGGAAACACAGGCTTCTACCGAAGCTCCGGCGGAAATTTCCGAAGGAAGCGGAGACGCTGGGAAGAAAATTGGTATTTCCTTGTACTACCGCAAAGATGAATGGTATGTAGGAGTTTCTGACGAATTTGAAAAGCAAGGCAAAGAACGTGGTTATGAAGTATTCGTAACAGATGCAGACGGTAATCCGCAAAACCAAGTGGAACAAGTTGAAAATCTTATTGAGCAAAAAATTGATTTAATGGCAATTGCTCCTGTTGACGACAACGGCGTTGTTTCCATTATTGACAACCTTCGCTCTCAAGAGATTCCTGTTTTAGCATACGGCACAAAGCCGGCAGGCGGAGATTTCTTTACTTTTGTAGGATGGGATACATATCAATTAGGCGTACAGCTTGGCGAAAACTGTGCGGAATACATTAAAAACCAATTAGGCGGCAAAGCAAACGTTGCAATGCTTGTAATCCCTTCTATGGAAAACTTAAAACTTCGTTCTGACGGTTTTAAAAAGGCTTTGGATGACAGCGGCCTTGATATCACTTATGTTAACGAACAAAACTACGACGGTTTAAGAGACAAGGCACTTTCTGTTATGGAAAACATGATTCAAAGCAACGGCGACATTGACGTAGTTTTTGCAGCCCAAGACCCAGGTGCTTTTGGCGCAAGAACAGCTCTTGAAGCAGCCGGAGTTAATGCAAAAATATGGTCCGGCGGCGGATACGGAGAAGAAATTTACGACATTTTCGATGCCAACGACGAATATATCTATGCAGACTATATTGTTTCTCCTAACTTGTTTGTAGCAGGTATTTACGATGCTATAGACAAATATTTTGCAGGCGAAACTTTAGAGCCGGAATTTATGATCGAGTTCCCTGTAACTACTGTTGAAAACTATAAAGCTGTTTGGGGAAGAGAATAATGTGAGTTTATAGTTGCAGGTTGTATAGCTTGCAACTATAGCTGTTTATGTTTTTTCAAATAGCTATATACTTATACAAGGGGGAGTTTATATGCAGTATAAACAGAATATAGATAAAACACTTGAACGGCTGACAGATTTATATAACGGTAAAGGCAAAAACAAAATATTTGCAAAAATGATTGTTCCCAGTAAGGCTTTAGAGGATTATGCGAAATCTTATATAGAGGGCGAAATTCCTTATCCTGATTTGCAAAAACGTGAACAATTCTGGAATACATATTTAAAAGAACAAACATATATTGAAGACGACAGCGTTCCATCCGCTTATATGTCTGAGTTTGACGAAGGGTTATATGCGGGCTTGCTTGGAGCAGAAATTAGATTTGTAGACAATCCGGACTGGGGCTGGGTGTCTTCCATGGCAGTTCCATTTGCACAATCTGTTAGTGAACTTAGTAATTTAAGCTTAAATACAGAAAACCAATGGGCGAAGATATTTGTAGACCAGCTTAAGTTTTATGCTAAAAAGTCAAAAGACAAATACGGTATTAGCCATTTTATATTAATAGATGGGCTCAATCTTTTGCTGGAGCTTAGAGGCGGCACAAATATGTTTTTGGACACAGCAGATTACCCTGATAAAATTCAGGAATTTGTTAAATTCGGTCGTAAAGTTAATTATTATGTTCAAGATACTTATTTTAAGGAAATCGGTCTTTATAAAGGCGGTACGTTTAGTAATATGGGGCAATGGATTCCCGGAAAGATAGTATCCGAAAGCTTAGACCCGTTTCATATGACATCTATGGACTATTTTGAAGAGTGGGGTCGACCTAATGTAAATGAGGTTTTTTCGTATTACGACGGCGGTTGCGTCCATTTGCATTTTGAGTATTGCAAAAACCTTATTGCTCCGGTTTCATCAATAAACAAGCTAAAAATGATTGCAATTATAGATGAGGACTTTAATACGGACAAGGGATATAAAAACCTTGAAGCTTTTGATAAGCTAAGGGGAGATATTCCTTTGTGTATTACAATTCCCTTTGACGTTTTTACAGAAAGGCTTAACGCAAAAGCGTTGCCGGGAAACATTTTTTATAATGTAACCCAAACGCCGTCTGCGGAAATAGCAAACGATATAATGAAAAAGGTTGTAAATTACAAAATAAAAATTAATGGAACAGTATGAACTGGAGGACTATAAATGTTAAGCTCTGGGGTACAAACGGAAAATAAATTAAAAAATTTCAGCAAGAACTACTTTATTTTATTTGCATTTATTGGTTTATTCATAATACTTTCATTTGCTTCCAAAAACTTCTTTACAATGTCAAACATTGCTACAGTTCTTAGACAGGCTTCTATATTGGCTATAGTGGCGTGTGGGCAATATTTTGTTATGATAGGCGGAGCTTTCGACTTATCGGTGGGAGCGACAGTTGGGGTAACAGGAATTGTGTACACAGGGGCAATTGTTTTCTTTGGCATGAACCCAATTTTAGCCTTTGTGGCGGCTTTAATTACAGGTGGGCTAGTTGGGCTTTGTAACGGGCTTCTTGTAACAAAAATTGGTATGCCGCCGTTTATTGCAACTCTTGCTCTTATGCTGACAGCTAAAGGAATGACATTTCTTTTAACAAACGCTACACCTATTTCAAAACTTCCGAAATCTATAGGCTGGATAGGCAGAGGGGTAATAGGGGATTTAAAAACATTTGGTGTGCCTGTTCCCGTAATTATAATGTTTGTTGTTTATATTATTACATATATTGTTAGTGAAAAAACAAATTTTGGCAGATATATATATGCCATGGGTGGTAATCCAGAGGCGGCTTACTTATCCGGTATTAATATAGAAAAATTTAAAAATATTACATTTATTTTAGCCGGAATGCTTGCGGCTTTTGCAAGCATTATACTTGTAGCACGTTTAGACGTTGGTCATCCCAATTCCGGCACAGGTTTTGAGTTCGACTCGGTTACGGCATGTGTAATCGGTGGTGTTGCCATAACCGGGGGTAAGGGAAAATGCTTCGGCGTGCTTTTAGGCGCAATTTTCTTAGCAACGCTTTTTAACGGCATGACACTTCTTAACGTAAACTCATTTTTGCAGGACGTTTTAAAAGGTGTGGTTCTTGCCTTAGCGGTAGGTTTTGACGTTATGCGCAATAAGAAAAAAGATTAATGGGGGACTGCGTATGTCTGATACTATATTATCAATAAACGGCGTTTCCAAATCTTTTCCCGGTGTAAAGGCGTTAACAGATGTTACTTTTAATGTTCAGCGAGGTTCAGTTCATGCACTGCTTGGCGAAAACGGGGCAGGAAAATCCACGCTTATAAAAATTATTTCTGGTATTTACAAGCCTGATAACGGTAGTATAAGCATAAACGGTGAAGCGGTGTCTTTTCAGACACCTTTTGCCGCTCAAAAAGCAGGAGTTAGTGTTGTGCATCAGGAAATAAAGCTGGTTGATACACTGACTGTTGCAGAAAACATATTTTTAGGCAAGCTTTCGCCTAACAAAATATTTGTGGATTGGTCAAGGGTTCAACAAAAAGCAGGGGAAATGATAACCGGGTTAGGGGTAAATATTGACCCAAACACTCTTGTAGGCGATTTAACTGTTTCCCAACAGCAAATTGTTGAAATATGCAAAGCGTTAACAAACGATGCAAAAATAATGATATTAGACGAACCATCGGCAACGCTTACACAAAACGAAATACAAATTCTTTTCGATACTATAAAGAAGCTGAAACAGCAAGGCATTACAATTGTATATATTTCTCATAGGCTTGAGGAGATATTTGAAATATGCGACAGGCTGACGATTTTAAGAGACGGCTGTGTTGTTTCTACAAAAGAAATTTTAGAGGTAGACCGTTCAATGCTTATTAGCATGATGGTAGGGCGGGAACTGAAGGAAGAATTTCCTAAATTTGAAGTTCCTATTGGGGAAGTAGTTTTAGAGGCTAAAAATATTTGCAGAGGAAAAATATTGAAAGATATTAGCTTTAATTTGAGAAAAGGTGAAATACTTGGCATTTCAGGTCTTGTTGGCTCAGGCAGAACAGAGTTAATGCGTGCGCTTCTTGGTGTAGACAAAAGGGCATCCGGAGATGTATACTTAAAGGGAGAGCTTAGAAATTTTAGAAAGTTTAAAGAAGCAATAGATGCGCAAATAGGGTTTGTGCCCGAGGACAGAAAACGGCAAGGCTTAGTTCTTAATATGTCCGTTAAACATAATATAACTCTTGCGGCTATGAGAAAAAACTCAATTGCAGGCTTTATTTCTGAAAAAATGGAGCAAAACACAGCAGTTGATTTTATTAAAAAACTAAAAATTGCAACACCGACGGAAAATACAGAGGTTATCAGTCTATCGGGAGGCAACCAGCAAAAGGTGGTGTTGTCTAAATGGCTGTACGTCGATGCGGAAATTATTATAGTTGACGAGCCGACAAGGGGTATTGACGTTGGCGCAAAATCTGAAATTTATAAGCTTCTTAACCAGCTTGCAGCGGAAGGCAAAAGCGTGATAATGGTCTCTTCTGATATGCCTGAGCTTATCGGCCTTTGTGACAGAATTTATGTAATGCACGAAGGGGTTATGAAGGGCGTTTTAGACAGAGAGAACTTTTCACAGGAGAAAATTTTACATATAGCTATGGCTTAAGGTGTGTAAGTCATAACACTTCCTTTACAGCTGAATTACCTTATAATTGGAGGATTTTATGGCTAAGGGGTTTAATTTACATAATATTAAGGATATGAATATATCCACAGTGCTCAATAGCATAAAGGAACACGGCTCAATTTCCAGAGCCGATTTAAGCAGGGTAACGAAATTAAGCCCCACAACATGTACTGCCACAACGAAGTTCCTTATAACACAAAATATAATAATGGAAATTGGTGAAGGAGATTCCAGCGGAGGAAGACGCCCTATTCTGCTTCAGCTAAACCCTGATTACGGTTGTGTATTCGGCGTTGAGGTGCGCCTATCAACGGTTAGATGCAGCCTTTACGACATGCAGCTCAATTTGCTTTATTCCACCCAAGCATCTTGCAGCGGCTTGCTTCAAGATTATGATAATATAATTGAAGGTTGTGCTAACGAATGTATTAAACATTGCTGTAACAGACGTGTTGTAGGCATGATGGTAGGAATACCGGGTATAATAGATTCGGATAACAATATTGTTGCCTCGCAGTTTTTACATACAAAAACAATCAATATACATTCGGCTCTGGAAGAGAAATTTGATTTTCCTGTATATTTTAAAAACATTGTTAAAATTATTGCATTTGCCGAGAAAAAACTGCATTATAAAAAAGCCCATTCCCTTGTTTATATTCTTATTGAAAATGGTATTGGCTCCGGCATTGTAATAGGTGATGAAATTGTTCACGGAAAATTTGGGTTTACAGGGGAATTAGGGCATATTATTGCAGACAGAAATGGTTCTGTTTGTTTTTGTGGTAATAAGGGATGTCTTGAAATGGTTGCTTCACAAAAGGCAATGCTTAACCGCATAAAATTTGCCGTTGAGTCCGGAGTTGATACGGTTTTAAAGGAATGGAGCAGCAATTGGGAAGAGCTGGACTTTGAACTTCTGTTGAGGGCTGTACAAATGGGTGACCGTTTTTCTGTAGACTTAATGGAAGACGAGGTTCATTATATTTATACTGCTGTTATTAACTCGATAAACGCATATGACCCTGATGTTATTATTATTGAAACACTTAACAGACAGTTTACCGATTATGTTATAGAACGTTTAAAGAAAAACATTAGTGCAACTATTTATAAATATAAATTTAAAGAACGTATTTTGGCTTGCAATGCAAGCCATAGCAACGATGTTCAGTTAGGGGCGGCTATGGTTGCCTTAGAGCTGTTTTTTGAAAACTATTCTACAGGCAACCTCTAAAAGCCTCATTTGTCCGCCTTTTCGGCAAATTTTCTATTTTACCGTGTCAGAGGGAAACGCCCATACTAAAGCAAGTATGGACGTTCCCCACTTCCTTGCAAAATAAAAAATTTGCTCGAAGATCCGAACAAAGCAGGTTTTTAGAGGTCGCCTACAATTGGAGGATACGATGCCTGATTTTCAGAATTTTTTAAAAATATTAAAAAGGGAACATACAGATAAACCAGCTTTGTTTGAGTTGTATTTGAACAATCGGTTATATGAAAAACTTGCCGGTAGACCAGTGCCGGATGCTGATAAAATGGTAAGCCTTGAAAAGTTAAAGCTTTTGGTAGATGCGTATAAAAACGCCGGATACGATTACGCAACGGCTTACGCTTGTAATTATGTTTTTGAAAACAATAACCACTCTCATGGAGCAACAGTTTCTCTTAATGAAGGAGCTGTTATTACAGACAGGGAAAGCTTTAATGCATATCCATGGAAAGAAATGAGCGACTATTCGTTTTCTCATTTGGAAGAGATAAGCGAATATTTGCCTGAAAATATGAAGCTTAATATAATGGGGCCTGGCGGAGTTTTGGAAAACGTTGTTTCCTTAGTTGGGTTTGAAAACTTGTGCTTTATGCTTATGGACGAAGACCCCCTTGTAGAAGACGTATTTAATGCAGTGGGACAAAGGCTTTTAGACTATTATGTAATTGCCGCAAAATACGATTCAGTGGGGGTATTAACAGCAAACGATGACTGGGGATTTAAGACACAAACATTTTTTTCAGCGGACATTTTGCGTAAATTCGTATTCCCGTGGCATAAGAAAATAGTGGAAGTAATACACAGCCACAACAAGCCTGCGCTTCTT
Source organism: uncultured Eubacteriales bacterium (assembly GCA_964545475.1). GTDB lineage: Bacteria > Bacillota > Clostridia > Lachnospirales > JAISER01 > CAZJGG01. The sequence continues at coordinate 360 of CAZJGG010000061.1, read as the reverse complement.
CACTCATGCGGAAACCTTGCTACTATAATGGATGATATTATCGATTATATGGGATATGATGCAAAGCACTCTTATGAAGACACAATTATCAAAGTTGAGGATGCTTACGACAAATGGGGCGAACGTATTTGTATATTAGGCGGCATGGACGTTAATTTTCTTATTGAACAGCCGGAGGACGTTATTAGCGAGCGCTGCCGCAACATAATGAAAAAGACAAGCAAAAAAGGCGGCTATATGTTAGGGTCTGGAAATAGTATACCGGATTATGTGCCTGATGATAAATATTTTGCTATGATTAATAGTCTAAGAACCTGTATTCAATAATGGGTTGCCCGAATTTGAAACAGCGATTTTTCG
>CAZJGG010000060.1:0-17812 GCA_964545475.1 uncultured Eubacteriales bacterium | reverse complement strand
CTTCTATAGTGAATAATTTATATAGTACGAATCTATCCCATGGGATAATTGACATGGTAACAGGCGTGGTTGGGGACGTGTTTCCCGTCCCGAAATTAACAGCTGGTTGAAGCTTATTTTTATATTTACATTTATCAGTAATTATATTAATATTATTAAAAGGATGGTGAAACGCTTTGAAAGACTTTTTACAAGTTATTCTAATTGTATTTGGCAGCGTTATCGCATATTCAGTATTATCAAATAAAAAAAAGAAGTGAACTTATAAATGAATGAGATACTAACAGTAAACAATGTGACTAAAAAGTATTTAATGGGAGAAATTTATGTTAATGCATTACGAGGGGTAAGTTTTTCTCTTTTCCAAGGGGAATTTGTAGTTATTTTAGGGCCAAGCGGCTCTGGAAAAAGCACAATGCTTAACATAATCGGCGGTATAGACAAACCGACCGAAGGTGAGATTTTTTATAATAATAAAGACATTGGCAAAATTTCTGAAAAAGAGCTTACAAAATACAGATGCGACGTTGTTGGGTTTGTTTTTCAGTTTTACAACCTTGTACCCAACTTAACGGCGAAAGAAAACATTTTGCTTGCGGCGGAGCTTTCTAAAAGCCCTATCTCCACCGATACCCTTTTGGAAAAAGTGTCTTTAGGGGACAGGAAAGACCATTTTCCCTCTCAGCTTTCCGGCGGCCAGCAGCAAAGAATTGCTATTGCAAGGGCTGTTGCCAAAAACCCTCAAATCCTCCTTTGCGACGAACCCACAGGCGCACTGGATTTTTCCACAGGCATTCAGATTTTAAGGCTTTTAAAGGATTTTAACCAGGAGTACAAAAAAACGGTTGTAATTATAACTCACAACATGGCTATTGGAGCAATTGCAGACAGGGTTTTCCACATTAAAGATGGGCTTATAGATAGAATAGAGGTAAATGAACGCCCAATAATGCCGGAGGATGTTTTATGGTAGAAAAGAGCGTTTCATATAAAACTACAGTTTTTGCGTGTTATGTTTCCAGCGTTATAATGGCTGTAGTTCTTAATATTACCGCTGTAATGTTTATTCCTTTAAGAGAAGAATTCGGTCTTTCTTATTCTCAGTTTGGTTTGCTTGTTTTAACAAGCTTTATAACTCAGGTTACTGTAGACATTGCATTTAGCAAAGCAGTTGACAAATACGGTATGCGCCCGTTTATAGCCTTAGCTCATATAATTTGTTTTATAGGGTTTATGCTTTTTGCATTTACTCCTGTTTTATTTAAGCAAAATGTATATACAGGCTTTTTAATTTCCACAATAATTTTTTCAGGGGCAAGCGGGCTTTTTGAACTTCTGTTAAACCCAATTATTGATGCCATACCTACAAAGGAAAAAGACAAAGCAATGGCGCTTTTACATTCCTTTTATGCCTGGGGGCAAGTTTTTGTTGTTTTATCAACAACATTATTAATTTTTTTCGGGGTTTACTGGGCATATATTTTAATTATTTGGGCTTTTGTGCCGCTCATTAACTTTTTTTTATTTTTAAAAGTTCCAATTGCAACAAAACATTACGATGCCCCAATGCTTACTATTCGTCAGCTTGTAAAAAACCCTGTTTTTATAATAGCTTTTCTTGCTATTTTATCTGGGGGAGCTGCTGAGGTTACAATCGCTCAGTGGGCATCGGTTTTTTTTGAAAAAGGGCTTTCTCTTCCAAAGCTTTTAGGAGATACCTTAGGGCTTTGCGGCTTTGCCGTCATGCTTGGCATTGGGAGGGTCGTTTACGGCGTTTACGGAGAAAAGTTCAGCTTACATAAGGTGCTTATTTATGGTTCTCTTGTTACAATCGCCTGCTATTTGGCTGTTGCATTAAGCCCTTTTAAATGGCTTTCCGTTTTGGCATGTGTGGTTACAGGCATTGCAGTAAGCCTTATGTGGCCCGGAACTCTTGTAATTGCTTCGGAAAAACTTCCCCTTGCCGGAGCTTCTATGTTTGCCCTTTTGGCCGCCGGAGGAGACATCGGCTGTTCTATCGGTCCTTCCATGACAGGGGTTTTTACGGATTTATCAATGAACCTTCTATCCGTTACAGATTCTTTGCTAAAAGAACAAATTGCCTTACGCATCGGAATTTTGTGCGCAATAATTTTTCCTATAATTTCTCTTTTCATGCAAATTAAACTTTCCCGAGTTAAAAATAAATCTTAGAACCAGTATTCCGAGATTTAAAAAAAGGCTGTTGCAAAATTGAATTTTTGCAACAGCCTTTTTTTATTATTTGTTAACCGCGAGCAAGCCTTTTGTAAGATTCTAACTTGCGAACAGCGTCTTGTTCTGTAGCTTTGAATAAACGCTCTGCCTCTTCAGGGAAACCAAGCTTCAAGGAAGTATAACGTACTTCGCTGTTAATAAAGTCTTGGAAGTTTCCTGTTGGGTCTTTTGAATCTAAAGAGAACGGATTTTCGCCTTTAGCTTCGAGTTCAGGGTTAAAGCGGTATAAGTGCCAGTAGCCAGATTCAACTGCAAGTTTAGTTTGAAGTTGAGTTGTACCCATACCTTTTTTAATACCGTGGTTAATACATGGGGCATAAGCGATAATAAGTGATGGCCCAGGGTATTTTTCAGCCTCGACAATTGCTTTTAAACATTGATTTTGATTAGCGCCCATAGCAACTTGAGATACATATACATAACCATAACTCATTGCCATCATACCTAAGTCTTTTTTGCGTATTTTCTTACCGGAAGCCGCAAATTTAGCAACGGAAGCAGTTGGTGTAGACTTACTGGACTGTCCGCCTGTGTTTGAGTAAACTTCTGTATCGAATACCAAAATGTTAACGTCTTCGCCGGAAGCAAGCACATGGTCAAGACCGCCAAAACCGATATCGTAAGCCCAGCCGTCGCCGCCGAAAATCCATTGAGATTTTTTAACAAAGTGGTCTTTGTCTTTTAAAATATTTTTTGCTAAAGCTTCTGCTTCTCCGCCGCAGCTGCAAGCTTCTAAAGCTTTTACAAGTTCAGCAGATGCTTCTTTAGAAGCTTCGCCGTCGAACATTGTATCAAGCCATTTTTGCATAACTGCTTTAGCTTCGCTGTTTCCAGATAAGCCAATGAGTTTTTCAACTTTAAGTTTAAGACCTTCTCTTATTTGTTTTACGCCTAAGAACATACCGAAACCAAATTCAGCATTGTCTTCAAATAAGGAGTTAGCCCATGCAGGACCTTGACCTTTTGCGTTAACCGTATAAGGAGTTGAAGGCGCACTGCCGCCCCAGATTGAAGAACAGCCTGTAGCGTTTGCAATATACATTCTATCGCCGTATAATTGTGTTACAAGCTTAGCGTAAGGTGTTTCGCCGCAGCCTGCGCAAGCGCCGGAGAACTCAAGAAGAGGACGAACAAACTGGCTTTGTTTTACATTACCTTCTGGTTTGCCTACATCTTGTTTATCTGTAATTGTGGAAGCGAAATACCAGTTAGGCATTTGTTCCATTTGGCTTTCAATTGGTTGCATAATAAGAGCTTTTTCTTTAGCAGGGCAAACTTGTGCACAGTTGCCGCAGCCTGTACAATCCAATGGATCGATTTGAATTCTGTATTGATATTTTTCAAGACCTTTGCCGACAGCTTGTTTTGTCTTAAATGTTTCCGGAGCGTTTTTAGCTTCGTTTTCATCTAAGAGATAAGGACGAACTGTCGCATGAGGACAAACATAAGAACATTGGTTACATTGAATACAGTTTTCAATAATCCATTTAGGAACATCTACTGCAATACCACGTTTTTCAAACGCAGATGTTCCTTGAGGGAATGTACCGTCTTCTCTGCCAACGAACGTGCTTACCGGAAGGTCTTGACCTTTTTGTGCGTTCATTGGGATAACAACGTCTTTAACGAATTTCTTAAGAGCATCGCAGCCTTGAACGTCTTTAGTTGTATCGTAAACTTCTTCTGTTGCAACAGCGTTTTTCCAGCTTTCAGGGATTTTAACCTCTTTAGCGCCTTTAAGACCTGCATCAACAGCATCTTGATTCATTTTTACAACGTTTTCGCCTTTTTTGCCGTAAGATTTAACAATTGTGTCTTTCATGTAACCAACAGCTTCGTCAATAGGAATGATTTTAGCAAGGTTGAAAAACGCCGCTTGAAGCACTGTGTTAATGCGGTTGCCAAGACCTAATTCTTTAGCAATTGTTGTGCCATCGATTGTATAGAATTTAATATTCTTTTCTGCTAACTGTCTCTTCATTGTTGCAGGAAGTTTTTCTTCGAGTTCACTATCAGACCAGATGCAGTTTAATAAGAATGTGCCGCCGTCTTTAAGGTCTGAAACCATGTCGTATTTGTCAATATAAGAAGGATTGTGGCAAGCAACAAAGTCCGCACTTGAAACAAGGTAAGGAGAATGAATTTCTTTTTTACCGAAACGTAAGTGAGATTGAGTTATGCCGCCGGATTTTTTAGAGTCATATGCGAAATAAGCTTGAACATACATGTTTGTATGGTCGCCGATAATTTTAATGGAGTTTTTGTTTGCACCAACAGTACCGTCTGAACCTAAGCCCCAGAATTTGCAGCTGATTGTGCCTTCAGGGCAAGTATCAACGTATGGACCAACTTCAAGAGAAAGGTTTGTAACGTCGTCTACGATACCAACTGTAAAGTGGTTGCGTGGTTTGTCAAGCTTCATGTTGTCATAAACTGCTATAACTTGAGCAGGTGTAACGTCTTTAGAGCCTAAGCCATAACGTCCGCCTACAATTATTGGCATATCAGTATTTCTTTCAAAATAAGCTGTGCAAACATCTTGGTATAATGGCTCGCCAAGAGCGCCTGGTTCTTTAGTTCTGTCTAAAACGCAAATTTTCTTTGCGCTTGCTGGGATTGCTTCCAAAAAGCGTTTAACAGAAAATGGTCTGAACAAATGAACGTTAACCAAACCTACTTTTTCGCCTTTAGAAATTAAATAATCAATAGCTTCTCTTGCAAGGTCGCAAAAAGAGCCCATAGCAACTATAACTCTGTCTGCGTCTGCCGCACCGTAATAGTTGAAAAGCTTATATTCTCTACCTGTTAATTTGTTAATTTCAGCCATATATTGCTCAACAACGTTTGGAGCTTCTTCATAAAATTTGTTAGAAGCTTCTCTTGCTTGGAAGAAAATGTCTGGGTTTTGAGCAGTACCTCTAAGTACAGGGTGTTCAGGGTTTAATGCATTTCTTCTAAAAGTGTCAACTGCGTCCCAGTCAACAAGTTTAGCCATGTCGTCATAATCCCAGCATTCAATTTTTTGAATTTCATGAGATGTACGGAAGCCGTCAAAGAAGTGGAGAAATGGCACTCTTGCTTTAATTGCGGATAAATGAGCAACTGCTCCTAAATCCATTACTTCTTGAACGCTTGAAGAAGCTAAAAGCGCAAAACCTGTTTGGCGGCAAGCCATAACGTCGGAATGGTCTCCGAAGATAGAAAGAGCGTGGCTTGCAACAGCACGAGCACTAACATGCAAAACGCCTGGTAAAAGCTCACCGGCAATTTTAAACATATTAGGAATCATAAGAAGTAAGCCTTGAGAGGCTGTGTAAGTAGTAGTCAAAGCACCTGCAGCTAAAGAACCGTGTACAGTTCCTGCAGCCCCTGCTTCAGACTGCATTTCGATAACTTTTACTTCCTGACCAAGCATGTTTTTTCTGCCAACAGAAGCCCATTCATCAACGTTTTCAGCCATGTTTGAAGATGGCGTTATCGGGTAAATTCCGGCTACTTCAGTAAAAGCGTATGAAGCGTAAGAAGCCGCCATGTTACCATCCATGGTTTTCTTAGTCTTTGCCATTTAAATATTCCTCCTAAGTTATATATACACAAAGCAAATTACTGGATTTAAGCCAATCTTAAACACAATATTTTGCGTTGCATGAAAAAATAAGTATCATACAAAGTTATTATAACATATAAAAATAAATAGTAAACCATAAACTTGCACAATCTTTCAAATTATCCTTTATAATCCTTTATATATTCCCATACATTACTTTTTTCGAGCCCACGTTTCCAACAGCATAAGCCGGCTACATCGTATTTGACGGCGATTTTAAGTTTTTCACGTATGGAGTTCTCGTCTTCCAGCCATACCTTTTTTGTAATTTCTTCGCCCTTTTCTGTTGTTTTATATTCGCCGTAATTATAACCCAAATCTGAAAGCCACTGAAAATTCACTCCGTTTTTAATAAAGTCGTTATAGGCAGAGTTCATTGTAGTGTCTTGCTTCTTAAAAGAAATTTGCCCGTCTTTTTCTTTTTCAGACCAAACTCTGTTATAGAAGGGCAAGCCCATAAGTATTTTTTCTTTAGGTACTTCCGAAAGTGTTGCGTAAATGCCTTCTTCAACAAAGCCTAGAGAAGCCACTGGCCCGGTAGTAGGTGATCCCGAGTAATGCTCGTCATATGCCATAACGCACACGTAGTCCACAACCTTACCTACTTCCGTTCTGTTATAATATTTTGTATAAAGAGGCACAAACATATCTACTGATAAAATTGCACCCTGCTGTTTTAGAGGTGGGTTAAGCTCTCTTAAAAATTGCAAATAATAAGGTGCGTCCGCTTGGGGAACTGCCTCAAAGTCGATGTTTATGCCGTCTACTCCGTACATTGCTACAAAGGCTAAAATTTGTTTAATTACATGCTGCCTGTTTTCATACACTGACAATATTTCATGGCTTACACTGGAGTTAAAGTTGTCTGAAATTAAAGGCCAAACTTGATAACCATTTTTGTGAGCTGCCTGCACATAAGAAATATCTCCAATATTTACAATATCGCTTATATTACCCGAATTTTCATCAAAGCTAAACCATGTAGGGGATAAAACGTTAACAGTAGGCACAGTGGAATGCTTTTTAGGGTCTGCCGCACTTTTAGCGTCAAAAACCTGGTCCCAAAGCAATATAATTTTACCGTCTATTTTTTTAACTTGCGAAGGTGTTTCCTCTGCTTCTTTAAAAACGGGATCAATAATTTTTATTTCCCCAATAAATTTGTTTTTGACATAACCTATAATACCGGTTTGGGTACGTATTTTTGAAAACTCCTCGTCCTCTTCATATATAATAAATTCGTCACCAGAAACAAGTTCTTCAGCAATAGGACTTTTAATATTTGGTTCAAACCTTAATTCGGTGTCTTTTAATATTTCAGATGTTTTAAGCTCTTTGTCTTTTTTGTCAATGATAACCATATTATACTTTTCTTCGTAACGCATATTTATGTTATACATTTCCAGCAAAAAACTTTGAGGGATGTACGCCATGTCACCTTCTTTTAAAACAGGCAAATTAAGAGAAACAGGTTCATCATTTATAGAATAGCTTAAATCCTTAATGCGCATAGCAATAACTTCTGTTAAAGTCGTTATTGTAAGCCTGTCCGCCTCCGGTTCCCAAAAAACGTATGGGTCAAATTCTTCTTTTACAAAATCTGCTGGAAGATAAATTACACCTTCATTAATCATTGGCTTGTTTTCAAGGTTTAAATAATTGCCATCAAGCATTGTATTAACGCTTTTTTCGCTTAAATCTGTAATATGTTCGTAAACGGATTCCATTGTTGAATTCGGCATAAATCGATATATGATGGCATAACCACCTGCCGTCATTAATATTAGCGTAACAAGGCTTATTATTAAAATAGTTTGGTGTTGTTTTCTTTTTCGATTATTTCTGGTTCTCATTTTATCGTAATTATCCTGTTCCCAATTCATTTAACTGCGCCTTTCATAATAAAATTAAACGCTTTAGTAAGGACTGATTAAGTCAGATGCAAATTTTGTCCTAGAATTTCGTATCGGGCTTATTCAGTGGTTGCTTTATACGTTTTGTGATAAATTTTATCATATTATTTTATTCTATGCAAATTTTTGTCGAATTAATTTTAATTTAATGTGAATAATAATATATAGAGGTGGACAAATGAATAAAAACATGGAAATGTTAAATTACTTCAATAAAAATTTCAATAAACAGGCAAATAAAACAGACGGTAAAAATGAGATGTTAAATTATTTTAACGCAAATTTTAATAAAAATGCAAATAAAACAGATGGGAAAAAAGAACTTTTAAATTATATGAATGTACGGCACTTTTGAAATTAGTGTAAATATAGATATTTTAAACAAACAAGGGGGAAGCAAAATGGACGGAAATACAGAAATGTTAAATTATATATACCAAAATACTCAAATGGGGACGGATACAATAAACCAGCTTTTAGGCATTGTAGATGATGATAAATTTTCAAAGCAACTTCAATCTCAATTAAACGAGTATAAAAATATTAAAAGTAAAGCGGCAAAGATGCTTAATGAACATGGCAGAACAGAAAAAGGTATAAGTACAATGTTAAAAGTCGGAACATACATGAATATAGAGTTTAAAACAATGAAAGACAATTCGCCGGAAAAGGTTGCGGAAATGCTTATTCAAGGCAGCACAATGGGAGTAATTGATGCTACTAAAAACTTAAAAAAATATAAGGATGCAGATTCGGATATTTTAAAATTAGGTGAAAAGCTTTTAAAAACAGAAGAAAGCAATATAGATAACTTGAAGTCGTATTTGGGTTAACAAAAATAAAACCGCTCCCATTTAAACAATGGGGGCGGTTAATTTTATTCTTGAGTAAACGCTAAAAGTGCAACATGTCTTGCACGTTTAATTGATATTGTTAACGCTCTTTGATGTTTAGCGCAATTGCCAGTTATTCTTCTTGGCAATATTTTGCCTCGTTCTGATACAAAGCGTTTTAATTTGCTTACATCTTTGTAATCAATTACATTTATTTTATCTGCGCAATAAGCGCATACACGTTTTTTTCTACGACCACGCTTTTTTTGAATCATTTAAAACCCTCCTTTTTATTATTTGACAAAATTAAAACGGTAAATCATCATCAACAGTTTCCGCAATAGCTGAAAATCCGCTTGGTGCGCTAGGCGCAGCAGGTGTTTCCCCATAAGAATCACTTGAACCATGGTTGCGTGATTCAAAAGAAGCTTTGCTTTCAGCAAAATCCTGCTCCTCAACGATAACTTCAGCTCTAGTGCGTTTTTGCCCCGTCTGCTTGTCTTCCCAAGTATTGTTTTGCAATCTTCCAGAAACGGCAACCATTAAGCCTTTTCTGAAATATTTTTCTGCAAACTCTGCAATTCTTCCGAAACAAACACAATCAAAAAAGTCTGCATCTGGTTCGCCTTGCCTTTTGGAGCGCCTGTTTACTGCTATGCCGTAACGGGCAACAGCAACCGGCTCTGCACTTGAAGAATACCTTACTTCTGGGTCTCTCGTAAGCCGTCCTAATAAAATAACTTTATTCATGACGTGCCTCCTTAAGCTTCCTGATTAATGATTAAATAGCGTAACACGTTTTCCATAATACGTATACGGCTTTCAACTTCTGCCGGAGCATTGCTCTCTGAAGTGAAATAAATGAAGCTGTAAAAACCTTCCGTATATTTCTTAATTTCGTAAGCAAGTCTACGCTTGCCCCATTCGTCGGCTTTTTCAATTGTACCTCCGAAACGTGTTATAAGCTCGTGAATTTTGCCAAACTCAGCTTTTTGAGCTTCCTCGTCCAAATCGGGCTTTAAAATAACTGCTAATTCGTATTTGTTCATAAAGAACTACACCTCCTTCTGGTCTGTGGCCCTCACCTGTGTAAGAGCAAGGATCTATTCTTGATACAAGATGATATGTTAACATAATTTAAAAAATAATGCAACTGTTTTTTTAATAAGCCAACGTTCCTAAACCAACGTTCGTTTCATAAACCGACAATATGCACAAATGACATCTAAAAACGTAGGGAACGACCCCTGTGTCGTTCCGAAAATGTCACCAATCCTTTTAAAATCGGAATGACACAGGGGTCATTCCCTACATTGTTTGTACAAATTTACATTTATGAAACGCACGTGTAATAGGCCTACTTGTTGTATCCAGTCGCTTTCAGGCTAAATGACATAGGGAATTTGTCGTTAGAGCCTGTTTGGAATCTCGCTTTTAGTGGATTTTTGAGCAAATTTTTTGAATCGCAAGGAAGTGGTGAACGTTCATACTAGAAGAAGTATGGGCGTTTGCCACTGACGCAGCGATTCGGAAAATTTGCCGAAAAGACACTGAAATGGAGATTCCAAACAGGCTCTTATTAAAACTGTAATTATACAGACCGTTTCCCATATTATTCAGCCCTCCTGCATCAAAAATGTTTTCTTTAAACTCGTTAAAATACTCAATGTGTAGACCTGCCGATGCAAGCGAATTGATTAAGCCTGCAATAGTGTACATCCAGAAATATGCCTGTTTCAGAAGGTGACGTATTGTTTTTCCCCATTTTTCCAAATATGGAAGCCAACCGATTGCTCCTTCCGAAACAAACACAACGTCATATTTCTCGTTATGTTTCTCCATGAACTCCATAATACCGGATTCAATAAATTTAGCATTAGTAACGTTAAAATCATCGGCAAGTTTTTTAGCATAATGGATATTATTGGGTACTAAATCTACGCCCACAGCACTCTCTGCCATTTTTGCCAATAACATAGTGTCTGCACCGGTATTGCACTGTAAATTAATTACTTTTTTGCCTTTTAGGTCGCCAAGCTTGTTTTGAATGTATGGATTAAAATGGTGCTTATCTTCGGCAAGCGATTTTTTGAACGATTGATAATGATCCGCTGGCACCTGCCCCCACGCATGTTTGTTTGATTCTATTTCTTTCATTTGCATATCCCCCTTAATATAAAAATCCTACAATTTGATTGAACATGTAAGTAGTGCAGGTTCTTAAAGGAGGACTCATTACCATGATAGTCTGAAAAGTAATAACTATTTTGATTTTACTCCTTTTAAAAATACTTAACGATTCTTACATAGAATATAGGCGAATAGGATCGCCTGCAGGAATTTGAGGCTTTAAAAAACGCCCCTAAACAAATAATACCATGTTTAAGGGCGTTTTTCTACAGATTACATATTTCTATTTTCTTACAATTATTGATATGCCTTGCCCACCGCCAATGCAAAGGGTTGCAAGACCTGTTTTGGCTTCGGTTTTTTGCATTTCGTAAAGAAGGGTAACTAAAACCCTTGCGCCGGAAGCGCCGATGGGATGCCCTAAAGCTATAGCACCGCCGTTTACGTTAACTTTAGCAGGGTCAAGACATAAATCTTGAACTACGGCAATTGATTGAGCCGCAAAAGCTTCATTAGCTTCAATTAAGTCAAGGTCGTTTACTGTCATTCCGGCTTTTTTAAGAGCAGCCTGTGAAGAGAAAATAGGACCATACCCCATTGTCTCTGGCTTAACCCCTGCCGAAGCGTATGAAACTATTGTAGCAATAGGTTTAATACCCAGTTCGTCTGCTTTTTCTTTACTCATTACAACTAAAGCCGCTGCGCCGTCATTTAAGCCGGAAGCGTTCCCTGCGGAAACTGTGCCGTCTTTTTTAAAGGCTGGTTTTAAGCCGGCAAGTTTTTCAGGTGTTGTACCGAAGCGTGGAAATTCGTCAGTGTCGAATACTATTGGGTCGCCTTTTCTTTGAGGAATAACAACAGGAACGATTTCATCTTTAAATTTTCCTGCTTTAATTGCCGCTTCCGCTTTGTTTTGGCTTTTTGCGGCAAATTCGTCCTGCATTTCTTTTGTTATGCCTTTTTCAGCCGCTATGTTCTCGGCAGTAATACCCATGTGGTAGTTGTTAAATGCGTCTGTAAGACCATCGTTAATCATTGTGTCAACCATTTTAGAGTCGCCCATGCGTGCGCCCCAACGAGCACTGTCTACAGCATATGGCGCATTGGACATGCTTTCTGCGCCACCAGCCAAAACTATGTCGCAGTCTCCTGCAGCAATTGCTTGAGCCGCCAATGTAACCGCCTTTAAACCTGAGCCGCATACTTTATTTATTGTCATAGACGGAACGCTGTAAGGAATACCAATGTTCATTGCAATTTGTCTTGCCGGGTTTTGCCCAAGACCAGCCGGAAGAACCAGCCCAAAAATAACTTCATCAACAAGATCCGGTGAAACTCCTGCACGTTTTAATGCTTCTGCACCGGCAATTTTTCCAAGTTCTACAGCAGATAAACCTTTAAGCCCTCCGCCGTAATTGCCAATAGCTGTTCTGGCCGCACTTGCAATAACTATTTCTCTCATTTTAATCCCTTACCTTTCCATATTTTTTTGACAATAAAAATCAATTAATACAGGTTCTTAATCAATTTGTCTTTCTTTTTTAAACTTTTTCAAGGCTTCTGTAAGCTTTGGAACAATTACGTTAACATCTCCAACAATGCCTAAGTCAGCAACGTCAAAAATTGGAGCAGTTGAGTTTTTGTTAATAGCAATAATTAAATCTGACCCTTCCATTCCGGCAACGTGTTGGATTGCTCCGGAAATACCGCAAGCAAAATAAAGATCCGGGCGAACAGTTTTGCCTGTTTGGCCAACTTGTCTGTCTTTTTCCATCCAGCATGCGTCAACAGCCGCTCTTGAAGAAGAAACTTCAGCGCCAAGCTCGTTTGCCAAACCATGAAGAATAGAGAAGTTTTCAGGCGCACCCATACCACGACCGCCGGAAACTAGAACTTTTGCTTCTGTAATATCTACACGTTTTTTCTCTTCTTTAAGTATTTCCAAAATTTTAACGTTTCTGTCGCTTTCTTCAAAAGGAATTTCGACAATTTCAATGTTTCCGGCTCTGTTGTAATCTCTAGTGAGAGCTTTCATAACCCCTGGGCGAACAGTCGCCATTTGTGGGCGATAATCTGTACATACAATTGTAGCCATAATATTGCCGCCAAAAGCAGGACGTGTCATTAATAAAAGGTTTGTTTCTTCTTCAATTGCAAGGCTTGTACAGTCAGCTGTAAGCCCTGTGTGAACTCTTGCAGAAGTTCTTGGAGCAAGGTCACGGCCGATTGCTGTTGCGCCGAACAAGAAAAATTCTGGTTTATAGTCCATTATGATTTTATGTAAAGCCTTAGTGTATGGCTCTGTTATATAGTCTTTTAAAATTTCATTGTCAACAACTAAAACTTCGTCACAGCCAGCCGCAATTAAGTCTTTAGCTAAATCTTTTACGCCATAACCTAAGAGTACGCCGTAAACTTTTTGTTTTAATGTGTCTGCAAGCTCTTTTGCTTTGCCAATAAGCTCAAATGAAACTTTTTGAATATGTGCATCTCTTTGTTCTACAAAAACGAATACATCACTAACATTTTCTTTGCCCATCTTAAAAGCCCCTTTATGAAATAATATACTTTTCAAGCAGTTTGTTCATGATGATTTCAACTGCCTCGTCTGCTTCAACCTCGTGTACAGAGCCTTGTGATTTAAGGCTTTTTGTAAACGATTTTTTAACTTTTGTCGGCGAACCTTTAAGACCTAAGTTCGCTTGGTCCACTGTGTCTTTAATGTTTTCAAAGCCCCAAACCCTAACAGACCTTTCTCTGTAAGCATCAAAAACGCCTTCAACCGTCATGTAACGAGGTTTGTTAAGCTCCGACAATGTTGTAAGTAAAACAGGGGGCTTTACTTCAATTAAGTGGTATCTATCCTCAAATTGTCTTTTAATAATTAATTTGTCTTCTTTTACTTCAATAGCTTCAACGTAGCTAATTTGTGGAATTTGCAAATGCTCTGCAATTTGAGAGCCAACTTGTGCTGTATCGCCGTCAATAGCCTGTCTGCCTGCGATTATTAAATCGTAAGGTATTTTTTTAATTGCTGCCGCTAAAGTTGAGGAAGTAGCCCAAGTGTCTGCGCCACCGAAAGCTCTGTCGGATAGTAAAATAGCATCGTCAGCGCCCATAGCGAGAGCTTCACGAAGAGCAACGTCTGCTTGAGGAGGCCCCATGCTTATAACAGTTACTTTGCCGCCAATTTGTTCTTTTATTGTAAGAGCCGCTTCAATAGCCGCCTTGTCGTCTGGATTTATAATACTCGGAACGCCGTCTCGAATAAGCGTGCCTGTAACAGGGTCAAGCATTACTTCGTTTGTGTCCGGTACTTGTTTTATGCATACAACTATATCCATAGCAAAATTTCTCCTTATAAAGTATTATTTCATGCCTAAACTTGCTGCAATAACCATTTTTTGAACTTCGGAAGTACCTTCGTAAATTTCAGTAATTTTTGCATCACGCATCATGCGTTCAATCGGGTAATCCCTTGTATAGCCATAACCACCGAAAAGTTGTACGCAACGTCTTGTAACGTCGCTTGAAGTTTCAGAAGCGAAAAGTTTTGCCATAGCCGCTAAATTGGAATAAGGCATTTTGTTGTCTTTTGCGCACGCTGCCTGATAAACCAAAAGCTTGGAAGCTTCAATTTTAGTTTTCATATCCGCAACTTGGAATTGAGAGTTTTGGAAAGAAGCAATGCTTTTCTTAAACTGTTTACGCTCTTTTGTGTATTTAACTGTTTCTTCAAGTGCTCCTTCTGCGATACCGAGAGCTTGGGAAGCAATACCGATACGACCGCCGTCAAGAGTCATCATTGCAATGTTAAAACCTTTGCCTTCTTTGCCAAGAAGATTTTCTTTAGGAACAATACAGTTTTCCATAATAAGTTCGCATGTAGCAGAACCACGGATACCCATTTTTTTCTCTTTTTTGCCAACTTTAAATCCAGGGAAGTCCTTTTCAACAATAAACGCTGAACAACCTCTTGTGCCTTTGGATTTGTCTGTCATTGCAATAATAACGTAAATGTCTGCCGCTCCGGCGTTTGTAATAAATATTTTAGTGCCGTTTAATATGTAATTGTCGCCTTCAAGAACAGCTTTTGTCTGCTGCATAGCAGCATCTGTGCCTGCGCCTGCTTCTGTTAAACCAAATGCGCCAATTTTTTCTCCTTTAGCAAGAGGAACAAGATATTTCATTTTTTGCTCTTCTGTGCCGTGTTCGTAAATTGGGCTTGCGCAAAGAGAAGTATGAGCGGAAACGATAACGCCAGTTGTTCCGCAGGCTTTAGACAATTCTTCAACAGCCATAATATAAGCTAAATTGTCTGCCCCTTGTCCGCCGTATTTTTTTGGAAAAGGTATGCCTAAAAAGCCATATTTTGCAAGCTTTTCAACCGTTTCATAAGGAAAACGTTCTTCTTCGTCGATTTCCTCTGCAAGAGGTCTAACTTCGTTATCAACAAATTTTTTGTACATGTCTCTTACTAAGAGATGTTCTTTTGACAATGTGAAATCCATTTTAATCCTCCATAATTATGTATTAAAGCCAGTAGAGACGCACTTTGTGCCTTAGAGCCTGTTCAAAATCTCCATTTTGGCGTCTTTTTGGCAAATTTTCCGAATTGCTGCGTCAACGCTTCCTAGCATATATTCTCCGAATATGCGTCGTCTCCGCTTCCTTGCTCTTCGAAAAATTTGCTCAAAAATCCGTCAAAAGCGAGATTCTGAACAGGCTCTTAGCGAGGCGCAATTACAAGAGCGCATCCGTCTACAACGGCATCGCCGTTTTGGTTGTAACATGTTGTTTTAAGCTTAACTCTGCCTTTTTCCAGCTTTTCCATAACAGTAATTTCAGCTTTTATAGTATCTCCAAAGCGCACAGGCGCAAGGAAGTTAAGCTCTTGGGACAAATAAATTGTTCCTTCACCAGGTAATTTCATTGCGATAGCCGCAGAAATAAGCCCACCAGAAAGCATACCATGGGCGATTCTGCCTCCAAATTTGCTTCCAGCCATTTTGTGGGCGTTCACGTGCGCCGGGTTAAAGTCTCCTGTTACGCCGGCAAACATATAAACATCGGTTTCAGTAATGGTTTTTTCAAAAAAATCGGAATCGCCTACGTTTAGTTCATTATATGTTCTCAATATTTTCCCCCCTTATAATGAATAGTTTTATGGTTTACAGCCTTAAACCGCCGTTAACATCAAGTACGTGTCCGTTTACATAACTTGCATCGTCGCTTGCTAAGAATACAACAGCATTTGCAACCTCTTCCGGTTTCCCCAAACGTCCCATTGGAGTTTTTTGGCGGAGAGAATCAAGAATTTTTTCAGGAACAGTAAGAACCATTTCAGTTTCAATATAACCGGGTGCAATAGCGTTTGTTCTAATTTGAGCGCCTTTTCTTGTAAATTCTTTTGCCCATGTATACGTCATGCCGATAAGTCCTGCTTTTGTAGCCGCATAATTTGTTTGACCAATGTTGCCATATTCTCCCACTACTGATGTTATGTTAACAATAGAACCGTAACCTTGTTCAAGCATAACCGGTGAAACAGCTTGAGTCATAAAGAAAATGCCTTTTAAGTTAATATCAATAACATAGTCCCAGTCAGCTTCAGTCATTTTTTGTAAAATCGCATCTTTAGTAACACCTGCGTTGTTAACAAGTATGTCAATTGTTCCCACTTCGGATTTAATTTTCTCAATAAAAGCGGTAACAGATGCTTTGTCTGTAATATCAAGCGAAACGTGTGTAACATTAGGATGTTCAAAATCAGATCCAGAGCGAGCACATGTATAAATTTTCTTTACGCCTTCTTTTAAAAAAGCATCTACAATACTTTTGCCGATGCCTCTTGTGCCGCCTGTTACTATAGCAACCTTATCTTTTAATCTGTCCATAAAAAAAGCCTCCTTATATTAATATTCCTGTTTATTCAATTATAACAAATATTTTAAAAATTTCAACCCATTTTCTTGATTTTACAACATTTATTTTTTGCTATTTTTATAATTATTTAATTTTTTATTAAAAAACTTTGTTATAAAAAGCTTTTGTAAAGTTCATTTGATGCAGGCTTCAAGCCAAGACCGTTTAATATGAGTGTAACCTCAGCTACTGTCCTGCCTGTTCTTTCCAGCTCCTCCCCTGTTTGGGCAACACCGGAAAGGCCGGACTTAGGAGGGATTATTGAGGTAACAACGTTTGCCCCGGCTTTAATGCGCACGGTAAGCCCCTCTATTCCATCAACGTCAAGGGATGCCGGAATAAGAGAATCCGGGCATAAAAGCCGCATTAAAGCAATTATTTTAAGCTCCAAAGAACGCTCAGGGGTAGGCGTTGATTCCATCGGCGTTCCTATATGAGGGATAAAGCTCATAACACGCATTTGTTTTGCGCCGATTCTTTTCATTTCCAAAAGTGAATCCGCAATGTCTTCAAGGCTTTCCCCTACCCCAGCTAAAATGCCTTCTTCAATATTTATTCCTTTACCCTTTGCGTATAATTTGGCGTCCATACGCTGGTCATAATCCTGCCCGGCACGTAGCTTTTTAAAAAGTTCCTTATTGTGGGTTTCCTGATACAGCGCATAAAAATCCACGCCATGAACAGCCATTTTGTCTATTAATTCAAGGCTTGCAAGCCCGGGAGAAAACATTACTTTAACGTCTGCTTCTTTCTTAATTGTATCAATTGCTTTGAAAATAGTCTCAAAATTTTCATCTATAAAAAAAGAATCCTCGCCCATAGTTAAATCCACTAAATTTACGCCGGATTCAGCAAGCCTCAGGCTTATATCAACAATTTCCTCATAGCCTTTTCTGTACCGGGAAATTTCATTTTTGTTTCTGAAATAACAAAAGTTGCAGTGATTTTTGCAGTATGTAGAAAAATATACGAAACCGTATATGAAAATGTTGTTTTTAAAATGTTTTTCCCTTGCATCTTCAGCTTTCTTAAAAACCTTCTCAAGCTCGTTTTCATCTGTTATTTTTAAAATGCTTATTATGTCTTCTCGGTTCATAAAACATCCCCCTTTTATTAAATTCTAGCACAGTGCATGACCCATTTCAAGG
>CAZJGG010000059.1:0-18173 GCA_964545475.1 uncultured Eubacteriales bacterium | reverse complement strand
AATAATTAAAAAAATGAAAAAAAGTACTTGCTTAATGAAAAATGATGTGATATAATGCTATCCGTTGTGACATTAATCATGCTTATGCATGGTTTTACGCTATGAAACGGGAGGTTGCATTAAGTTGTTAATTTCCGTGGAGCGATGTCCAGTTCTCGAAACCGGGCGACAAAGGTCACTGTAACAGAATACGGGTTTTAATAATAAAAGTAGGCAAGCTTTTTGTTTGTTTTTTTATAAATTAAGACACACCCGGATAAGTGTACAGTCACCCCAGTCGTACTATTTACAAAAAGTGCGAAAAGGAGGCGACTTTTTTTATGGCAAATCAAAAAATAAGAATAAGTCTAAAAGCATACGACCACAAGCTTATCGACCAGTCTGTTGTGCAGATTATTGAAACGGCTAAAAAGACGGGCGCAAAAATTTCGGGTCCAATCCCTTTGCCGACGAAAAAAGAGGTAATCACCATTTTAAGGGCTGTTCATAAGTATAAAGATTCCAGAGAACAGTTTGAAATGAGAACACACAAAAGATTGTTGGACATTTTAATGCCAACACCAAAAACTGTAGATGCGCTTACACGCTTAGACTTGCCCGACGGCGTGGACATAACGCTTAAAATTATGTAATTGGGAGGTGCAAAATGAAGAAAGCAATTATCGCGAAAAAAATCGGTATGACGCAAGTTTTTACGGAAAAAGGCATAGTTATTCCGGTAACTGTTTTAGAAGCGGGTCCTTGCGTTATAGTTTCTAAAAAAACCATGGAAAAAGACGGTTACGAAGCTTTACAAGTAGGCTTCGGAGACATTAAGTTAAAACAAGTTAACAAACCACTTAAAGGTCATTTTGAAAAAGCTAACACAGAGCCAAAAAGATTGTTAAAAGAGTTAAGGCTTGAAAACAGCGCAGAGTTTGAAGTTGGTGCGGAAATTAAGGCAGACATCTTCGGCGAAGGCGACAAAGTTGACGTTAGTGGTGTTTCAAAAGGTAAAGGATTTCAAGGCGCAATTAAAAGACACGGTCAAACAAGAGGTCCTATGAGCCACGGTTCTAAATATCACAGAGGTTTAGGTTCTTTATCAAGCGGTACAACTCCTGGTAAAGTTAAAAAGAATAAGCCAATGCCTGGTCATATGGGTAATGTAAAAATAACCGTGCAAAATCTTGAAATTGTACGTACTGATGCTTCTAAAAACTTACTTTTAATTAAAGGTTCAGTTCCTGGCCCTAAAGGTACGGTTTTAATGATAAAAGAAAGCGTTAAAGCTTAATAAAGTTTTTCAGAAAGGAGGATTAATTATGGCACATGTTTTAGTTTATGATATGAACGGCAACCAAACAGGCGAAATGGAGCTTAACGACGCAATTTTTGCTTGTGAAATTAATGAATATGTTGTTCACGCTGCAGTTAAACAATACCTTGCAAACCAAAGACAAGGCACAAAAGGAACAAAAACCCGTGCGGAAGTTCGCGGTGGCGGTAGAAAACCATGGAGACAAAAAGGCACAGGACGTGCTAGACAAGGCTCTATCCGTTCTCCTCAATGGAAAGGCGGCGGCGTTGTTTTTGCTCCAAAAGCAAGAGATTATTCAATCAAACTTAACAAAAAAGTTAAAAGACTTGCTTTGAAATCTGTTTTAAGCGACAAACTTAACGAAAACAAAATAATCGTTTTGGAAAGCTTGAAGATTGACAGCATTAAAACAAAAGAAATGAAGAAAGTTTTAGATAACTTTAAATTCAGCAAAGCGCTTGTTTGTATTGAAAACCCGGACAAAAACGTTATCTTGTCCGCAAGAAACCTTCCAAATGTTAAAACGGCTCAGGTTAATACAATAAACGTTTACGATATATTGAAACACGATACATTCTTCGTTACAAAAGAAGCTGTAAATAAAATCCAGGAGGTGTACGCATAATGGCAGGTTTGCAATATTACGACGTGTTATTAAAGCCAATTGTTACTGAAAAAACAATGAACGACATGGCTTCCAAAAAATATGCATTTTACGTACATCCGGAGGCTACGAAAGTTCAGATTAAGGAAGCTGTTGAAAAGCTTTTTCAAGGCACTAAAGTAGATAAAGTTAACACAATGAACTACCAAGGTAAGCTTAAAAGACGTGGAACAACTTTCGGTAGAAGAAAAGCTAGAAAAAAAGCAATTATTAAATTAACTGCTGAAAGCAAAGATATCGAAGTATTCCAAGGTATGTAATATAAAGTAACGTAAAGGAGGAAACAAACGTGGGTGTAAAAAGATTTAAGGCCTATACCCCTTCCAGAAGACACATGACAGTGTCGGACTTTTCGGAAATTACTAAGAAAACCCCCGAAAAATCCCTGGTTGTTCATATGAAAACTTACGCCGGAAGAAATAACCAAGGCAAAATCACAGTTCGCCATCACGGCGGCGGCGCAAAGAAAAAATATAGAATTATTGACTTTAAACGCAGAAAAGACGGAGTTCCAGCAAGAGTTGCGGCAATCGAATACGATCCAAACCGTTCGGCAAACATCGCTCTTTTACATTATGTAGACGGCGAAAAAGCATACATTCTTGCTCCTAACGGATTAAAAGTTGACGACAAGGTAATGTCCGGCGCTGAAGCGGAAGTTCGCGTAGGAAATACTCTTGAAATGAAAGATATGCCAATCGGTTCTCAAATTCACAACATTGAAATGAAACCGGGCGAAGGCGCTAGGCTTGTTCGTGCAGCAGGCAACAGCGCTCAGTTAATGGCTAAAGAAGGCAAATACGCAACAGTAAGGCTTCCATCTGGAGAAATGAGAATGCTTCCAATTAACTGCCGTGCAACAATCGGTCAAGTTGGCAATTTGGAACACGAGCTTATAAACATCGGTAAGGCAGGTATTAACCGCCATAAAGGCAAAAGACCAACTGTACGCGGTTCCGTTATGAACCCTAACGACCACCCTCACGGCGGCGGCGAAGGCAGAACGGGTATCGGGCGTCCAGCACCATGCACTCCTTGGGGTAAACCAGCTCTTGGTTATAAAACAAGGAAAAAGCATAAAGCCTCCGATAAATTCATTGTAAGAAAAAGAGATAAGAAATAGTTAGGAGGAAAAATTGTGAGTAGGTCTTTAAAAAAAGGTCCGTTTGCTGATGATCATTTGCTTAAAAAAGTGGATGAACAAAATAAGGCGAACACTAAAAATGTTATAAAAACTTGGTCTCGCCGTTCAACAATATTTCCTACGTTTATCGGGCATACAATTGCCGTTCATGACGGCAAAAAACACGTTCCCGTGTATGTTACGGAGGATATGGTAGGTCATAAATTAGGCGAATTTGCTTCAACTAGAAGTTACAGAGGTCATGGCAAAGACGCAGAGAAAAAATCTAAAGTAAGATAATAGCTGATTATCCTTTAAGGATTACGGAAGGAGGGCTTTTCTTATGGCTAAAGGTCATAGAAGTAAGATAAAAAAAGAGCGTAACGAAGTTAAAGATACAAGACCAAAGGCGCACCATAATTTTGCCAGATGCTCTGACACAAAAGCAAGAATTGTTTTAGAGCAAATTAAAGGTAAAGATGTTGGAACTGCAATGGCGATTTTAACATATTCACCAAGATATGCTGCAGACCTTATTTTAAAAGTTTTAAAATCCGCTGTAGCAAATGCTGAAAACAATTTAAACATGGACATTAAAAAACTTTATGTTCAAGAAGTTTTTGCAAATCAAGCGCCTATGATGAAACGCATCCGCCCGAGAGCACAAGGCAGGGCTTACAGAATATTGAAGAGAAATAGTCACATATCAATCATATTGAATGAAAGATAAGGAGGTTTTCAATGGGACAAAAAGTTAATCCAAACGGAATTAGGCTTGGAATTGTTAAGCAATGGGATACCGTTTGGTACGCGGAAAAAGATTTCGCTAAGAATTTAGTGGAAGACAATAAAATAAGAAAATATTTAAAAGAAAAGCTTTATGCATCAGGAGTATCAAAAATTACCATTTCGAGAACAGCCGAACGTATTAAACTTACTATTTTTACAGCTAAACCTGGTATTATTATCGGTAAAAGCGGTCAAGCGATTCAACAGCTTACAGCTGACGTTCAAAAAATGACTGAATCGAAAACTTTAATTAATATTGAAGAAATTAAAAGACCTGAGCTTGATGCACAGTTAGTTGCGGAAACAATCGCTAAAGACTTGGAAAACCGTATCACATTCAGACGTGCTATGAAGCAAGCTATGCAAAGAACTATGAAAGCAGGAGCAAAAGGTATTAAAACAGGGGTTTCCGGAAGGCTTGGCGGCGCAGAAATGGCAAGAACTGAGCATTACCATGATGGAACAATTCCTCTTCAAACCTTAAGAGCTAACATTGATTACGGCGTTGCCGAAGCAACTACAACTTACGGCAAAATTGGCGTAAAAGTTTGGATTTACAAAGGTGAAGTGCTTCCTGTTAAAGCAAAAAAGGAAGGGAGTAGAGCTTAAATGTTAATGCCGAAAAGAGTTAAAAGGCGTAAACAATTCAGAGGGCGCATGAAAGGCAGAGCGTTAAGAGGCAATACAATCACTTACGGTGATTACGGTATTGTTGCAATGGAGCCTTCCTGGATTACATCAAATCAAATTGAAGCGGCTCGTATCGCTATAACAAGATATATTAAACGTGGCGGTCAGGTTTGGATCAAAATATTCCCTGATAAACCAATTACTGAAAAACCTGCTGAAACTCGTATGGGTAGCGGTAAAGGTTCTCCGGAATACTGGGTAGCTGTTGTTAAGCCCGGCAGAGTTATGTTCGAGCTTGGCGGAGTTCCTAATGAAGAAGCAGCAAGAGAAGCATTACGTTTGGCCGTTAACAAGCTTCCTATTAAATGTAAAATTATATCTAAAAAGGAACAGTTAGCACAGAAAGAGCTTGAAGAAAAGAAAGCTTTAAAGCCAGCGGTTAAAGAAATGGACGGTGAAGGTAGTGAAGGTTAGAAAATTTATGGAAGAAGTTACTTCCAAAAACGTTGACGAATTAAATGTTGATTTAGTTTCTGCCAAAAAAGAGTTGTTTACCTTAAGATTCCAAAACGCTACCAACCAGCTTGATAACACAGCCAGAATTAAAGAGGTTAGAAGAAATATAGCGAGAATCAAAACTGTAATAACTCAAAAGGAAAAAGGGCTAGTTAAATAAGTTTTTTGGGAAGGAGCAGATTAAGTGGAAAGAAATTTACGTAAGGTTAGAATTGGCAAAGTCGTAAGCGATAAAATGGATAAAACCATTGTTGTTGCCGTTGTAAACCATGTAAAACATCCCCTTTACGGTAAAATTATGAAAAGAACTTACAAGCTTAAAGCGCATGACGAAAATAACGAATGCGGCATCGGCGATAGAGTTCGTGTTATGGAAACAAGACCATTGTCTAAAGAAAAAAGATGGCGTCTTGTTAACATTATTGAAAAGGCAAAATAATTCTATTTTCAATATTTTTGTTTCAGAAAGGAGATTACTATGGTTCAGCAGGAATCCAGGCTTAATGTTGCCGACAACTCCGGCGCAAAAGAAATTTTGTGCATTAGAGTAATGGGCGGTTCAACAAGGCGCTACGCAGGCGTGGGCGATGTAATCGTCGCTACCGTTAAAAATGCAACACCCGGCGGCGTTGTTAAAAAAGGCGACGTTGTAAAGGCTGTTGTTGTAAGAACAGTTAAAGGCGTAAAAAGAAAAGACGGCTCATTTATCCGTTTCGACGATAATGCAGCTGTTATTATAAAAGACGATAAAACTCCGAGAGGAACACGTATTTTCGGGCCTGTTGCAAGAGAATTGCGTGAAAAGCAATTTATTAAAATTTTATCACTAGCACCAGAAGTTTTATAAGGAGGTGTATGACGTGTCTTACAAAATTAAAATTAAACGCGGCGACATGGTAAAAGTGATTGCCGGTAAAGATATTAAAAAAGAAGGCAAAGTTTTGATGGTTGACAAAAAGAACAATAAAGTTATTGTTGAAGGCGTTAACATGATTTCAAGGCATTATAAGCCGAACAAATCAAGAAGCGCAGCGCAAGGCGGCATTGTTAAAAAAGAAGCACCAATTCACGCTTCTAACGTTATGTACCTTCATAAAGGTCAGCCTACAAAAATTGGCTATATTGTAAACGTTTCTGAACAAAACGGTAAAAGAGTTGTTACAAAACAAAGAATCGCAAAAAGTACAGGTGAAGTTATAGATTAATGCAATACGGAGGTGAGTTCAATTGAACAGAATGAAAGAATTTTATGAAAATGATGTTGTATCTTCAATGGTTTCTAAGTTTTCATATAAAAATAAAATGGCTGCACCAAAAATCGAAAAAATCGTTATTAACGTAGGTCTTGGCGAAGCTAAAGAAAACCCTAAAGCAATGGACGCCGCTGTTAGGGATATTGCTATTATAACAGGCCAAAAACCAATTGTAACAAAGGCTAAAAAATCTGTTTCCGCATTTAAGCTTCGTGCGGGTATGCCAATCGGCTGCAAAGTAACACTTAGAGGCGACAGAATGTACAGCTTCTTAGACAGGCTTGTAAATGTTGCGCTTCCTCGTGTACGTGACTTTAGAGGTATTAACCCAGATGCGTTCGACGGCAGAGGAAATTACACATTAGGCGTTAAAGAACAGCTTATGTTTCCTGAAATTGAATACGATAAAATAGATAAAATCAGAGGTATGGACATCGTTATTGTTACCACGGCCGGAACTGACGAAGAATCTAAAGAGCTTTTAACGCTTTTCGGTATGCCATTCAGAAAGTAAGGAGGGTATTAAATGGCTAAAACGTCTATGAAAGTTAAGCAGCAAAGAAAGCCTAAATTTTCTACACAAGCATATACACGCTGCGGAATTTGCGGAAGACCACATGCTAACTTGCGTAAATTCGGTATATGCAGAATTTGCTTCAGAAACCTTGCGCATAAAGGGCAAATACCAGGGGTTAGAAAAGCAAGCTGGTAAACAATGAAAGGAGGTTTTTTAAATGTCGATGAGCGATCCTATTGCAGATATGCTTACAAGAATAAGAAACGCTAACGTTGCAAGACATCAAACTGTTGATGTTCCTTCTTCAAGAGTAAAGGTTGCAATTGCCGAAATTCTTAAAAAAGAGGGCTATGTAACGAGTTACGAGATGTTAGAGGACGGCGTAAAGAAAACAATACGCATTACTTTAAAATATGGTGCTACAAGAAACGAAAAAGTTATTGCAGGTATTAAAAGAATTTCTAAGCCAGGGCTTAGAGTTTATGCTAACTGTCAAGATATGCCTAAAGTTTTAGGAGGTCTTGGAACTGCTATCGTTTCTACAAATAAAGGAATTATTACTGATAAAGATGCAAGAAAATTCGGCGTGGGCGGAGAGGTTATCGCTTTCGTTTGGTAAAATTATAAGGAGGTGCAGAACATGTCACGTATAGGCAAAATGCCGGTTATCGTTCCCCAAGGCGTAGAAATTAAGCTTGAGGCTGGAAACAACCTTACAGTTAAAGGACCAAAAGGAACTTTAAGCCGCAAATTAGTTGATGACATGAACATCGCAGTTAACGAGGGTGAAATTGTTGTTACACGCCCAAGTGATTTAAAAAGACACAAGTCCTTACATGGTTTAACAAGGACTTTAATAAATAATATGGTTGTAGGGGTTACCCAAGGCTATACAAAACAACTTGAAATTGTAGGCGTTGGTTACCGTGCGGCTAAAAACGGAAATAAGCTTACTCTTTCTTTAGGTTATTCACACCCTGTTGAAATGATTGATCCAGACGGAATTACAAGTGCTGTAGACGGCACTACAAAAATCGTTATTACAGGCATTGACAAAGAAAAAGTTGGTCAATACGCTGCCGATATAAGAAGTAAAAGAAGCCCAGAACCTTACAAAGGCAAAGGTATTAAATACTCTGGTGAAAAAATCAGGCGTAAAGTGGGTAAATCAGGTAAAAAATAAGCTTTTAGCGGCTTAAGAACAAAAAAATGAAGGAGTGACAATGGGATGATTAATAAACCATCACGCCAGGCTGCAAGAGAAAAGCGCCACTACAGATTGCGCAATTTCATCTCCGGTACAAAAGAAAGACCGAGACTTGCGGTTTTTAGGTCTAATAATCATATTTATGCTCAACTTATAGATGATGAAGCTTCTCATACTATCGCAGCGGCTTCTACTATGGAAAAAGACATAAAAGCAAGCCTTGAAAAAACATCAGATGTTAACGCTGCTAAAGCAGTTGGAACTGCAATTGCAAAAAAAGCTCTTGAAAAAGGTGTTAACACAGTTGTTTTTGACAGAGGCGGTTATATATACCACGGCAAAGTTAAAGCTTTAGCAGACTCTGCCAGAGAAGCAGGACTACAATTTTAAGTAAGGAGGGAAAACATTGAAAAAAATAGATGCAAATGCTCTTGAGCTTAATGATAGAGTTGTTACAATTAACCGTGTAACAAAAGTTGTTAAAGGCGGTAGAACATTCCGCTTCGCAGCACTTGTTGTTGTTGGAGACGGAAAAGGACACGTTGGCGTTGGTCTTGGAAAAGCGACTGAAATACCAGACGCAATAAGAAAAGGCAAAGAAGACGCAAAGAAAAACTTAATTTATATTGAGCGCACTGAAGAAGATTCAATTTTCCATGAAGCTTACGGAAAGTTCGGTGCTGCAACTGTTTTATTAAAGCCGGCTGCGGAAGGTACAGGCGTTATCGCCGGAGGTTCCGTTCGTGCGGTTTTAGAGCTTGCCGGCATTAGAAATATTAGAACAAAATCTTTAGGCTCTAACAATAAGAGAAACGTTGTAAACGCAACTATTGAAGGGCTTAGAATCTTAAAAACACCTGAAGTTGTAGCAAGACTTAGGGGTAAAACAGTTGAGGAAATTTACCATTAATTCAACCTTAACATTAGTTAGGAGGAAATGTTTTGTCAGAAATAAAAGTAACACTTGTCAAATCTGTTATTGGCGCAATTCCTAAACATAGAAAGACAATTCAGGCACTTGGGCTTGGAAAAATCAATTCTTTTGTTGTAAGAGAAGATATCCCTGCTGTTAGGGGTATGGTTAATCAAGTGTCTCATTTAGTAAAAGTTACGGAAGTTTAAGAAGGAGGTGTAGAAGATGAAGTTAGGCGAATTGCAAGGAGCTCCGGGCTCAACGCAAAAGAAATTTAGACGAGGCAGAGGTCACGGCTCCGGCAACGGCAAAACATCCGGCAGAGGTCATAAGGGTCAAAAATCCCGTACAGGCGGTGGAGTTAGACCAGGCTTTGAAGGCGGACAAATGCCTCTTTACAGACGTCTTCCGAAAAGAGGCTTCAAGTGCATGAATTCTAAAGACATCGTTGCAATTAATTTATCTCTTCTTGATGTTTTTGAAGATAACTCAGTTGTAGATGTTCAAGCATTAAAATCGAAAGGCCTTGTAAGCAACCCCCGTGACGGCGTGAAAATTTTAGCAAACGGCGATATTACTAAGAAACTTACTGTTAGAGTTAATTATTTCAGTAGTAAAGCAGCGGAGAAAATTGAAGCGGCAGGCGGAAAAGCTGAGGTGATTTAATGTTTCGCGTATTTACAAATGCATGGAAAATACAGGACGTTCGCAAAAAGCTGTTTTATGTTGTATTAATTTTAGCAATATATAGGCTTGGAGCGCATATTCCGCTTCCCGGAATGGATTTGTCGCTTTTACAAGCAGCAAGAGACGCAAACAATGCAAACCCTTTAGCTTCAATGTTCTCTTTAATAGCCGGCGGCGGCTACGGTACGATACTTGCTCTTGGTATCGGTCCATATATCACATCTTCAATCGTAATGCAGCTTTTAACAGTTGCTATACCAAAACTTGAACAAATGCAAAAAGAGGGCGAAGACGGACGTAAAAAAATAAACCAGTACACAAGAGTATTAGCGGTTATTCTTGCGTTTTTGCAGGCAGCCGGTACGGTTTACAGCATACAAAACCTCTTCATTCACAGAAACCTTTTTGTATACGCAATAGCTGTTTTATCAATGGTTACTGGTACTATATTTGTAATGTGGCTCGGCGAAGTTTTAACAGAAAGAGGAATCGGCAACGGTTCATCCTTTATTATATTTGCCAACATTTTATCTAATCTGCCTCAGGCTGTTGAAAGTTTGTATGTATCAGGGGTTGGTTCAATTTACAATATAGTTAAAGTTGTAGGAATGCTAGTATTATTCGTTGGGCTTATGGCATTTGTTGTTCTGGTGCAAGACGGCGAACGAAGAATACCCGTACAATATTCTAAAAAAATGGTTGGCCGCCAAATGTATGGCGGGCAAAGCTCTTTTATACCAATTAAAGTTAATATTGCCGGGGTTATGTCTATTATTTTTGCAATTTCATTATTGCAGTTTCCAAGCCTTATTGCTAGGTTTGTTACAGGAAGCGAATTGTTAACAAAAATAGTAAACTTGTTGGAAATTACTCATCCTTTAGGCGCAGCAGTTTATATATTCTTAATATTCTGTTTTACGTTTTTCTATACTTCATTTGCAATTAACAGCGTTGAAATGGCTGAAAATATGAAGAAAAACGGTGGGTTTATACCGGGTATACGTCCTGGTAAATCCACAAGCGATTATATTAAAAGAACTATTGACCGCCTTTCTTGGATTGGTGCGCTTGCTTATGCTATAATTGCTATTATGCCGGTTGTTTTTGAATGGGTATTTGATATAAAAGTCGGATTCGGCGGAACTACACTTCTTATAGTTACAGGCGTTTGCCTAGAGCTTGTGAAGCAGCTTGAATCACAACTTCTTATGCGCCATTACAAAGGCTTTTTAAGCTAGGAGAATTTTATGGCAATACCAATAAAAAATGCAGAACAAATAAAAGCTATGAAAGAATCATGCCTTATTGTTGCAAAAACCCACGAAGTAATTGAAAAAAATATCAAAGTGGGTATGACGACAAATGAGCTTGACAATTTGGCAGACGAATATATTAAAAGCTGTGGTGGTGTTTCATCCTTTTTAGGTTATAACGGTTACCCGGCTTCCATATGCGTTTCTATCAATGAAGAAGTGATTCACGGCATACCAGGTTTAAAAAAGCTAAAAAATGGCGATATTGTAAGCATTGACATCGGAGTTTATAAAAACGGCTTCCACGGCGACGCCGCCAGAACTTATATTTTAGGCGAGGCGGACGACGCCGCCAAAAAGCTTGTTGAAGTTACAAAGCAAAGCTATTTTGAGGGAATCGAACTTGCGAAGCCGGGCAGCCATTTATTTGAAATATCTGCACGTATTCAAGAGTATGTGGAAAGCTTCGGTTTTTCCGTTGTAAGAGATTTTGTAGGGCATGGTATCGGTAAAAAACTTCACGAAGACCCTCAAATACCTCATTACAAAATGAATGCAAGAGGACCAAGGCTTTCAAGCGGAATGACGCTTTGTTTTGAACCAATGGTTAATGCGGGAAATTATGCTGTTAACATTTTAAAGGATAACTGGACTGTAGTTACAAAAGACGGCTCTCTTTCGGCACATTACGAAAACACAATTTTAATCACCGAGAGTGGGCATGAAATTTTAACCTTGATATAGCTATTTGCAAGACATAAATGTTTTGTCAATTGCTCTTATAAGTTTAAGGAGATTATTGTGTTTGATATAGGTCGTGTTGTTTATTCCAAATGTGGGCGGGATAAAGGCTTAGTTTTTGTCATAATTAAAGCCGAAGGTGAATATATATATTTAGTTGACGGCAACGTGCGAAAACTTGATAAGCCTAAAAAAAAGAAAATGCGGCATGTCCAAATAACCAATTATTTTTTAGACGGCGTAAAGTTTGATGATAAAAGCCTATTAGATGCAGATATTAGAAAAGCGTTGTTGCCTTTTAAAAAAGATGCTTTAGAGGTAAAAAAGGAGGTAATAAGCCTTGTCTAAAGAAAGAGAAGATGTAATTGAAGTTGAGGGCGTAGTTATTGAAAAACTGCCTAATGCAATGTTTTCTGTTGAGCTTGAAAATGGTCACAGGGTTTTGGCGCATATTTCAGGCAAACTGAGAATGAATTTTATTAGGATAATCCCGGGGGACAAGGTGCGTATTGTGCTATCTCCCTATGATTTATCTAAAGGCAGAATAATTTGGCGTGACAAATAAGTTTTTATTGAAAGGAGCGTTTCAGTTGAAAGTTAGACCTTCAGTGAAACCAATCTGCGAAAAATGTAAAATCATTAAAAGAAAAGGTGCTATAAGGGTTATTTGTGAAAACCCAAAGCATAAGCAAAGGCAAGGCTAATACTACAATAGTAGTATAATATGGCATTTATGGGGTAACGCCCCGTTGAAGTCTTATAATCGTTTTGTTATAAATTTTTGGAGGTGCAAAGTATAGATGGCACGTATTGCTGGTGTAGATTTACCAAGAGAAAAACGATGCGAAATCGGTCTTACGTATATTTACGGCATTGGTCGTAAAAGCTCTAACAGAATTTTAAAAGAAGCCGGTGTAAACCCGGATACACGCGTTAGAGATTTAACAGACGACGAAGTCGGAAAAATTCGTGAAGCTATTGACAAAAGTCAAAAAGTTGAAGGCGATTTAAGAAGAGAAATTGCTTTAAATATTAAAAGACTTATTGAAATTGGATGCTATAGAGGCATTCGCCACCGTAAAGGCTTGCCGGTTAGAGGTCAAAAGACTAAAACTAACGCAAGAACAAGAAAAGGGCCGAGAAGAACGGTTGCTAATAAGAAGAAATAGGGAGGTTTAAGATAAATGGCAAAAAAGGCTGTTAAAAAAACGACAACCCGCAGACGTCGTGATAAAAAACATGTTGAAAGAGGTCAGGCTCATATTCAGTCTTCCTTTAACAATACAATTGTTACAATTACGGATTCTGCCGGAAACGCTTTAAGCTGGGCAAGCGCCGGGCAATTAGGCTTCCGCGGTTCCAGAAAATCTACTCCTTATGCGGCGGGCATGGCTGCGGACACTGCTGCACAGGCAGCAAAGGAATTCGGCTTAAAAGTTGTTGAGGTTTATGTAAAAGGACCAGGATCCGGAAGAGAAGCAGCAATTCGTTCGCTTCAGGTTGCAGGGCTTGACGTAAGCTTAATTAAAGACGTTACTCCTGTTCCACACAACGGTTGCAGACCGCCGAAAAGACGTAGAGTTTAATTTATGGAGGTGTAGTTAAATGGCTATTAACAGACAGCCGGTGCTTAAAAGATGCAGAAGCTTAGGCATTGAACCGGCATTTTTAGGAATATATAAAAAATCTAAAAAACAAACGCAAAAGTCTAATAAAAAAGTTAGCGAATATGGTCAGCAGTTAAGAGAAAAACAAAAAGCAAAATTTATTTACGGCATTTTAGAAAAACAGTTCAGAACATATTTTGAAAAAGCTTCTAAAATGAAAGGCGTTGTTGGTGAAAACTTACTTGCTATGCTTGAACTTCGCCTTGACAACGTTATGTTCCGTTTAGGCTTAGCTCGTACAAGAAAAGAAGCAAGGCAAATTGTTGGGCATAAAGCAGTTAAAGTAAACGGCAAAAGAGTTAACATTCCTTCATATTTGTTAAAAGTTGGAGATGTTATTGAAATTGCAGACAAAAAGAAAGAAAGCAAAAGGTTTGCAGGCATTCTTGAGGCAACCGGCAGCGTTTTAGTTCCGGAATGGTTAAGCGTAGATCGTGAAAATCTAAAAGGAAAGGTTGAACACGTGCCACGCAGAGATCAAATAGATATACCTGTCCACGAGACACTTATCGTAGAGTTATATTCAAAATAAGGGAGGTTTGCGTGAGTGTTTGAATTTGAAAAGCCTCGCATTGAAATTGCGGAAATATCCAGCGATGGTACGTATGGTCGTTTTGTTGTTGAGCCGCTTGAAAGAGGTTATGGCACAACCCTTGGTAATTCGTTGCGCCGTATTATGCTTTCATCTCTTCCCGGCTGTGCCGTTTCTAATATTAAAATAGACGGCGTATTGCATGAATTCAGCGTATTGCCCGGTGTTAAAGAAGATGTTACAGAAATAATATTAAACCTTAAAAATTTGGCAATAAAAAATAAAAGCGACAATTCCGAAGCAAAAACGGCTTATATTGATGCTTCGGGCGAGGGCGAAGTTTTAGCGTCAGACATTAAGGTGGACGCCGATATTGAAATTGCAAACCCAGATTTGCATATTGCAACATTATCTGGCGGAGCTGTAAGCAAGCTTTTCATTGAAATGACTTTAACAAAAGGGCGCGGATATGTTAGCGCCGAAAAAAACAAAAAATCGGAACAGCCTATTGGCTTAATCCCAGTGGATTCAATTTATACGCCTGTTAAAAGGGTTAACTTCGTTG
Source organism: uncultured Eubacteriales bacterium (assembly GCA_964545475.1). GTDB lineage: Bacteria > Bacillota > Clostridia > Lachnospirales > JAISER01 > CAZJGG01. The sequence goes on along the minus strand of CAZJGG010000059.1, from coordinate 3,816 downwards.
TTGAAAACACCCGTGTTGGTCAAATTACTGACTATGACAAACTTACACTGGAAGTTTGGACAAACGGAACAGTTTCTCCCGACGATGCAGTTAGCTTAGGGGCAAAAATATTAAATGAGCATCTAAACCTTTTTATTGACCTTTCAGACAACACCAAAAATACTGAAATTATGGTGGAAAAAGAAGAGGGCAAAAAAGAAAAAGTGTTGGAGCTTAGCATAGAAGAATTGGATTTATCAGTACGTTCATATAATTGCCTTAAACGTGCCGGTATTAACACCGTAGACGATTTGGCATCAAAAACAGAGGAGGACATGATGAAAGTCCGTAACCTTGGCCGCAAATCTTTGGAAGAAGTTTTAAACAAAATGAGCGAGCTTGGGCTGGAACTTCAACCGTCCGACGATTAATTTTTTTGAAATAGGAGGTAAAAAGCTATGGCTGAATACAGAAAGCTCGGAAGAAAGTCCGACTGCCGTAAAGCAATGCTTAGAAATTTGGCAACAAATTTAATTTACCACGGCAGAATTAAGACGACTGTTACTAGAGCTAAAGAAATTCGCAAAATTGTTGAAAAGCTTATTACAGTTGCTATAAAAGAAAAAGACAATTATCAAGAAGTTACAGTAACTGCAAAAGTGCCGAAAAAAGATGCAAGCGGCAAAAGAATAAAAGAAGAAGTAAACGGCAAAAAAGTTACAGTTTATGATTTTGTTGAAAAATCTATTAAAAAGGATGAACCATCTCGCTTAAATGCAAGAAGAAAAATTTTAAGCGTTTTGTATCCTGTAACTGAAGTTCCAAGAGACGGCAAAAAAATACGTAAAAACACAAAACAGATCGATATGGCTGCAAAAATGTTCGATGAAATTGCTCCTAAATACGCAGATCGTAATGGCGGATATACAAGAATTGTACGCTTAGGTCAACGTAAAGGCGATGCAGCTGAAGAAGTTTATATAGAACTAGTATAATAGAACAGTGACGACAAAGAAGCACATAGGTATTTAGGCTATGTGTTTTTTTGTTTACTAATATTTTTATTGCAAAAAAAATATTATATGTTATTATATAGTAAAGTTGTTAAATTTGTTATTGAGGTGGACATTGTGAAAATAAGTACTTTTTCTAAAATATCAATTTCAGTTACTGCGATTACGTTTTTTTTAGTGGTATTGTCTATTATATTTATAGGTGTAAATGATTACAGAATAATTAAGAATTCCCAACAGGACTTTGATATTGCAACACAAGTCAGTAATTATCAGACTGCCTCTGACTATCTCACTAAACAGCTTATTAACTATATTATTACCGGGGAAAATACATATTTAGACAATTATAATCATGAAATAAACAACACCCAAACAAGGGAAAAAGCGATTCAGTCCCTTATTGATGCCAATGTTGAACAGGACGAAATTAACTTAATTAATTTAATTAACAGTAAGGCAGACGTTTTGATGAACCAAAACCAATCTGCTTTAGAAAGTTTTAGGAACAACGGACGAGATGAGGCACTTGATATATTATTCAGTCCGGAATATTTAAATTTAGCAAAAGAGATTGACACAATATTTACTCAATTTCAAAACATGGTTGAAATTAGATTCCTAAACCATTTGACTGAATTGGCTAACAAGGGCAAGGTATTTCAAAGTATTGCTTTTTGGTCTGTTGTAATATTTTTATTGGCTCAAATATTAGTTTACATATTTACACGTAGAAAAATAATAACTCCTTTGCAAAAAATATGCAGTGTCATTAATAATCTAGCTGACGGCATTATAGATTTTCAGCTTGATATTAAACAAGATAACTCCGAATTTGGCAGAATAGCTGTTGCTTTTGAAAAAGTAAAATATTCGTTAAAAAGGCTTATTGATGGATTTGAGCGAATTAGACACTCAAACACAATCGGCCGGATAACAGACAGAGGGACTGAAAATATCTTACCAGGTGCATATAATGAAATTGTTATTGGGTTAAATAAAATAATTGATTCTATGAGGCAATATTTAGAGTATATCCCTATACCAATTATGGTATTAGACAAAGAGCGCAATATACTTTATGCTAATTCTGCTTGCCTAAATATAATAAGAAAAACAGGAAAAGAAGCCCAAGGCTGCAAATGTAGTAAATTTATAAATTCTATTCATTGTAACACAGATAAGTGTTGTGTTGATAAAGCACTTAAATATGGTGAATTATTTACAGATTCTAATGTAATTAACATGTGGGGAGACACTATATATATAGACTATACAGGTGTTCCTATTAAAGATGAAAGCGGTAATACTGTTGCGGCTCTTGAATATATATTCGTTACAACCGGTTTAGTAAAAGCACAAGAGTTGTCAGAGAAAAAATCACAATACCAGGCTGCAGAAGTTGCAAAAATAAGTCATCAGCTTAATATGTTAGCCGCGGGCAAGCTTGATGTTAACTACATAACAGGTGAAACCGATGACGACACTATAAGCGAATATAATAACTTTAAGCAAATTTCGGATAGTTTAAAAAATGCTACAAATTTAATTAGAAACAGTATATACGAGGTTTCAGAAAGCCTTGATTTGATGGCTAAAAAGGACTTTGATGTTGAAATAAAACAGGAGTATTTGGGAGATTTCATTTTATTAAAAGATTCAATTTTAAAAATTATTGGTAATATGAATGACTTTTTTGAAGAAATTGACCAAATGTCACTGTCAATTCATTCCGCTGTGGATCAAATAACTGACGTTTCTCAAAATGTATCAAACGGCTCTCAAAGGCAAGCGGCGGCAGTTGAAGAAATATTAAGTGGAGTTGAAGTATTAAACGAAAACGCTTTATTAAATACTGAAAATACAAAAAAAGCGGCTGAATATATATTAAAATCAAAGAAAAATGCGGAAGACAGCGAAGGGCAAATGACCAGGATGATAAAAGCAATGGAGTCAATAAAAGTGTCTTCACATAACATTGTTAAAACAATGAAAATTATTGATGACATTTCTTTCCAAACTAATATTCTAGCCTTAAACGCTGCTGTTGAAGCTACTAGAGCGGGCGAACAAGGGAAAGGTTTTTCTGTTGTTGCGGACGAGGTTGGAAACCTTGCCGGAAGAAGCACAGAAGCCGCTAAAGAATCGGAAAGCCTTGTGGAAACTTCCATTACAAACGTTAACGACGGCGCAAAGATTGCAAACGAAACAAAGAAATGCTTAAATCTAATTTGTAAAGAAATTAACGAAATATACGCTTCAATAAACCAAATTTCTCATTCTATGATGATTCAAGAGCATTCGATTGCCGATATTAAAAAGGGTATTACCGAAGTATCACAAATAACCCTTACAAACTCGGCCGAAGCACAAACGTGCGCTGCTGCTACGGAGGAATTATCTGCTCAATTCTCTATATTAAATGGAAAATTGGTAGAGTTCAATTTAAAAAGATAATCAATATAGACTTCAGCAATACAATTTATTGATTATTTATAGCTGGAGGCCATATGAAAGAACAAGATGTCATTTTAAAAACCATAAAACCAAATACGGTTGAATCATTAATTAATGAATTTAAAGGTATGGGAATATCAAAAGGGGATGTTTTGCTAACACATTCTTCATTGTCAAGCTTAGGTTGGGTTTGCGGCGAACAGGTTGCTGTTGTAACGGCTCTTCTTAAAGTTTTGGGTCAAGAGGGAACGTTAGTAATGCCAGCCCACACAGGGGGTAATTCAGACCCGGAAAAATGGGAGAACCCACCTGTACTATATTATGTTGATAATCACATAATATAGTTTATGTGAAGAAAAATGTTATG
>CAZJGG010000058.1:15375-18604 GCA_964545475.1 uncultured Eubacteriales bacterium | reverse complement strand
TGGCGGAATAATCGCTTTCAAAGGCGGGTAACAGCTTATTGAATACAGGTTCTAATTCTAATATAAAAGTAAGCCGTCTTTTAAAAACAAAAGACGGCTGTTTTTTTCTAAAAAAATGTCTCTAGGTAACCACTGATTAATTCCTGCACAAATTTCCAACGACAAAATTCACTGTAATTTTTTCACAAAGAATCCTTGTTTACCCCTAGTAAACGGCGGATTATTTGTGAAAAAAGCACAGCAAATTTTGTGCGCTGGAAATTGCACCTGAATTAATCAGTGCTTACCTAGTCCCAAAATGTGAGTTCGACGAAAATTATAAAAAACATTATTTTCATCGAACTTTGATTATATTCGCACAATTTGCGGCAAAAAACGCCGTAAATTGTCGCTCATAACATGAGAATTGCTCCGCAATTAAGCCGCTAAAGCGGCTTTTCGACTTCGTCGAACTCACGTTAAATAGGGTCTTGTGTCGTTGTCTATTGTTCAGAATTTTTTCTTGCTTTAATTTGAGCCCATTCCATTGGCGTAAGCAAAACCTTTCTCGGTTTACTGCCATCTTCAGGCCCTACAATACCTTTTGCTTCTAAAACCTCTATAAGCCTTGAAGCTCTGTTATAACCTATTCTAAACTGCCTTTGCAAAAGGGAAGCAGAGGCTTTTTCTTTTTGAACCAAAAAGTCAACGGCCGGTTCAAAAAACTCGTCCTCTTCCTCGTCTTTTGCTTCACTTATTACTTTTGTTGCTGTTATTTTATCAATCATTTCCTGGTCATACTCTTTTTCTTCGCCCCGTTTAACAAAGCTTACAATGCTTTCAACCTCTTTATCGGAAATAAATGCACCTTGAACACGCAACGGCTTACCCATGCCTACAGGGAAGAATAACATATCACCTTTGCCTAAAAGCTTTTCTGCTCCTGTCATGTCTAAAACCGTTCTGGAATCCGTCCCGGAGGAAACGGAAAACGCAAGCCTTGACGGTATATTGGCTTTAATTAAACCTGTAATAACGTCTACAGAGGGGCGCTGAGTTGCGATAATTAAATGAAGCCCTGCGGCTCTTGCCATTTGGGCCAGCCTGCATATAGCATCCTCAACTTCCCCCGGAGCTGCCATCATTAAATCCGCAAGCTCGTCGATTATTATAACAATTTGAGGAAGTAATCCTCCCTCGCCCTTTTCTTTAATGTGCTCATTATATCCTTTTAAATCCCTTACGCTTGTTTCGGCGAAAAGGTTATATCTTGTTATCATTTCCGTAACAGCCCAGTTTAGAGCTCCTGCGGCTTTTTTCGGGTCTGTTACAACAGGAATTAATAAATGTGGGATTCCGTTGTAAATACTTAATTCAACAACTTTCGGGTCAACCATTAAAAGTTTTACTTCGTCTGGGTTTGCTTTATAAATAATGCTTGTTATAAGCGTGTTTACACAAACACTTTTTCCAGAACCTGTTGCCCCGGCAATAAGTAAGTGAGGCATTTTTGCAATGTCTCCAACAACAGTGTTTCCGGCAATATCTTTGCCAAGCCCAAACGCCAGTTTCGATGGGAAGTTAATAAAAGTGTCATCATCCAAAACCTCTCTCAAATAAACAGGGGTTACTTCTTTGTTGGGAACTTCAATGCCTACAGCAGCTTTGCCTGGAATCGGCGCTTCTATACGAATACCCGTAGCTGCCAAATTAAGGGCCAAATCGTCTGCCAGCCCAGAAATTTTGGAAACTTTAACCCCCACACCGGGAGCCAATTCATACCTTGTAACTGTAGGACCTTTGCTAACCTCAACAACCTTCGCCTCTACCCCAAAGCTTTTAAGAGTATCTTCAAGCTTGCGGGAATTTTCTAAAATTTGCGCTCTGGAACCTGATAAATTTGATGTTGGATTTTCCTTTAAAAATTCAATTGGCGGCGGCTCATAATCTCCGCTGTCGCTCATGAAAACAGGGGTTTTAAGTTTTTCTTTATTTGCATTTCTATTTATAGTGTACTCCTTTATTTCCAAACCGATATTGTCAAAATCATTCTGTTTTGACTCTGAATCAAGCTTTTCTTTTTTATTAGCTTTTGTTTCAACATAAACTTCCTCAGGTGGTTCAAAACCGCTGTAGCCTTCGTTAAATTCACATACTTCTTCCTGCTCACCGTTTAAATCAAAATCAGCTACATCGTCTCCGTCTGAAAGATCTGTAATGTCAGTAATATTTTTTGATTTTAAATCCTTTAAAAATGTCATTCCTTTAGGCTTGTCCTCATTTTCAGCAATAAGGTCTATTTTTTCCTTTTTTAACGGTGGCTCGTTATTTATTGTAAACAAATGTGGTTTAGCCGAAGCATGTTTAATATCCGGCTCTTTTGACATTGGTTTTTTAGCTCTTTTTGGGGCAGGTTTTGGTCTTACCTCTTCGTATTCCTCTTCTTCATATTCGTAATCCTCGTCCCAATTTCCGCTGTTTGTAAAATCGCCAATTTTTCTTCCAGCTCCAGTTAAAAAATTAACAAATGATTTTCCCGACAAAACCATAATTAATATGACGATTCCTGTGGTTAAAACTATGTATGCACCGGCGTTTCCAAGAACAACTGCAAGCCCATTGCCAAACATTGCCCCAAGCATTCCTCCGTTTTTTAAACTTCCATTTTTATAGAAATATGAAATGTAGCTAAAAAACGTTCCGGCGTAAACGTTGCTGTCTCCGCTTAACATAAATGCAAAGCTAATTATACAAATGAACAAAAGCATAAAAAATACGGATTTATATATATCCGGAAATTTCCTTTTAAACATATAAAAAACACCAAGACCGGATATTACAAAAGGCATAAAAATTGCGCCCATTCCAAAAAGCCCCACAAAAATCTGCTTTATGTAAAGCCCTAATGCGCCGCCACCATTTGGAATAAATACTGCTATTGCAGCTAATATCCCAACGGCTACTAATATTATTGAAATAATTTCATTATTTAAAGGATTACGTTTTCTTTTTAATTTAACGACCTTTTTCCTGCTTCTTCGGCGAGGTTTTTTTGCTGGCATAATTTCGCCCTTTCAGTTTCTTTTATTCAAATTAATTGTTTATGTAATATGAAATGAAATTGTGAATTGTCAAATAATTTGCAACAATTCTCATATATCATAACAATGATATGCATTTGTAAATTAATATAGTGGGGTAACGGGGATTAGAGCGAAAGCGATAATCCCCGTTACCCCAAGCGCCGTAG
>CAZJGG010000058.1:0-15275 GCA_964545475.1 uncultured Eubacteriales bacterium | reverse complement strand
GCGACCCCAAGCGCCGTAGGCGACCCCAAGCGCCGTAGGCGACCCCAAGCGCCGTAGGCGACCCCAAGCGCCGTTGGCGACCTAAGTGCCGTTTGCGACCCCAACCGACGTTGGCAACAATAAGTTATCTACATAAAAATAATATTCATTTAAACTATTACTTACGCCATCTCCTGAGCTTCATCTATCACGACTCTTTGGGCATCTCCCCATACACGTTCGATATTATAAAAATCACGGCTTTCTTTATCAAACACATGGACAATTATGTTACCGAAATCAACTAAAACCCAATTAGCCGTATTATACCCCTCAATATGTCTTTGTTCCAGCCCCTCTTTATATAGTTTTTGAGAAACTTCGTCTGCAATAGTTTTTATTTGGGATTTATTTTTTCCAGTAGTAATTATAAAATAATCTGTTAAAACAGATAAATTGCGAATATCTAAAATAACAATATCCTCTCCAAATTTATCCTCAATAGCTTTATAAGCCGTAGTTAAATATTTTAAATCATTTTGCATTAATTTAATCCTCCATTTTTGTAACTTGTTTTTTGTAATATTTAAGTGCTTTTTCTGCAAACGGGTGAACATCCTGTTTTTTACTTTTGCAATATTTAAATTTATTCTCAAGTGAAACAACCATTGCTTTATCCATGTCTTTAAGGCAAATAGCTTCCAATTCCTTTGCTTCGCTTCCGTATTTATCTCGTCCGGGCTCTGTAGCGTCCGCCAAGAAAATAATTTTTTCAAGCAAAGACATTTTTCTCCTGCCTGTTGTATGGTATCGAATCGCATTTAAAATGTCCTCATCGTAAATGTTAAACTCGTTTTTGGCTATTTCTGCGCCTAAAAAACTATGAGAAACATCGTAACTGCTTGACTCATAATCGTCAAGATTAATTTTGAATTTTAAACATAATCGTTTTTTTTCATCTCTTGTAATCTCTTTTGCAATATCATGATATATAGCGGCGGTGTAAGCCTTCCGTATGTCGCATCCATGTTGTTTTGCATAAACTATAGCCTGTCCGCACACACCTACAGTATGGTTAATCCTGTTGTGGGAAATCCACCCTTTAAGCTTCTCATTAATTTCTGCTTCATCAACTTCAATCTCTTTATTATACAAACCATGTTTATACAAATAATTCTCAACGTTTGCCGGAAGCAAATACTTTACAGGCTGATTCTCTGAAACTCTTTTGCGAATGTCTGAAGATGAAATTGCAAGAGCTGGAACCTCCATATACCGGACATTACTGTTATATTTAGCATTAATCTCTTCAATATCTTTTATAAGCTTATCGTTTTTGTACCCGGGTCTTGAAACAGCTATAAAATTACATATTGTTAAAAGCCTTTCAGCTTCACGCCATGTTAAAATGTCAAAAACAGCGTCCGCCCCTGTTATAAAATAAATTTCAGCATCTTTAGAGCAAGCCGTTCTAAGCTGGGTTATTGTATCAATGGTATACGTTTCTCCGGGTCTATCAATTTCAATTCTAGATGTAAAAAAATGCGGATTGTCCACTGTTGCAAGAACCGTCATTAAATAACGGTGCTCACTTGATGTTACTTTAGAATTTTTTTTATGGGGTGGCATACCGGTTGGTATAAACAAAACTTTGTCTATATTAAATTGAGAGCGAACAGCTTCTGCCGTTGCTAAATGACCAAAATGAACAGGGTCGAACGTACCGCCCATAATAGCAAGTCGTTTGCAGTCTAAAATCCAGTTATCCATTTGTTTCCCCTTAATAATAAAGATAGTGATACTATATCATATTTTGCCTTAAATGTGAAGAAAAAAAACGGCAAATAATAACTTCTTTTGATAAACATACAGAAGTTTAATTCCCGTTTTAAAATATATATTTCTTTTTATTTTGCGGCTTTAGCCTTGGCAAGGTGCATAGCTTCTTTCCATGTATCACGAAACTCTCTTATTAAATCTCTTACCTCAGTTAATATATCAATATCTTTAGACATATTTGCATCAATAAGCCTTCTGTACATATAATCGTACATATTTGACAAATACCCGGAAACCTCGAATTTTGAATCAAGAGTAAGCTGAAATTCTCTAATAATATTTTGAACCTTAATAATTAAATCATTAGCTTTCATTAAATCTTTATTTTCAATAGCAGCAATTGCCTGATTAGCAAATTTTAACGCACCATCATATAACATTAGAGTCAGTTCTTCTTTAGGAGTTGTGTAAATTGCATTTTCCTTCATTTTTTGATAAGGGTTCGTAGACATTTAAAGCCTCCTATTTGTAATAGCTATTTGCAAAAACATAAACAGCTATGTTCGCAGGAACAGCGGTAAAGCGTTTGCTGTTGACGTTTTGTCAAATTGCTCTAAGTAAAAATTTCATATTTTATAATATATCGGAAATAATTAACATAACCTTTAATACTTTTTTAAATTTTTTTACGAACAAATGTTTGATTTATTTTAATAGTTGTTGTATAATAATGAACTAGTAATATATACGCAATTTAATTCGAGGTGGTTTTTATGAGCAACTTAACTGTAATGGAAAAACTAAGCGTTTTAACAGATGCCGCTAAATATGATGTCGCCTGCACTTCAAGCGGGGTTAACAGAAAAGGGCAACCCGGAAAATTGGGCAATACAGTAGCCGCCGGAATTTGTCATAGCTTTGCAGCAGACGGAAGATGTATATCCCTTTTGAAGATATTAATGACTAACGTTTGTATATTCGATTGCAGCTATTGCGTAAACCGTCGCTCAAACGATATTAAACGGGCGGCTTTTACCCCTGAGGAAATTGCAGATTTAACTATTGAATTTTATAAACGTAATTTTATAGAAGGCTTATTTTTAAGCTCTGGCGTTATAAAAAGCCCGGATTATACTATGGAGCTTTTATACAAAACTTTAGTTCTGGTCAGAAACACCTATAATTTTAACGGCTATATCCATGTTAAAGCCATTCCAGGTGCAGATTCGGAACTTATTAGAAAAACCGGGCTACTTGCGGATAGAATGAGCGTAAACATTGAGCTTCCTTCTGAAAAAAGCTTGCAAACATACGCCCCGGATAAAACAAAAGAATCCATTTTAAAGCCCATGGAAATTGTAAAAAACAAAATAATAGAAACCAAAAACGAGCTTACTGTTTTCCGCCATGCGCCCCAGTTTGTTCCGGCCGGGCAAAGCACCCAAATGATTATTGGGGCAACGCCGGAAAAAGACGGCAAAATTGTTAAGCTTGCTGAAAACCTCTATAAAAAATATTCTTTAAAGCGTGTTTTTTATTCTGCATATTTACCTGTATCAAATGCAATCTCCTTGCCGGCGACTAGGCCTCCCTTATTAAGGGAACACAGGTTATATCAAGCGGACTGGTTAATGCGCTTTTATGGCTTTAACTCATCAGAAATTTTGCCGGACGAAGACGAAAGTTTAAACCTGAATATGGATCCAAAATGCCAATGGGCAATTAGAAACATTCATGAATTCCCAGTAGAAATAAATAAAGCGGATTATTTAACTCTTTTACGTGTTCCGGGAATTGGAGTATTGTCTGCCCAAAAAATAATGTCTGCAAGGCGGTACCATACCCTTGACTTCGACAATTTAAAAAAACTTGGAATAGTGTTGAAAAGAGCAAAATATTTCATTACATGTAAAGGTAAAATGCTTGAAAAAATCGCATTATCACCGGAAATTTTAAATTTAAGGCTTACTGAAAATAAAATTGGCGAAGGGTGGCAGCAGTTGAACTTGTTTGAATCCGGGGGCATAAAGGCAATTTCAGCGGAAAAGGGGGAAATAGAATGCAAAACACCTACATCTTTGACGGAACTTTCGACGGCTTTTTAACAATTATTTACGGCCATTACTATAGCAATTGGCAACCCTTAGACATAACAGACCAAGACTTCTACCAACAATCACTTAATACAGATTACTTCTTTGTAACAACTAATACCCAACAATCCGAACGTGTAAATACGGCATTAACCAAAAAAATCTCAAATGAATTTCACGAAAATGTATGCGTTTCATTTCTAAGCGCTTCCGACCAACGGTTTATGCCTATATATCAGTACATTTTAAAAGGCTTTGAATCCGGAAAAATAATAGACAAACATACCCATATAGACTGTGTATGGGAAGTTCAAAGTTTAGCGAAAACCGTTTTGCGTGAAGCCCATTTGCAAAAAGAGTTTATAAGGTTCAAAGAAACAAAGTCCGGGGTATTTTACGCAGATATTTCGCCAAAAAACAACGTTTTGCCCATATTGGCAGATCACTTTAGAGACAGGCTTAACTTCCCTTGGATAATTCACGATGTATCCCGTAAAACAGCTATTTTATACGATTTAAAAGAATGCGTTATGACCGATGTTGACAGCGATGCAAAAGTGGAACTTTCCGAATACGAGAGTTATTTTCAATCCCTATGGCAATGCTTCCACAATAGTATAGCCAATCCTCTACGAAAAAACTCAAAGCTACAAAGGCAATTAAATCCTCTTTATTTCCGCAAGCATATGACTGAATTCAATAAGCCCGAAACATAAAAAGGAAATAAAAAAAAGCGGGTGATGGGAATCGAACCCACGCTTTCGGCTTGGGAAGCCGATGTTCTGCCATTGAACCACACCCGCTTGTTTCACACACTAATGTGCGCAAAACAAGTATACCACTAAATAGTAAAAATTTCAATAATTATTATCAAATAAAAAACACAGAAAATTTTGTAGCAATTTATCACAAATTTGACATTACTTAACACTCACATTAAGTTGTTTTTAAACACTTTAAACCCGACAAATATAAAAACGTAATAAACCGCTGCGCTTCCTACAAGCTGTATAAGCCCCAAAGGAATAGCATAAAGCGGTAAAATAAAATTTCCATACAATAAAGCTTCGTATAAATAATATAAAAGCATACCTGTTAACCCTGCGGCAACAGGCGCAATTAAATTCCTTTTGCTTTTTAAAATGTTGTCAAACTTTGATGTAAAAAACACTGCCATTAAAGGCTTTATAACAATTGTTGCCGGTGCCCATATTGCGCTGCCTGTTAAAACATCTGCAAGCCCAGCCCCTATTGCCCCAACAAATAGAGAATATGGAAATGGCAAAATTATAGCTGCAATGAAAATAAAAGCATCTCCAAAATGGATGTAACCACCGTTTGCTCCTATGGGCATATGAAATATGTATGCGGTAAATAAAAATACAAAAGCCGAAAAAAGTGCCGTATACACAATTGTTTTAGTTTTTGTTCCTGTATAAGTCATTAAAACGCTCCTTTATTTTTACTCCTTGATTTTATTTCATTAAACGCATTTTTCATCTCTTTTTTGCTTCCAAACATTTTGTTAATTTTCTTCTGCTCAATTTGTTTAGAGGATAATCCGTCGTAACCTATTTCTTTCATAATTTTTTTATAATTATTAAACCTATCAACATTAAGCTCTCCGCTTTCTATTGCGACAATTACTGCACAGCCCGGCTCTGCCGTATGTGTGCAATCACTAAATTTGCACATGAGCTTTAATTCTTCTATGTCTCCAAAGGTTTTTTCAAAGCTAGCACTTTCAACTCCAATTTCTCTCATTCCCGGCGTATCAATTAAAATTAAGCCAGATCTTAACAAAACCATTTGACGATGAGTTGTTGTATGCCTTCCTCTACCGTCGTTTCTAATACCGTTTGTTTCAAAAATTTCTTCCTTTGCCAAAAAGTTAATCAAGGTAGACTTTCCCACGCCAGAAGAACCGATAAAAGCTATGGTTTTTTCAGTCTTTGATTCTAAAAACTTTAAAACTTCGTCATATCCTCCGCCATTGGAATACGAACAGGTAATAACATCCGCTCCAAAAGCAACGTTGTTAACATCTAAAAGCTTTAATTCCAAATCATCGCATAAATCCGCCTTAGTAAGCACAACAACCGGGGTTGCCCCACTGTCCCATGCAATTGAAAGATACCTTTCAAGCCGCCGCAAATTGAAGTCCTCGTTAAGGGCCATGCAAATAAAAACGAAATCAATGTTAGCTGCCACAATTTGCGCATCTTTGTTTGTCCCCGCAGCTTTTCGTATAAAAGCACTTTTTCTGTTTAAAGTATGATGAATAACGGCGTTTTCGTCAATCATAACCCAATCGCCAACTGCAGGAAAATCCACAGAGCTACTGGTATTATAAGCAAATTTGCCTGAGACAGCCGCATCTATTAAACCGTTTTGGGTATCCGTAACGGCTTTATAATTATTTCTATGCTGTTCTGTAATCCTTGCAATTTTTAAGCCGGGGTAACTTTCAGCCTGCATTTCAAAATATTCTGAAATCCCCCATTTTTTAAAAAAATTATTCATTTAATAAATCTCCATAAAAATAATGTGCCATGAGGTTTCATGGCACTTAATTAGAACAACCAGTGCTTCCTAGCTCTTTACTAATTTTCTCCAGTCCAAATCTCCTCTGTCAAGTGCAAGTAACAACGCTTCTGCAGTCGCCAAATTACTTGCAAGAGGAATGTTGTGAATGTCGCAAAGACGCAAAACACTGTTTAAATCCGGCTCGTAGTTTTTTTGTGTAACAGGATCTCTTAAAAAAATCACAAGGTCTATGTCATTATGTGCAACCTGCGCACCAAGCTGTTGTTCTCCGCCTAAGTGCCCTGCCAGATATTTGTGTACAGTTAAGTTTGAAGCTTCTTCAATTAATCGCCCGGTTGTTCCCGTTGCAAATAAATTGTGCTTATGCAAAATATGTCTGTAAGCAATGCATAAGTTCTCCATCAAAATTTTTTTGTTGTCATGCGCTATTAAAGCAATATTCATAAATTTCACCCCTCAAAAATAGACTTTGTTTTTGTCATTTTTACGTTTATAACAAGACCAATGGCAATCATGCTTACCCATAATGAGCTGCCTCCATAACTAACAAATGGAAACGGAACACCCGTATTTGGAAGTACACCCATAGCTACGCTTACATTTAAAAACATTTGAAACATAAGCATGGAGGCCACGCCAACTGCAATTAGCCTGCCTAAATAATCCGCTGCGTTTTGAGCTATTAGCAAACATTTTATTATAATAAAAAATACTAAAGCTATAGCAATCATACATCCGATAAACCCTAGTTCTTCTCCAATTACTGAAAAAATAAAGTCGGTATGGGCTTCCGGTAAGTTTGAAAACTGAGTTACAAGCCCTTTATACAAACCTTTTCCGTTAAGCTGCCCGGAGGCAATTGCCCTTATTGATTGTATTGTTTGATAATTTGTACCTTTATTGTCTTTAACAGGGTTAACAAAGGTCATTATTCTGCTTAGCTGATGATCAAAAAGCACGTTACTTAAAATTACCGCACCATTTTTTATGTCCCAATATGCAAATGAACCAATTGGCACAACAATACCAAGTGCAGTTAATATTATTTTCGTATCTATATTAGCTAAAAATATTATACACAGTGAGATAAACATAAACCAAAGGCTTACAGATAATGATGGTTGTATTATTATCAATACAATAGGCAAAGCTGTTGTCGCTATAAGTGTAAGCAAGACTTTAGGTGTATTTATTTTTTCCTTATACATATCTATATATTTTGATAAAAAAATAATTTGAAAAAGCTTTGCAAATTCCGACGGCTGTATTTTTATAGGTCCAACCTCATACCACCGCCAAACCCTGTTGTCTAAAAACAAATATCCGTAAACAAGCACGCCCGCCAGCAAAAATATAGAAAACAAATATATTATTATATAAAACTTACAAATAAAATGATAATCAATAAAAGCCGAAATCAATAAAAGAATTATTCCCAAACCAAAAAATATTATTTGCTTTATATTTTGGGCCGAAATCTCCTTGTGTGTAGCGCTGCCAATCATAATAACGCCATACACAACAAGAAGAAGAACAGCCGCACAAAGAAGAAAATCAAAGCTTTTATATTGTCTTTTCATTAAAAACCACCTAAAACCACCTAAAACTAAAAATAAGAGAACTATTCATCGCCTTTAGACGATGTTTTGCGCATATTCTTTATAGGTATGTTTGCACAAAGCATTGGTACATTTTCGTCGCCCAAATCTGAAGGAGTTTGAGAAATTTGAATATCAAGCCCTTCCTCGTCTATTTCCATATAATTTGAAATAACTTTTATAATATCGTTTTTAAGCATCTCAAGAAGCTGAGTGGAACAATTCGCCCTATCATGGATTAAAACAAGCTTTAGGCGGTCTTTTGCAATATCTTTGGAGTTTTGCTTTCTTTTTAAAAAACTAAATAAATCCACTAAACCGCCCCCTATTAAAATTTAAAAAGTTTTTTCAATTTGTCCATAAAGCCTTCTTGAATA
The DNA here is from genome assembly GCA_964545475.1 of uncultured Eubacteriales bacterium. GTDB lineage: Bacteria > Bacillota > Clostridia > Lachnospirales > JAISER01 > CAZJGG01. Next base: position 6,902 of record CAZJGG010000058.1, on the reverse strand, counting down.
TCTAAATTCATTAAAGGAACTTCATTTCCCAAAATTCTATCTGCAATATTTCTAAAAGCTTGTCCCGCACGAGATTCTTCAGATAATACGGCTGGTTCACCTTTATTAGAAGAAATAACAATGCTTTCATCGTCCGGCACAATGCCTAAAACGTCTATAGCTAATATATCTGTAACATCATCTAAAGCCATCATATCGCCGCGTTTTACCATGTCTACACGGATTCTGTTTAAAATTAAAAGCGGATTTTTTATACCTTCGGCTTCTAAAAGGCCGATAATTCTGTCCGCATCTCTAACAGCGGAAACCTCCGGCGTTGTAACCACAACCGCCCTGTCCGCTCCTGCCACAGCGTTTTTAAAGCCTTGCTCAATACCTGCCGGGCAGTCCATTATAATATAGTCGAACTCTTCTTTTAACTGCTCACAAAGCTTTTGCATTTGCTCCGGGCTAACGGCATTTTTATCTTTTGTTTGTGCCGCCGGAAGCAAAAATAAGTTTTGAAAGCGTTTATCTTTAATCAATGCCTGCTTTAAGCGGCAATGTCCGTCTATTACATCAACTAGGTCGTAAACAATTCTGTTTTCAAGACCCATTATAACATCAAGGTTGCGAAGCCCTATGTCCGCATCCACCATGCAAACGGATTTGCCTTTTGCCGCAAGCCCGGTTCCTAAATTAGCAGACGTGGTTGTTTTTCCTACACCGCCTTTTCCTGATGTTATAACAATAACTTCGCTCATAAAACATCCCCCTGTAAATTTTTCATACACTTATTCCAGTGCTTTATTCTATAATACCAAATTTTTAAAGCTTTTGCAAATTAATCATTATATGCCTACCTACTCGTAGGGAACGCATTTATGCGTTCCGATTATACCAAATTGCGAAAATTATCAGATTTTGAAGTTTCGGAACGCATGAAATGCGTTCCCTACAATGAAATCCATTCATACCTTATTGCATTTTTAAAAAACAACGCATTTGCCTACCTACTTGTAGGGAACGCATTTTATGCGTTCCGATTATACCAAATTGCTAAAATTATCAGTTTTTGAAGTTTCGGAACGCATGAAATGCGTTCCCTACAATGAAATCCATTCATACCTTATTGCATTTTTAAGAAAATAACGCATATGCCTACCTACTTGTACGGAACGCATTTTATGCGTTCCGATTATACCAAATTGCTAAAATTATTAGATTTTGAAGTTTCGGAACGCATGAAATGCGTTCACTACAATCAAATCCATTTATACCTTATTGCAATTTTAAAAAATAACGCGTATACCTACCTACTTGTAGGGAACGCATTTTATGCGTTCCGATTATACCAAATTGCTAAAATAATCAGTTTTTGAAGTTTCGGAACGCATGAAATGCGTTCATACCATATTGCAATTTTAAAAAAATAACGCATATGCCTACCTACTTGTAGGGAACGCATTTTATGCGTTCCGATGATATCAAATTGCCAAAATTATCAGATTTTGAAGTTTCGGAACGCATACAATGCGTTCCCTACAGTGAAATCCATTCATACCTTATTGCAATTTTAAAAAAATAATCCATTTGCCTACCTACTCGTAGGGAACGCATTTTATGCGTTCCGATTATACCAAATTGCTAAAATTATCAGTTTTTGAAGTTTCGGAACGCATGAAATGCGTTCCCTACAATGAAATCCATTCATACCTTATTGCAATTTTAAGAAAATAACGCATATGCCTAACTACTTGTACGGAACGCATACAATGCGTTCCCTACGATGAAATCCATTTATACCTTATTGCAATTTTAAAAAATAACGCGTATACCTACCCACTTGTAGGGAACGCATTGTATGCGTTCCGGTAATACCAAATTGCCAAAATTATTAGTTTTTGAAGTTTCGGAACGCATGAAATGCGTTCCCTACAATGAAATCCATGTGCACTTAGTCAAGCGGAGAGACGCAAAACATTATTCAGTGACCATATTATAAAGGCGAAATATATATCTGACCATCTTTAATATAAGCATAACTTGGAATGCTTAGTTTTTTTTCTTTTTTTCCTGGTTCTTTAGGGATATATGTTATAATATCAGCAATTCTAAGCTGAGTTGGGTCTAAATTAATTGCGGCAACAAAGCATTCATCATTTCCCGTTGCCCCGGCGTGAACAAGCCCTTTAACAACGCCTAAAACTATTATATTGCCTTCTGCAATAACCTCTGCCCCGGCATTAACATCACCCATAATAACAACGCTTCCGGGGTATCTTATAGACTGCCCGTTTCTTAAAGAGCCTGCGTGATATTTAGTAATATGCTCTGAAGAAAATAATTTAGATGAATAAGTAGCGGTTTGATCCAGTTTAACACTATTGTCGGAAATCTTAGTTTCAACCCCTTTATATATATCCTCAGAAACAAAGGAAATGCTTAAATTTGCATGTTTTGCGATAATATTTAAAAGAACTGTTTCCTCTTCTTCCGTAAGCTTTCGCCCCTGAAAAGATATACCTGTTTTTGCACCGCCAAAAAATTTTTTGGCATCGTCAACCTTATCGCCCAAAACATCCGTTATTTCACTAAATTCGCAGCTTTCGTCAAGCATAACCGTTATTCCGTTTTTGTTCCCTTTAAAAACAACGCAATTTTGGTTAGACATTTTAACATTCCCTTCGTATTAAATCTTCGATTTATGATTTATGTTTTTTACATGGATAAGTCTTTATTCTCAGAATCATTTTCAAATGTGTTGTTAAGCCCGAAATATTCTGCTATTGCTTCTTTTGCAACCTGAGCCGCCGGTTTTGCAGTTGTTGTTGTATTACCGTAAGGTATAATCACGTATACGGCTATTTGGGGATCTTCCACCGGTGCAAAACCTCCGAATGAAGCATGGTCTTGGCGTTTTGTGCTTTCCTGCGCTGTTCCTGTTTTCCCTGCAACTTTAATTGGAAATCCCTCGAATGTGCTTCTTGCCGTTCCTGTAGAGGTAACTTTAAGCATACCGTTTATAACAACCTTTAAGTGTTCCGGGTCTAAGTCCAGAATATGTTCATTCTTTTGCTTATAATTTTCAACTCTAACGACTTTAGCATCTTCGGCGTTTATATCTTCCGTTACGTCGTTAACGTAAACTTTATCCATTAAATGCAAATCTTTGTAAACACCGTTAGTTGCAAGCATATTAATATATTTTGCCATAACTGCGGCAGAATAACCGTTGTATGCCTGACCGAAAGAAGTACGGACAGTATCTCCGTCTACCCATTCAACATCTCTTCTCGGAGCGTTGGAATTACGGTCTGTTTCAATCTTTTCTTTAAAGGCTGGAGAAGATATGGCCAACGGAAAGTCAACAGCATCTCTATATTCGCCGATTTCTACGCCGCTTCTGTCGTTAAGACCGAACTCAATCATATATTTGTTTAATATACTAATGGAATCCAACTGGTTTCCATTTTTAGAATTTCCCATTTCATACGCCATATCCGAAAAAAAGTAGTTGCAAGAATGTTCAAGAGCCTGCTCAACGTTAATGCTACCGTGAGACACGCTGGACCAACATTTTGCATAAGGTCTGCCGGCTTTTGTAAACGCCACAAGATCCGTTATTCTTGTTGTTGGTTTTATAATCCCGGATTCCAGCCCAGCAAGAGCAGAAATCATTTTAAATGTAGAGCCGGGCGCACGCCTTTCCATAAAAGATCTGTTTAACAAAGGCGTAGTAGGGTCATTGTTAATTTTGTTGTAATATGCGTTGTCCATATAATTTGCAAGCCTATTATTATCAAATGAAGGGTAGTTAACAGCCGCCAAAACTCCCCCTGTAGCAGTTTCCACAACCACAACACTTCCTGTACACGGGTCAAGGTTAGTCATTTGAGGCGTTATTTGCCCGTCGTCAATTTTATCAATAATAACCTGTAAAGTAGTTCTGCGGCCCGCTTTTACACTTTCCAAATAACTTTCTTCATCATTTAAAATTCCAAGCTCATACATTATTAAAACCATAGTTTTGCTGGAAATTTCTCCGGCATCAATAGCATCACAAAAAGCAAGCTTAGCATTTTTTTCTCTTATTTTTTGTGGGTTTTCCTCTTTTTCATCGGAAAGCTCTTTTTCCATATTTTTAAGGCTTTTTTCTATTATTGCCTTAATTTTTAAAGTGTTTTCTCCGCTTTCCGCATCTAAAATGTCTTTCACTGGAATATTGTTGCTTTTAACCATAGAAATAAAAAGCTCTTTTTGGGATATTGGCTTTTCTTTTGCAGATACACCTTTAAGCTTATTTTTTAATATTTCTTTAAGTTGCTCTTCCAAAACCGTATATATTTTTTTTTGATATTCAAGGTCAATAGTAAGGAACAGCTTATCCCCCGGTGTTGGCAGCTTTGTTTCGTTAACCCTTATTGGGCGGCCATTTTGCGCCATCTCAACTTCCTGCCAGCCGGCTGTGCCACGGAAACTGTCTTCAAAAGATTTTTCAAGCCCCGTTTTGCCGATTTTATCGTCTACGCCGTAACCTTTATCCTTAAAAGCTTCATATTCCTTATCATTTATCCTTCCGGTATAACCTATTATATGTGAGACACTCTCACCACCTGGGTATTCCCTTAAAGGCTCAATATCATAATAAAACGATTCGTAAAGCTCGTTGTTTTCTTCAAGCTGAATAACTGTTTCCTCTTTAACATCAAATGCAATGGTAATAGGCAAATGCATGTTAAATCGGTTTATATAAATTAGCGAGCGAAAAGCAACTATTTTCCATGCATCATCATCGCTTAATTTTTCGTCAACGTCGAATTTTTTCCTAAGTGACTCCATTGCTTCATCAGCAGTCAAATTCTCAGCTACATTTATGTCTTTTTTCCAGCGTTTTTCTCTTGCTTCGCTGTTATTAAACGCAAACGTATAAGGCTGTGTTCTTGAAATAGGAAAATATGTATCATATTTTTCCCCACTTACTTCAAGAAAGTTAGCCATATTAAGCACAATATCGTTAATATTTTCAACTTTTATTCCCGGATTAAGCTTTATAACATATGCAGATTTATTAATGGCTAAAGGTCTGCCCAGTCTGTCATAAATAGTGCCTCTTGGTGCAGGGATTTCTATTGTCTCGGTTCTTGTTATAGTAAGTTCTTCTTCGTAAACGTGACCATTTACAATTTGAAGATCAAAAAGCTGTGTTACCAAAAAATAGAACATCCCAAAAAATACTAAAGTAATAACTAAAAGCCTGTTTGTAACAACCCTTAATATTTTGGTTTTCATGTTTTCTTCCATAGTTTTATCCCCTTAAAACAACTTTCTTGAAAAACGCTCGTGGGCTTCGATTTTATCGTTTATCCCATACATTATTCTGTAAAATGGTATTGTAAGGGCTATGCAGTAAACCGATTCCGGCAAAATTATTCTTCCTAAATAGTAAAAAACGTCAATTTTACCTTGAAACAGAAAATATAAGAAATAAAACACAAATTCGTATGCAATGCAGCTTATGCCAACAAAGAACATAGGTATTAAATAATTTTCCCTGTAAAAATCTTTAAAAGGCTTTCCGCATAAAAACCCGGTAATAAAACCTAATGCCGCATACAGCCCAATTACTCTTCCAAACAAAATATCCTGTAAAAGCCCGGCAAAAAAACCAACTATGGCCCCTTCTATATCACTTCTTAACAATGCGTACGTAACTACTATTATAAGCGATGTGTTAGGCCTTATACCAAAGATCTCAATATAAGAAAACAGAGTTGACTGTAAAATAACATTAATTATTAAAATTAAAGAAATAATAAAAACCCGCATATTATTCTCCCACGCCTGGCTCGCCGGTTCTGAAGCGGTTATACCGTTCCGTTGAAACCAAAACGGATTCTATATTTGAAAAATCAACGTAAGGCATGACAATTGCGTATTTAGAAAGTCCTTTGTCGTCCATACGAACTTCTTTAACAATACCCACGGCAATGCCCGGCGGATAAATATCACTTAAGTGAGACGTTACAAGTTCGTCTCCCTCTAAAATTTCTGCGTCTTTTTTAAACTCCATTCGGCAAAGCCCGGACTTTGTTAAAGATATATCCCCTTTTAAAAGCCCTATATCCTCCGTCCGCAGGCATTTTACCGATACAGCGGAGTTATTGTCAATTATGGTTAAAACCTCCGAATATGTATCGGCGGCTTTCGTTATGCGACCTACAAGCCCTCCTGAGGTTAATACCATTAAATTATTTTGCAACCCGTCGTTTGTGCCTTTGTTAACGGTAAAGGTATTAAACCAGTTGCTTGTATCTTTGCCGATAACTAAAGCACCAACTTTTTTTATTTCAGGATATTTTTCGTTTAAAACTAAAAGTTGCGTAAGTTTTTGGTAGTCCTCTTCAACAAGCTTAAGACGCTTGTTTTCCGCCTTTAATTCATCAATTGTCTGACTTAATTTTATATTTTCCTGCTTGTAAACATAGTTATCTGTAAAATAAGCTGTTTTTTGCTTTACCCAATTTGCGGCTCCGGATATTGCGCCCTGCACAGGCGATACAACATAACCAAGAGCATCGTCTAAAAATGTAGGTCTAAACCGGTAATTGACCGTTGCAATTATTGCCGCTATACAAATAATCAATACTATAATTATAAATAATCTTTTGTGTCTGTTAAGGAAATCCAAAATTCCATTCTCCTTATATATACTCCTTAACCACATAAAATAGCACTGTCTTGCGGCGGATTTTACTTGTGGACTACGTCATCAACTTCTTGTGTGCCGCTAGCACACGGCGTCGTCTCTTCCTTGCCACAAGCAAAATTTGCTCGCAACTCAGTACTATTTTATATGGTTAAGGAGTATAGCTATTTGTACCTAACCGCTACCTTATTTTATGCGGCATAACCAACACATT
>CAZJGG010000057.1:0-20076 GCA_964545475.1 uncultured Eubacteriales bacterium | reverse complement strand
AACACCCTTTTTGCATTTAAGTTGTTATGGCTATTATATCACTCTTTATGAGTTTCTTCCAGAGTTTTGACACAGTCTCTCCGGCGTTGCCTTGTTTGGCCGTAGTAAAATTATTAACAAAATTTTAGAACATTATTCCATTTACACTAAAGAATGTTCACAACATAGGCCCCCTGAAAATTTTATGACTCCACCTCCGGCAACAATTCTGCAAATCGCCCTAAATCCATCTTTGCCATTTGTGGGAAATACTCAGGGACAAGATGGATGTAATATGCCGTGTGCTCGAAATGTGCATGACCCATATATGCGCTTAGATATGGCAAGCAATTATCCAAATCACGCCCCCTCTCTAAGCCAGCGATACAACGTTTCAGTGGCAAATGTATGACGAAAATCATATGATTTTCTCCTCATTCATATTTTAATAATTAGGCTTCTGTCCCATTGGACACCGTCAAAATCAATATACTCATTCTATGTAAGATCAAATAGCGGCATTTGGCAAAATATTTATAGAAGTTTTGTATAGAGCTTGGTTACATTTGAGAGGAAGATGCGATATACAGACTTGAAGGGTTAGCGAGAATGTGTCTGACGATATTTGAACGATAGAGAGCGCTCTCCACCTGTGGTTCCATATCCGCAGGTGTGCCTGTAAGAGGACTTAAAAAAACGGTTAAGTCGTCGGATTTTTCGCATTAAAGGGCAAAACCTTTGTAAAGCGGCATCTTCGTTTCTTAAACCGATTAATGAGATTTTCATATGGAAGGTGTCTTGAGGTTTCGCAAGAGGTCTAATGTATTATATCCTTAAATTGACTGGGGCTGTACCCCGTATATTTTTTAAATGTTCTGCTAAAATGTTCAAAATTAACATAGCCCACCATTTCAGAAACTTTATAGAGTTTATGATTAGTCGATGTAATTATCCGTTTAGCCTCATTCATGCGCACCTTTGTTAAGTACTTTACAAATGTTTCTCCTGTTTGTTTTGAAAACAAATGGCTTAGGTAGCTTTCGTTAACCCCCACATACTCACTGACAATTAAAAGGCTTATATCTTGACTGTAATTTTTATTTATGAAATTACAAGCTTTAGCTATGATGTCACAATCTTTGTCGTTTGAGTTAGTTTTTATATACTCAAAGGTCCAGTCTAAGAGATTTTTTAACCATATATTAGCCTCTTTCATAGTGTCGAACCTTTCCAGTTCATCATAAAAATTTATATCCCTGCCGAATATTTCTATGCTCGACTGATTAAGCTCGTACAGAGACTTCATTATAATAAAAACAATGCGGGCATAATGGTCTTTAATAGACTTTACATTAAGCCCCCTAAGCAGATGTTCATCTGTAATTGCATTAAGTATTCTATACGCCTCCTTTTGATTTAAATCAGTAATAGCTTTAGCAAGCAACTCCCAATCTGCATCAATAAGTGAGTTGTTTTTAACTGTGTCAATAAACTGATTTTCAGGATAAAAAGTACGGTTGCTTCCGTATAAAAATCGCAATTGTGCATTTTCGTGTGCTTCATTTTGCAAATCAACTTCACTTTTCTCTGTTGTAACAACATTGCTTACGCCTATAGACACATTAATACCAGCATAGTTAAAAAGATTTTGCCTTGCCCTGTTTATAATGCGTGAGATTTCTGTTAAAACACCCGATATACTCACAATTTTAAACCAAATAACAATTACGTATTCTGAATTATTTACAGCAAAGCATTTGTTTCTATGTTTTTTTACTGCCTCTGATATTGTGGACAGCACAACCTCTTTAATATAGGATACTTCACCACTTGGGTCTCTTTGTTTAATGGCTTTAAAGTTGTCAATAAGCACAACAATAGAAACCATATAGCTCTCGTCGGCGCTATTTTTTACATGATTTTTTTCATCAAAATGCCCGTGTGGGTTTGCGTATTCTTGTAAATAAGCCGGTTTTTTGTTAATAAACCCATTTAAAATCTTTAAAATATACCCATAGTTTAAGTCTGTCTTAATTATATAGTCGTTACAGCCAAGCGTAAAGGCTTGACGCACAAGATTGTATTCATTATAGGCACTAAGCACAATTATTGTTCCCTTAAACCCTTGTTGTTTAGCGCGTTTTATAAATTCAATCCCGTTTAAAACAGGCATATTTATATCTACAAGCACAATGCTTATATCGTTGTTTTTAGCCAATAACTCAAGCCCTTTTTTTCCATTTTGCGCCTCATATTTAATAGAAAGCCCATCGCTTTCCCAGTTGCCAAGGGTTTTAATGGCAGTTCTTATTAATGGCTCGTCCTCAATAATTAAAATATTTGTCATTTAGCTCACCGATTCATTTAATATAGGCTGTGTTGAATATTTATACTCAACAGTGTCTTATTGGCAGTCTTATAGTTACTTTAGTAAAAAACCCTTCCTTTGTTTCAATGTTCACACCGTACTCATTACCATAATTAAGCCTAACCCTATCCCTTACGTTTGAAAAGCCTATACTGCTTAATGTACTGCTTTTTGATTCCTCTCTAAGTTTATTAAGCGTGGCATCTGATATACCCTTGCCGTTATCACATACAATTATTTGCAGTACGTCATTAACTATACAGCTTTTAATAAGAATAACCCCGTCATCTTCAGAAAGCCCATGTATTAAGGCATTTTCAACAATAGGCTGCAATATAAGTTTTGGAACAATGCACGCTTCTGTTTCTGGCTCCATTTTATATTTAACTACAAAAATGCTTCCATGCCTGAATCGCATAATATTTATATAATCCTTTAAATAGTCTATTTCCTCTGAAATACTGCATACTTCCCCGCCTTTGCCAAATGTTGCGCCTAAAAGCCTTATAAGTGAATCAAGTATATTTTTTATATTATCATTTTTAGAAATACTTGCCAAAATGCGTACAGTATTAAGCGTGTTATACAAAAAATGGGGGTTTATCTGTGATTGCAAAAATTTTATTTCAAGGTCAACCCTTTCACGCTCTTTTGCCAGCTTTTCGTTTATAAGTTGGTTGATTTTTTGCAGCATATCTTTAAATGCACTGTAAAGCAAATGAAGCTCTAAAATGTTTATTTCAATGTTTTTAATATGAAACGCTCCGTCCTTTACCCTTTCTGTTTCTTCAATAATCATACCTATTGGCTTTGCAATATCACGATACATAAAGTAAAAAAACAGCAAAAACACACACAGTATAAGTACAATAGCCCATAAAAAATACGTTGAAATAATTAAGTTCGATTTTGAGAAGCTGCTGTAATTTACAATATTTAAAAGCTTCCAGCCTGTTTTACTGATTATTGTAGATACAGAAAAATAGGTCTTACCGTCATAGCTATAGGTAAATTTCTCTTCACTGCCTAAAAACGGCTCTTGCAAATACGGCATATCACTTATATTTTTATATAATAAACTTCTGTTGGTACTTTCTAAAATGTTCCCGTCTTGGTCTATAAGATAAAATTCGTCCATTGTGTAGTCGTCTCTTGTTGAATTCCACCTGCCAAATGTGTTGCTGTTAAGATAGATTAAAATAAGCTCTATGTCGTTGTTTATAATATTTTTGGGGGATATCGCAATGGCTGTATAACGCTTATTGTCGTTACTTAGGCTTGGTGCTAAAATGTATTTCACCTTAGTTCCCACATTTTCCACCGTTTCTGTATACCACTGCGCATTTCTTATTTCCTCTTCATTACTTAGGTTAAGATTATATAAACCTTGCCCCGTATAAAATATATAAACACCCTCAATATTAGATAAATAATTTATATAACTGTATATCTTTGATGAAATTTTGTTTTTGTGCTGAAGCTTTAAACTGCCGTTGGTTTCGTTGCGCCAAAGCTCAAGCATTTTCATAAGTTCCGCATCATTAACAATGGAGGAGGCTGTAATGGACAAATTTTTAATGTTTTCTTCCATGAAATAAGAGAGCTGTCTTATTGTAATATCTGTAAGTTCTGATGTTTTATCTGTAATGGATTTTACATAAATCCAGTTGAAAAATGTTTGTATTAAAAAAACAGGGACGATTACCAATATAATAAAAAGTCTTATATACTTATATGAAAGTTTTAGCTTTTTTATCATTTTAATAAATCGCCCCTTGTGTTTTGGCAGAAGATATGGGTTTATACTCCTTAACCATATAAAATGGTACTGAGTTGCGAGCAAATTTTGCTTGTGGCAAGGAAGAGACGACGCCGTGTGCTAGCGGCACACAAGAAGTTGATGACGTAGTCCACAAGTAAAATTCGCCGCAAGGCAGTGCTATTTTATGTGGTTAAGGAGTATATATTACTGCGCTTTAAGTAACCACTGAATTTTGCTCGCCGGAATTTGTATCTGACTTATACAGTGCTTAATTAAATACCCTAAAATCTTTTAGAGATGCCCATATGCCCGACTGCAAAGTAGTAAACACTATTCTTACATATTTTGCGCTGGCTGTAAAGTTATTTTCTCTGTAAATAAACCGTTCGATCTGCCCTGTGTCATTTACCGCCGTCTCCCAGTTAACTCCATCAGTAGACACACTAAGAACGTACTTGTAATTTGCTTCATGGCAAAACGTTATGGATGTACCCGAAATGTCATACACCTCTCCTAAATCCACTTGCCACCAATGACCGTTTTCTGCATCTTTGGCACACCAAAACGTCATATTGTTACCGTCATTGCCGTATGAAGAATCATTTATTTGAGACTTTTTACTGCTGGCAGTAGTTGGCTTATTAAGAGCAATGTTAGGGCGCATATCTTCCTTTGTTTCCTGCTCCACCTTAAACAAATTGTGAAGCTCATCAACAGATAAAGATTGTGTTGGTGTTACGCCGCTTTCAACGTACGAAAATATGCTTTCCCTTAAAGCCTTGGCGGTTACATCATCTTTTAAAATATCCAGTGTGCAAACTATAAGCTTGCCGTTTGAAACGTTTGCCTCAAATAAATTAGTACGTTTATTCATATAGAAATAATTAGGCACTACAAGCGTTATAGGCTCTATGTCTACATCATCAATTTCTATGCTTACAGATGATTCAAGCAACATCTTCCATTGATATTGACCATAATCTGCCGTGGGAAATGAGCCAAAGATATTGTGACTGTTATTAATATATAAACCGCACGCATCTTTACATTCAAAGTGTACTGGGCTCCAAAATACAGGAAAGAAACTGCCTCTTAAACACCTTTTTATTTGCTTTGACGGCGGAATAAATAAAACTGTCTCCCCATTTAAAAGCCGTTCTTCAAGCGTTAAATAATCTGTGCAAACATAAGGGGGAAGCTGTACCCGGCTGTATTCAGGGTAAACCCATATGCTCCAATTGTTAACATATATGTCGTTTACGCTTGCCGCAATTGTAAGGTGCTTTGCTTCTTTAACCGATGATAAGTCAAAAGAAAATTCAAAAACACTGTTTAGCCCAATTTCCAAATTAATGTACGTCTGTTTTGTAAACACAATATCCGTTTCATCAGAAACGTTAAGAACAACCAGAGAGTTCTCAATACTATCGGAATAGTAATTAGCTATTTTTACAGCGCCCTTAAGTATTTCTGTATTTTTATAAATGCGTTTTTCAAGTATTGCAAGGGGTGTAACGCAATTGCATGAGTTGGTAAACTCTTCCTTTGTAACCGCTCCCTTTTCACCCCATAATGCGTTTAATATGCCAACAGTAGCTGTACTTTGCCCAGGGAAATCATGCAATGCAAGAAGCTGAAAACCTGCTAAACCCTCTGTTCTAAGTGCCGCTTCAATTTCGTCTTTATATAGCATGGCAGACAGCTTTGCGGAGGCATATAAAAATTTATCATGATATTTTAGCAATCCGTTTTTCTGCATTTCAGTTTTTATGGCAATAAAATTTGCGGGATACAGTACGCCGTTGTATAAGTCTATCTCATTAATATCAGGAAATACGCAGTACTGCCCTACTTCGTGCGTAATAATGGGAATGTCTTCCTCCGCCACAGCATCATTATAGTTAAGGAATGTGCCTTCTACCAAGTCGTCTAAAAAATACTGCCCCCTTAAACCTACATCGTTTATAGACTGACCAACAAAGTAATCATCATATTCTGTAATCTTTCTGTCCCAGTTAGATGTAAGCGTAAAAAGAAAACGGCTGTCTTTTAGCTCTTTAGCTATTTTTTTAAGAATATTAAAGTCACCGTTAATTTCATTGCCGTTACTAAACATACAAAAACTGGGATTATTGCCGTAAGTATTTATAATGCGCTCTGCCTCTTCATGTATGTACATGTAATGTTCGGGTTTACTGCCTAAAGGAAAATTCATCCAGTTATCAAGCCATACGGGTCCTTCAACCAAAAGGTATAATCCTAACCTATTAGCAGCATCAAAGGCGGCTTGCGGAGGACACCACGAATGAAAGCGTATATGATTAAGACCATAATCTTTAGCTTTACCAAAAATCATTTCATATTCTGCCTCAGTCGCCGGCGGAAAACCCGTGATGGGATAAATACAGCTGTCTATGTTGCCCCTTAAAAATAACGGCCTTCCATTTAGCAGAATATTTCTTCCCTCGGATTTAATCTCTCTATATCCTATTTGCATTGTTTGTTCAGACAAACCCATATCAGAAATACCAACTGAAAAATCGTACAAGTTGGGGCAAAATTCGTCCCACAAATTTATACTGCCCTCAACTGGAATGTTAAAATTGTAGCTGTTAAGACCCTTTTCTATTGATATAGGATTGCAAACGGTTGTAATATTTTCGCCGGAGCTTTTAAGGTTAAATTGCAGTTTTGTATTTATGCAAATGTTTGAATTAATGTATATTTTGCCGTAAATACTCTTTGTGTGTATATCTGTAAACACCTTTAATGATTCTATATAAGCCTCGTCTTTAAATTCTACCTTTATTTCCCCTACTATACCGTTCCAAATAGTTTGAGCTTCATCAGTATACGCACTGGGGTATATACCTATATTTTCACAGTCTCTGTTATCCACACGTATGACTATACTGTTTTCTCCCTTTGTAAGAAGTTCAGTAATATTATAAACATGGGGTGTACAAAGGCTTGTCTTATATCCAGCATTTTTGCCGTTTACAAATACCATCGACGAAAACATAACACGTTCAAGGTATAAAAATGCGTTTTTACTTAATGCTTCTTCACAAACGCAAAAACTGCTTTTATACCACATTACACCCACATATTTATTGCGCTGACGTAGCCGTTTTACAGCATCCTTGCTTAGTGTATCTGTGTTTGTATATTCAAATTCTCCAATTTTATTTGTGCCGGTTGAACCGGGGAGAATACATGTATTTTCAAACGAATTGTTGTAAAAGCTGTTTTTTAGACCAGTGTCATCTTCATCAATGCAATACTGCCAGTTACCCCTTAATGATATGCCGTTTTGGTACATAATTGACCACCCCTCTTAAATTTTTTTTGCAGTTGAATTGACATTTATAGCAATAAGTGATAAATTCGATTTATCCTATTATAAGGAAGGAACTTTATGGTTGAAACAAGAAAAGCCCACGGCTTTAAATATCAAAAATATATTGTAGTACCGGATAAGTCTATACAATCCGTTAAATCCAATCCATTAACAAGCCGGCTTTACGTTACGGATATAGGTTTTTTTCCCGTTGCTTTGTATCATTTTATTGAACGTAATAACGGGGCAAAGGAATATATTATTATCTTTTGTGTTGATGGAGAAGGCTATTGCCTGACTAAAGGAAAAACCCATTCTCTCAACAAAGGTGATTTAATTATTATCGAGAAAAATGCAGGGCATAAATATTGGGCAAGTGCCAAAAACCCATGGAGCATTTATTTCTTCCATATTGATGGTGTTATGGCAGATAATTATTACGCCATAATAAATTCTTTTGACACACTGCGCATACCAATAGATGGTTCTTCAAAACTGCTTGAACTGTTTGAGGAATGTTATGAAACCTTATCATATTACGACAGCTACAGCGCAATGTTGTTGGCCGCAAAAATATGCGAACACATATTTTCTTTAATAATACATTTTGCCGTTAATGAAGTTAAGCCCATTGAAGACAGCAAGAAAATTATTGAAAAACTAATTGTTTACATGAATAACAACTTAGACGGTTCAATAACGCTTGAAAACTTAGCTAAGGAAGTAAGCTTCTCTGTTTCCCATATGTCTCGTATATTTAAAAACGCTACAGGTTACGCCCCGTTAGAATACTTTCTTAGGTTGAAAATTCAAAAGGCATGTAACCTTATTCACCGCCATAATTACACGGTAAAAGAAGTTAGTGCTGTTTTGGGTTTTGTGGACCAATCATACTTTTCACGTCTGTTTAAGAAATATACAGGCAAATCCCCTATAGACTATAAAAGAGATTTAAGTAACCACTGAATAAGTAATTGATATGGAATCGGAGGGCGGTTTTATAAGGGGCGCACTTGTCCGCCCCGGCTTACCGTTCCATAACGATACAGTGTTATAAAACGGGGAGACGGGGCGAGGGAGCGCGCACCCTACGAAGCGCTGGTTTTAATTGGCTACGGAGGGCGCAGAATCTTTTGTTTTTGCAAATCTTACTTTAACCTCAAAATTATCTGCACTAATACCTCTAGGCAATTTTACATTATCCTTTTCGTCTTTAGAAACCTTTGACCATCTTACGGCTCTTGTTTGTAACGTTAAAGGGCTTGTGCCTTTAGGAACAATAGCGTATTGTAGTGCCTTAATGTTTACTTGTGCGCCGTCTTTTGCTTTTACAGTAATTTTATACGTTCCGGCTTTTGTTCCATCTGCAACGGAAACGACAACATCAGGTGCTTTCCCGCTTACTAGCGCCTTAACGCCTTTTGTAGGCAATGATTTTGGTTTGTAATCTACCCCTTCTTTTGTTCTAAGGAAAACATAATCCCCTATTTCTGCTGCAATATTATCTACTGTAAAAGGTTTTTTAACGTCCTGTCCGTTCGGAACAGCAATCTCTTTCCAGTTATCTGGGATTAAAGAACCCTGCAGTTTAGCGAGCTGATATTCCACCGTTTCATAACCCTGTTTAAAGGCTTTAAACGTAATACTTACAGCATTTTCCTCTCCTGTTTGCAACGTTGTTACCTTTGCGCTTGGTGCTTTTAATTCTTTAATATCTTTTACGTCAATTGGTTCTACATCAATGATTTTCTTTGTGGTTTTATCCCTTAAAAATATTGCCATCTCTGATGTAGCCGTAATGCCCGGAATGACTCGCTTCGTTACCCTTTTCCAGCTAGGTTTTTTCTTAACTGCAGGCGGTTCTGCCGGTTTATTCGTGCTTTTGTCAAGGATAGAAACGCAATATTCATAATCCTTAAAATCTGGCAATAATATTGTAATATCAATACCTTGGTTTTTCTTTAAAGATGGAGCAATTGTTACCTTTATTTCTTTAACAGTAACAATACAGCTATCTGTTAAGCCTCCGTCTTCGGTTTTTACGGTTATTACAGCTGTTCCTTCTGATACAGCGGTTACAACGCCGTTAATATCTACTGTAGCAACCTCCTGTGCGCCGCTTTCCCATGTAACATTTTTATTGGTCGCATTTACAGGCTTTACATCAGCCAATAATGTAAACGATTTCCCAATCTCAAGCGTTAACTCATTTTTGTTAAGGGTTACGCTACTTACTTTATCGTTATCCCCCCCGTCGCCACCATCAGGCACTGTAACCGTTTCCTCGTTTGACATTGTTTGGTTTCCCGCTAAATCAGATACTTCAGATTTAAAGGTGTATTGTTTGCCGTTTGTAAGCCCAGAAACCGTATACGCACCGGTTGATGTTTTTGACATCTCTTTATATGCACCGGCGTCCATTTGAAACCATTTGTACTCATTAATCCCTGCACCTCCAGCGTTGTCTGTTGCCTCCGCTGTAAGATAAGCTATGCCTGCCGCCGTTGCATTTACTTCAAATTTTATAAATTGCGGAGGCACATTGTCAATTTTAAAACTGCCGCACTTACCGTTAACTTGCTCCCCGGCTGTGTTCTTAATATACCAGTGAATATAATTATCACCGACATTATTTACATCAACCATAAATTCCCCCGTTTGAGGGTTGTATGTTGGTTCATCTAACAAATTACTCCAAGATGTATCACCGCTAACAAACGGTGCTTCTGCTTCTGCGGATGAAACCTTAAAGAAACATTCAGACACATCAGGCGGTGCAAGCGACAGCGTACTTACTTCACTTACCGCTTCAACGCGCAATACAACGGTTGTTGGTACATTTTTGCTCCAGCTTCCTTCTTTAGGAGACACTACCGCCACAGCCGGGGGGGTAATGTCACTTTGCTTATATATATAAACAAAGCTGATAATCGGTTTATTGCCGCTTGTTCCGCTTGGGGTAAGCTTAATTTCCAGTTCCCCATTGTCTGTAAATGCGTTTTCTATAAGTTTTAGCGTACGTTGACTATTAACAGTTACACTATCTGCGTTAACCCTGTTAACCCAAATATCGGTTGGTCTTGTTACACTCCAAGGGTCGTAAAAGCCCATTGCCAATGTGTAATAACTGCCGACGGTCAATCCGTCAAATTTATAAGTAAGTGTGTCTACATTTGAATATATTAAACTGTTGTATGCGTCTGTGCTGTTGTAAGTACCTATGTTTGTCTCAACATACCCCCAGCCGCTTCCTTCAAATAGTTTATCCGCACTATTGTTTAGCAGGTTTGGCACAATAGCTTTAATGCCATCAAAGGAAGCGGATGTATTGCCGCCGGAAATGCCTGCACTGTCAACGTAGTACAATAAATTATCCGGTATTGTGTTAATAGTTGCTTCTGTTTTAAGCAGCGTACCATTTACAGAGCCTTTTAATGTAAATGTTTTAAATGGCTCTGCGTATTTAGCGGGGTCTAAGGTATCCCACGTAACGCTACTTGTTCCGGTTGTGCCGTCTGTAAATTTAACATCTACAGTATCGGGTAAAACAGGAGGTGTTCCTGTGATTGTATATGCTTCCCCGGCTTTATTTGCGGAAAGCACTATTTGAGAGTTTGCGGGATCTATCTGTATCCAGCTAATCATAGCATTGTCACCGCCGGTAGCAGAACGTTCAATTCTAACGTTAAGCATACCGTCCGCAACAGTGGTACTATAGTATTTTAAATCTTCCCCGTTAATTACATAATCGCTTGCAACCTTTTGACCTTCAATAATAATATCTTGCTTACGGTTTTGGTTTGACCATGGATCCTTAAACCCTAAATTAACTGCATAAGAACCGTTAGGAACTTCAAAGGCATATTCAATCCAGCCTCCAGCGGCATTTGTTGTGTCGCACCGAAGCGTGTCAAATCTGTCGCCCTTTACATATTGCGCCCATGTGCCATTATTTGTAGTATAGCCCCACTGTTTGCCGGAAATCTTATCAATGTCGAACGCTTGATCCGTTATGCTGTTGTATATGCCAAAAAAGTAGGTTTCGTCGTCTAAAACATTGGGCGTTCCATCCCCGCAGTTTACAGAATACAACGTACCGTATGGGTTAACTATTGAAGGCGTTGCCAAAATTTCGTTTGAGGCCGCCGTTTCCACTCCGTTAACTGTAGCTGTAACAACAAAGTAATATGTTGTGCCGTTTATAAGATTGGCTACTCCTTTGCCTAACGAACGAACATCTGTTACAGAGTTTGTATAAACACCCGACTGCGTACCGTATTTTATAGTATATTCTGAAGCATTATAAACCTCTGTAAAGTTCAAATAAACCATGGAATCCCAAGGGTTTGCACTTCTTAAAATCGGTCTGTCTGCCCCCGCTAGTATACCTGAAACAATCTTAGCATAGTCTACCGCAAAAAAAGTATCGGTTGATTGAGTGCCTTTCCTGCCGGTTATTGTCATAATAATTGTGTGGCTGCCGTCTATAAGTGTGCCTGTGTCGTAAATCACTTGTTTCTCCAAACGGTTGGCGGCGTATAAATCTATTTCTACAGGCGTACCACCGTCCAATGAAACACTTACAATACCGCTGTCGAGTGCCTTTGAGCCGTAAATAATGGCTTGGGTGCCGTTAAACCTAAAAGTTACAGAATCACCTGTGGTCTTAGAGTAATGTACATCGTTTGAATATGCTCCTATTTGTGATTCATAGTAACTCCATGTATCAGAAGAATTTGAAGACGTAAATTCAAGTTTTCCGTTCCCCGTTCCCACTACGCCATCATTAACTATAACGGATGTACCGCCGTTATAAAGGGGTGATGATCCTTTTACAACATATGTTGTAATAGAATTTGCCGGAAGGGTGACATTTAAAAATTGCCCGCTTGTTACAGTTGCATCGGCAAGTTTTGTAATGCTTTCCGTGGCAGATGTTCTGTAAACCTCCACGTTGTTTATCCCTGATACAGCCGATAAATAAAACGTAGTATCTTCTGCTGCATTAGAAGCATTGGTAGAAACAATAACAATTTCCTTTTTGTCCGGGGAAATAGCCGCTAAAGCGTTGTCACTGCCGACATCTATTATTGTGTAACCTTTTTTAATGAATTTGCTGTACTGCCCCATTGCATAGTATTGCTTGGTTAAGAAATAGTCTCCACGCTTAATGCCTAAATTGTTCATATTAATTGGCGGTTTTCCGCTTTGCTGTTCGTATACATGATAACCCGGGATAGGCGTTTCTTCATACACCCCATGTATAAGCCCCCAGTTACCGCTTGTTTTATCAAGGCGTAAGTTTTCAAGCTCACTTTCAACCGCCTGCCAAACAACCCATGCCTCAGCCTTAATTTCCCTTAAATCCTTAGTAATAATCTCGCTTAACTGCAGTGCTGTACCCATTGCGTTATGGTCGTGCGCCTCGTCGCCCACACATACCTCACTCATCCACAGTTTTTTGCTGTTGCTTGCGGCTAAATCTCTAAGTTGTGCCCGTTGTGAACCGCCGTAGGCATGGGTGTTTATTTTAGTTAAGGCGTCTTTTGCATTGCTGTCTAAAAGTTTAAATGAATGGATCGTATGGTCTATGTTTGTTTCATCTGTTCCTGCAAGCTTATAGGGAAGTGCTTGTGAGTTTATTATGGTTTTTACGGCATTATATATATTTGATTGAGACGTTCCTGCACTAAAATGTGCGCCCTCCTGTTTTGAGCTGTTAGCTTGCCAATATGAAGAATCTGGCTCATTTATAGGCTCAACGTAATCAAATGTTATACCGAGAGTGTCTTTAAAGTAGTTGCAAACGTCTATCAAATACGTTGCAAAATTTTCATATTGGTCCGCCTTTAGGTTATCAAGAGACGGATTTGTGTTTCCTGAAGCACAGCCGCTTACAGTCATATAATAAGGCGGCGTGTTAGAAAAGAATTCTGTTATGCTGTCGCCCTGCGTCTGACGTTTTTTAAGCCCCTCTTGGAGTACCCATACTTGATTGGCATCTGCATCCCAATTATATGCTCCATCGGCAGATGTTTTATACCCGGGTACAACAGCTTCCACACGTTTTATATGGTTATGGCTGGGGTCGTCTCCGCCGCCTACATTATAACGCATAATGTTAAGACCAAGCCCGCTTTCTCCGAAAATTAAATCCATAACCTCGTCTCTTGCTTTTTTCCCTTGTTCCTTTCCCGGCATGTCCCATCCGCCAACAATGTTTGCCCACCAAGAAAGCGATGTTCCAAATCCGTCCATCGTTTGGTATGTAACTGTAGGGTCTATAACAACTACAGTACTTGCCTTTGTTTCAACTTCACTTAATGTAAATGAAGAAAAGCCGACCAAAGAGGCAACCATTAATGATGTAAACCTTTTAAACTTTTTTAACATGTTAACCCTCCTAATCTATTCTTTAACTGCTCCAGCAACTATTCCGGCAAAGACATATTTTTGGAAGAATACGTATATGGCAATAGTGGGTAAAGCCACAAGCACAATTGCGGCACTTAAATACCACCAATTGCCAAACATTGCACTGCTAAAATCCATAAGTGTTGTAGTTAATGTTCTTAAAGAGCTTGACGGCATATAGAGATATGGTATATACATATCGTTAATAATCTCTACAGCTTTAATAATAGATAGCGTAGCGGTTGCCGGAAGCAGTAAAGGGAAAATGATTCTAAAGAATATCCCAATGTATGAGCAGCCATCAATAAGAGCGCTTTCATCAAGCGATACCGGTATTTTTTCTATAAACTGCGAGTAGATGTATAGCTGCAGTAAATCCGTAGAAACATAAATAAGTATTGGAGCAAACCTTGTATTATAAAGCCCCAAAGAGTTTATAATACCAAAACGTGCTATCTCTGTAATATAAACAGGCACAACCATACCCAAAACAAAAACAGTTAAAATAACCTTTTTAAGCTTAAAATTAAACCGATTTAAAGCATATGCTGTAGTTGAGCCTATTAATATATTTAGTACAATACTTACAACAACCAATATCATTGAATTAACAAAACCTTGAAAAAATTTGCCCTTTACAATAACCGTTTTGTAGTTTTCCAAGTATAATGAACTTGGAGGGCTTAAAGGGGACGACTGGCTTATTTCCTGGGGCGTTTTAAATGAAGCAAAAACGGTAATAAGCAGGGGTGTAAGCACAGCTATAACTAAAATAAGCAGCATAGTATACACTACTGCCTTGTTTAAATATTTCTTTGCTCTGTCTGCATTAAACATACTATATCTCCCTTATACTATAATCATAATTTATAAGCCTTTTGAATCAAGCAAAAAATCTTGTATTTTACTTATAGCAATTATAATTACAATAAGTATAACACCCATTGAGGAAGCCAGCCCAAAACTATTAAACTTAAACGCTGTATTAATTGTATAAAGGGTAAATGTACTGCTTGCATACCCCGGGCCGCCGTTTGTAATAAGAAACGGTATGTCAAATACTTGAAGAGCGCCTCTAACATTTAAAAATAATGAAATTTCAAGAACCCTTTTAACACCCGGAAGCGTTATATACCAAAACGTTTGAAAAGCACTTGCGCCGTCTACTTTAGCCGCTTCAAACGATTCCTCGGGTATTGCCGTTATACCTGCCAAAAACAATATTGTATGTAAACCGCAAAAACGCCAAATAGATACAGAGGCAAGTGTAAAGTTAACAATATCTTTATTACTAAGCCAGTTTTGAATAAACCTTTCAAGACCTAAAGCGGTAAGAATATAATTAAATGAGCCGTCTATGGGGCTGTAAAAGAATGAAAACATATATGCAATGGCAACACCGTTTATTATGTAAGGGAGCAGTGTTATAGATTTAAAAAATCTGTTAGCCACAAGTTTACTATTTAATATAGAGGCAAAGGCTATAGAAAAAGGAATAGACAGAATATGCAGAAAGAAGTATACTGCATTGTTCTTAAGACTAAGCCATACTTCAGGCGCTTGTGTAAACAATTTTATGTAATTTTTTATCCCTACATAATTAAGGGTGTTGGAAGTACCGTTCCAATCTGTTAAGGAAAGCTGAAAAAGCTTTAAAGTTGGGTAAATAACAAACATGCACAAAAGTATTACAGGTACAAATAAAAATAACACAAGGGTTATATTTTTTTGCAATTTAATGCCGCCCAAAATGCATCATCTCCAAATTAAAATTCTTTCATATCCGCGAAGGATTAGGAAAGGAATCTATTGTTAAAAAGGGCGATTAAAAGTCGCCCTTTTCTTTATGCTTTATTGTTGCCACTTAGCGGCAAGGTCTTTAAATATGTCTTCCACACTTTTACCGGAAAGCATTTCCTGTCCTATAACCTTAGGGTCAAACTGGACTGTATCTCTAAGCTTTTTAGCGTATTCATCTTCGTTTTCAACCATTACGTAGTTAACGGAAGGGTCTGCTAAAACATCCTTAATAAGAGGTATATCTGTTTCAATGCCTTCTACAGTAGACGTCTGCTGCATTGCGGTAATATAACCGGGGTAGAAATCACTGCTAAAGAACCAGTCAATAAACTCCTTTGATTCTTCCAAGTTTTTACCGTTTGCCGGTGTGGAAAGGAACATGTCAACCATACCTATAGTGTTAAGTTTATCGGAAGCGTTTGCTCTGTAAGGCATAAGGAATACGCCCAAATCATTCATGTCGCCGCCGCCGCTTTCAAATTCCGGTATAAACCACTGACCAGCAGCAATCATTGAAGCCTTGCCGGATATAAACAGAGATTTTGCTTGTTCCCAGCCAATGCCTAAAGGATCGTCACCAAATGGTTTAGTAGCATAAAAATCCTCAATCATTTTAGTTGCCTTAAATAATGGTTCGCTTTCTGCAAATGGAGCTTCCATAGTACCCATTTTGTTCCACAAAGCACCGTCACTTGCTTCAAGGAAAGGTATGTACTCATTAAAAGGATAATCAGGCCATGCATCCTTTGCTCCCATCGCAATCGGTATATACTTCTTATCTTCATTAAGCTTGTTTACAATGTTTTTAAAGTCATCCCATGTTTTAGGAGGCTCTAAGCCTTTTTCCTGAAAAATACTTTTTCTGTAGTACACAAATTCATTAAATGAAATTTGCGGTACACCGGTTATTTTGCCGTCCATCTCAAAGTAATGTGCAAATTTGTTTGTTTTAACGGCGTTTGTGTCTGAAAGATCTGCCAAGTCTTCTTTAAATGTTTCAAGCATATAGGCTTTAAGCGGCATAAGATCTGGCAGTTCGTTAGCGTTCTTTCTTATTTTTAAAGAATTTTCAAACTCTGCGTTGTCTTTAACAAGCTGAATTTCAACTGTAATGTTTGGATTGTGTTTTTTGTATTCTTCCGTCAAGTTAATAGTGTTTTGGAAGTATTCCTTGTCGTTGTTAGAAAACACAAGCATAGATATAACTTTCTTTTCGTCGGACGGTTGTTGTTTCTCAACAGCTTTCGGTGTTTCTTCCGGAGCAGTATTAGTAGCCTGTGGTTCTTTATTTCCACCACAGCCTGTTGCAAGTGTTGCAAGCAAGCTTGCACAAACAAATCCAGCAATTATAGAACGTTTCTTCACATAAATTCCTCCTTTAGTTTTAACTTATACAATACTGATTATTTTAAACAGTGATTAATCAGTTGTCACTTAATATTACAACAGTGTTTACTTTTTATTAATGATATATTTTTATAATTATTTGACAATTTTTTATATTTAACTATAACGATTGCACAAATATAGTAAAGCGGTTTTTAATATCATAAAAGTAAGATTGTACATAACAAACTGCTTTTTGTTAATTGTTATTGATTAAAGATACAATTATAATAAGATAATGGAGGTGTATGAAGTGACATCAAAACAAAAAATTATTAATGCACTTAACCACATTGAGGGAGCAGTTCCGTTTGACTTGGGTTCAACAAGTGTAACAGGGATACATTGCTCTATAGTTGAAACGCTTAGGGATTTCTATGGGCTTGAAAAACGCCCCGTTAGGATCTTAGAGCCATACCAAATGTTAGGCGAGGTAGATGACGATTTAAAGGAAGCAATGGGCATAGATACAGACTATGTGTGGAACGAATACACGCTTTTCGGCTTCAAGTCGTCGGGGGAAAAGGAATGGCAAACGCCGTGGGGGCAGATTGTTATTGTGCCGGATGGGTTTGTAACAGAAAGAACCTCAAGTGGTGAGGTTCTCATATTTGCAGAGGGTGACACTAAGTACCCGCCGGCGGCTAAAATGCCTGTGGGTGGCTATTTCTTCGACTCAATTATTAGAGGGCATACATTTGACGAAAACAACCAAAATGTAAATGATAACCTGACAGAGTACGGCTTAATAAAAGACGAAACCATAGCACACTTTGAAAGGGAGGTTTCTAAAAAGGAGAAAAGCGGCAGGGCTCTAATTGCCAATATCGGCGGTACTGCCATTGGTGACATTGCACTTGTTCCCGCTCCAATGCTTAAGGACCCTAAAGGGCTTAGAGACATTTCCGAATGGTACATGGCAACCCTTTTGCACGAGGATTATTTACATCAAATATTTGAGGCACAAACAGAAATAGCAATTAAAAACCTTGAAAAGGTACATAATACCATAGGTGACAGAGTTTTAGTAAATTACATTTGCGGAACGGATTTTGGCACACAAAATGCTCCGTTTTGCTCAGAGGAAGTATTTTTGAGGTTATACGCCCCATATTATAAGCGAATAAACGGCTGGATTCATACGCATACAGGTTGGAAGACGTTCAAGCATAGCTGCGGTTCTATAAAGCCTTTAATTCCGCACCTTATAGACGCAGGGTTCGACATATTAAACCCCGTGCAGTGGACAGCAAACAACATGGAGGCCAGAGCCCTTAAAGCGGAGTATGGGGAATATGTAACGTTTTGGGGCGGCGGTATAAATACGCAAAGAACGCTGCCGTTCGGCACGTCAAAAGAGGTTTTTACAGAAGCACTTGACGCCCTTAATATCTTCTCAAAAGGGGGCGGGTACGTGTTTAATGCAATCCATAATATACAGGCACTTACCCCTGTTGAAAACGTTGCGGCACTTGCAGAAGCTTTAAAGGAATTTAATAAATAAATGTGAGTTAGACGAAATTGTCGCTCATAACATGAAAATTGCTCCGCAATTAAGCCGCTAAAGCGGCTTTTCGACTTCGTCGAACTCACGTTAAATAAAAACAGTATTGTGTATTTGTTAAATAAGTCAGGTTAAGTAACTACTGATTTATGGCAGTTCTTTTTTGTTATTTACGCTATAAAACAGCGGATTTATTGTGGATTTAGTAATAGATAATCATAGTTTAGTCTTTTGTTCATATATAGGACTGTTGTATAATTCAAAAATTAAAGCCGCGAGTCGCCTAGTTTGGGCGGCTCTTTGCTATTGATTGTTATATGTAATTTTGCGTGTTCTTGCCGCCGCATGAATGCCATAAACATCGCCGGTGATGATTACCCTGCACAGTTTGTAAAAGATAAAATGCTACGAATAAGCAGCAGCCACATTGAGTATGTTTTCGATTGCCTCGATAAAAACACCACCTACATTCGCAATATTCGGCTGTATCTACTGGCAACGCTGTTTAACGCACCCTCCACCATTGATAACTACTACACCTCGCTTGTAAACCACGATTTTTACTGTAAAAAGTAACGCCTTGTATCTGAGCCATCAGACATACAAGGTGTTTTTTTATGCCCAAATTTGAAAGGAGCTTTTATAGCTATTTGCAAAACATAAACAGCTATATTACAGCCACCACCCTCGACGTATCAGACCGTGACAGCTACAAAGCCAAAGCGGATGAAGCAGACGAATTGGCAGACGAGTTAAACGGTGCTTACAGCAGTATCGGGAGCATGGCACAAGGCTTGTATTTGAAGTTGAAGTGTGTACAAAAACCTTATATAATAACATAGATAAAGGTGAATTGGAGATAACACGCAAGGACTTATTGCGAGTTGAGGGTTGGAAGAAAACTCCACAGAAAAAAGGCAAAGCCACCAATAATCTTAAAGGCAAAGCATTGAAAACCGCCCGGATAATATCAACAACAGTGAGGAATATGGACATTGGGAAATAGACTTAATAGTATGTCGAAAAGGTTCGAAACATGTACTTCTAACATTAACTGAACGAAAAACAAGACAGGAAATTATAAGGAGGTTGCCCAACAAAAAACAAAAAACGATACTAAAGGCAATGGATAAACTTGAACGTGAATATGGGGGAAAATTTAAAGAAATATTTAAAACAATAACCGCCGACAATGGCAGTGAGTTTTTGAGCTTTAGAGCACTGGAAAAATCGGTTTTTGGCGGACCAAGCTTGAAAATGTACTATGCCATCCATATTCAAGCTATGAACGCGGTACAAATGAAAATGCAAATGGCATTATACGTAGATTCTTCCCTAAAGGTACAAATTTTGGTAGAGTTCCCCTAGGGGAACTCATGAAGTTGCAAGAGTGGATGAATAACTACCCAAGACCGATTCTTGGTGGTGTATGTGCTAATACCATATTAATTCAATTAAAAATTGCATAACAACAATAATTATTATCCAGGTTTTGAGTGGACAATTAATGTTACAACTTTTAG
>CAZJGG010000056.1:0-20169 GCA_964545475.1 uncultured Eubacteriales bacterium | reverse complement strand
TTTTTATATTTACAGCGGGTTTTAAAAGAAGTCTATTAATCAGTGCTTCCTTAACTGCATTCCTTAATTATCATAGGTATCATATAGCTTGCATTTAGTTCAAACGCTTTTAAAGGCTGATGTTTTTTTACCTGCTCTGTTAAAAATATGTTTTTATAACTTGCTAAAATTTCATTATAACTTTTTCCATTAATGTGCTCTTCTATTATTATATTTTTAAGCATTTCAGCACAGCGTAATGCGTTATCCATATATTTTTTACAATCATTACCTTCCAAAACTCCATAATGGGAAATAAGTATTTTTTCAATATCCATTTCCTTTACACGTTTTATAAAATCTATAGACATATTATAACCTATCATATAACCTGGTATTACAAGATCGTCGCCTATATATACCCCCATAGTTTCGCTGGAAAGTAAAGTTTTCTCCTCTGGTATATAATAAGCTATGGAGCACTTTGTATGCCCGGGGGCTGCAATAACTTGAACCGTGTTTTTGCCGAAATCTAGAATATCCCCCTCATTTACCTCTATATCTACTTGTAAATTTTCAAGCTTTTCTTCATATTCGGTTACTCCGGCTTCTAAGGCAGCATTGCCATTCATTTCCTTTATAACAGAAATAGCAGATGGTTTTGAAAATATTTTAGCCGCATATTCGTCAGCAACAATTTTAACATCAGGAAAATGTTTTTTTAAATAGGCGCTGCCTGAAGCGTGGTCGTAATGAGAATGAGTCAAAAAGCAAAAATCAAGAGGCTTTTCTCCGATTTCACTTTTTACTAAATCTATCATTTTTTCTGCGCAAAAAGAAAACCCTGAATCCACAAGAGCTGTTTTATCCTCTGTAATTACTAAAAAGGCGTTACTTCCGGGAACTGCCTCGACATTTATTATTTTTAGCATGTCCATCTCCTTAATTTCTTTCACTGTATTTTTTTCAATTAATTAACACCTGTAATTATGTCCAAGTCCTTAGCTTCAATATCTTTTTTGTATGGGTTTATTGTTTGGTTAACAAGCTCAATTATAGCATCTTCATCTAAGTATTCATAATACATTGGAAGTCCGCTGGTTCCGGTTGTAGGCATTGTATGTGTAGACAACGCGTCTGCTTCCCTTATGTTATTAAGTTGTTCTGCAAACCAAAGCATATTTTCAGCTTTTATGTCAGTGGAAACATTTTCATTAAAAATTTCAATAAACTCTGATATTTTCAGAATATTTTCTGGTCTTATTAACTTTGAAAGCACTGCTTTTATTACAGCATGTTGATTTTGTATTCTCTGATAGTCAGTAATAACCCCTTTACCGTAATTTCCTTTTCTATATCTGGCAAACTTTAACGCCTCTTTACCACCAAGAGACTGTTCTCCTTTTTTTATATTAATATGTAAATTTTGCGTAGGATCGTCGTAAACCATATTCATTGGAACATCAATTGTTATGCCCCCAACTGCATCTACAATTTTTACAAATGCGTTAAGGTCTATACAAACATAAAAATCAGGCACAAAACCTACAATTGTTTTAACTTCTCTTTTTAACTGGTCTATGCCGCCGTCCTTACCTCCGCCATGCAAAGTTCCTGCAGCGTAAGCAGTGTTAATTTTTTTAACTTTTCGCTTTACGTTTATTAAGCTGTCACGAGGTATTCCTATAATATTTGCTTCCTTTTTTTCTGCATCATAAGAAGCAACCATTATTGTGTCTGTATTAATCCCCTCATCCATTCCGACAATTAAAAAAGTATAAAACAATTCTTTTCTGTCAGAAGCAGTAAATCCTTCCGGGGCTGTTAAACCATCGCCGATTAACATATCCTCTGCATCACCGTGTGGCGGCAAAAAAGCAACTTCATCTAAATTTGGATTATTAGCTTGGGTTTCCTTAGGTATTTCGGGAGGCTTAGCTAAGCTTCGTATGGCTGTCCAACTTCCAAATATGATTATTGAAAAAACAGACAGTGAAATAAGCAGCGTTTTAATAAACAGGTCTTTCGTGCTTTTTTTTCTATTTTTTCTCCTTCTTCGTTTAACTTGCCCATTATTACCTTTCATTAAAAACCCCTCAGTCCACGTCAAAATCCGACATTATCAAATTAAATAAGCACTGATTAATTAATCAGTGCTTATTTAATTATAACAAACATTATCTGAAAATTCAATTATTAATGCTTTTAAATTAATAATAGACAAAATATTTTTAAAAATACAAAGTTTTAACTCTTTCTTGTTATTAAAACAATTTTGAAATCGCCATTAAAATTAAAATTATACCGCTTAACCATGTTAAATTTATAGGTAGCTTATGAGCAATTTTATTGCCTATATGACTCCCCAGCATCACCATACTCGCACCTGCAACTAATGAGACTAAAAATACCACAAGCCCGTTAGCATTTCCCAAAGCCGCCCCAAAACCTACTGCCATGCCGTCCAGAGATAATGCAATAGCAAGCGAAGCCGCTTCTCCCGAGGAAATGGTTTTAGAACTATCAATGTCTGCTTCTTCCGGGTTTGCGTACAGATTTAAAATAAAATTAAAATTAAACATAGAAAATTTAATTTGTTTTTTTAAATTGTTATGCTTTCTTATTATAGACTTTGTAAAGCTGTCTAACAATTTAGACAGACCGATTGCAAGTAATATTACGAAACAAATTGCTGTAGTTAACTGGTGAGGGAGATAATCTTTAACTACTGTACCTATAAGAAGTGAAATTCCTAAAGTTGAACTGCAAATAAGATTAATTATTTGAACAGACTTAAAAGGTATCTTTATTCTATTGCTTCCGTACGCAAAGCTTGCTACAAAAGCATCCATAGACACGGATGAAGCAAGCAAAAACGCTTCAAAAACAACTAATGCGGTAATATTCACTCCCAACACACCTTTATCGTTTTTAATCATTTTATTCATGCGTAGACAACTTTGTTACACACGCCCGTTTCATAAATATAATACAGCCGTTGTATAGACAACGGCTCAGTGTCCCCCTTTCCTTTGTAAGCTTTGCGGGTTGTCGAGGACGCCAACCCCCTACTTTAGCCAAGCTTATGTTTTCAAGCTTCGCATATTTTCACATCGTAGGGGACGGCGTCCTCGACGTCCCGAATCCCTCTACATTCAGAGTGATAATGGCGTGAGCATTGTGCTCCCTTGCAAAAAAATTACGAAATATTACATTTATGAAATGGACGTGGGTAAACGGGGATAAAACGATACAATTGACAAACTATATATGTACTTCGTATAATGATGTAAATTTCCAAAAGAAATAATAATAAAAGAAGAGTGAAAATATGAAAAAAATAGTAAGCAAGGATACAATTCAACAGGCAATGGAAATTGCTGAAATTATCTCCTCATATGTGGCGCAAAAACCGAATGCACTTTTGTGTTTGGCAGCAGGAGATACTCCAGCGGCGACATATCAAGAAATGGCAAGACTTCAACAAGATGGCAAAGCAAATTTTAGAAATTGCCGCCTTATTTTGCTGGACGAATGGGTTGGGTTAAGTGCTAAAGACGAGGGAGGCTGCACAAATTTTATATATGATAACGTTGTTAGCCCTCTTTGCATTAAAGAAGAAAACATTATTGCCTTTGATGCATGTTCAAACAACTTAGACAGCGAATGTCAAGCTGTAAACGATTATCTTTCAAAAAACGGGCCTATTGATATTTCTTTAATGGGTGTCGGTATGAATGGTCATGTCGCCCTTAACGAGCCTGGTTGTTCCTTTGACGGCGTAGCCCACATAGTTGAACTAGATTCCATTACAAAAAATGTTGCTCAAAAGTATTTTAAAAATGAAACTCCCCTAAGCCACGGCATTACATTAGGAATGAAGCAAATACTTGACAGTAAATTACTTATAGTAATTGCTAATGGTTCAAAAAAACACGACATAATGAAAAAAGCTGTTACCGGGCCAGTTACGTCAACTGTTCCTGCAAGCAGCTTGCAACTTCATAAAAATTGCATTGTCAGCCTTGATTCGGCGGCAAACGGGGAAGCTTAAAAAAACAGGTAGCTGGCAAAATAACATGCCAGCTACCTGTTTTTCTATAAAGTTAAAAAATAGATTTTACCGTTAATAATACACCAAAAATTACTAAAGGCACTCCAATAACTATTCCAACTACAGTTATGGTTAATATCAAGCCTATTGTCATCATTGCAAGCCCCAGAACAATTCCAATAATCCTACCAGTTAAATTAAAAACAAGACCAATTAATAACCAAATTAATTTAAATGGCCATAATAAAACTCCCATATCCTCACCTCTTTAATTTATATATACGGCATAAAATTTCAAAAGTTGTATATATGAAAGAGTTAATCAAGTATAAAATTTTATTTTGGAACGCCTTCCCAGTCTTTCAAAAAGCGTTCTATACCGACATCTGTTAGCGGATGTTTCGCCATTTGAACAATTACGTTGTATGGGATTGTTGCAATATGCGCTCCTATACGAGCCGCTTCAATTACATGTATTGGGTTTCTTATTGAAGCCGCAATAATCTCTGTTTTTATGGCGTGAACATCAAAAATATCCACAATTTCTTCAATAAGGTTCATGCCGTTCATGCCAATATCATCGAGCCTGCCTAAAAATGGGGAAACATAAGTTGCCCCTGCCCTTGCCGCAAGAAGCGCTTGTGCAGAACTAAAAATTAATGTAACGTTAGTTTTTATAGATTTTTCTGTAAGAGCTTTTGTTGCTTTTAACCCCTCTAACGTCATTGGAAGCTTAATTACAATATTTTTGTGTATTTTAGCAAGCTCTAAAGCTTCGGAAACCATACCCTCCGCCTGAAGGCTTATTACCTCTGCGCTAATAGGTCCGTCTACAATTGATGTAATTTCATTTACTACTTCCTTAAAAATGCGCCCCTCTTTTGCAATAAGAGACGGATTCGTTGTTACTCCGCATATTACGCCTAATTCGTTTGCCGCCTTAATTTCAGCAACGTTTGCTGTATCAATAAATAGTTTCAATTAAATGCTCCTTTTTTATATAGCCCTTACGAGCTTTTTTTATATTTATAGATTATACACAACCAACTAAGTAATGTCAAACGACTTCATATTTTTAAATTTATCCGTAAATTGATTAGACCTCTTCCGAAACTCGCTGTCGTCGTATTTGCGAGGAAATTTTTCGTTTTGCAAGGAAGAGGGAAACGGGCATACTAAGCACCGTATGTACGTTTCCCTCTGACGTAGTCAAAACGGAAAATTCGCCGCAAAGTCGGCGGCATGGAGTTTCCGGAAGAGGTATATTTAATTAATTAAACAAAAATGGCGCCGGACTTTAATCAGCCGACACCATTTTTAATTACTTTATTTATTTTATTTTTTCATAGCACTTATACGAATTTGTTCCGGGTTCATGCCTGTTTTACGTTTAACAATGTCTTCAATTTGGGCGATTTCCGCATCTGAAAGTGCATCTTTGTTTACAACAACGTCAACGGTGTTGTCGTCGATTCTAACATAAACCTCTTTAAATCCCTTTGCTTCTATCATAGCTTCTGCGGCTGTTTCTTTTTCAATACGCTTTTGAATTTCCAGCATTGCATCAGCGCAAACTGCTCTTTTATCTTGATCTATTTTATCGTCATTAATAAGACCCATTAAAATATCTTTTTGTTTAGCACGTGACTGTTCCCGTTCAAGTTTTGCCTGAACAAAATAAGAGGAATTAAGTGTTGTATTTACAAAAACTGCTTCTCCAGCCTCATAAGATTCCCCTTCGGACTGGGCTTGCATTACTGATGTACTAATCATGTTACCCTCGTCTTCCATAGTAAGGGCATCTCCGATTTCTCCTGTATCCATAAACGGATCAGTCGCTTGCATATTATTTTCATCAAAAGGAGCAATTGCGCTTATTTCGCCGTAATCATCAAGAACTACCGGTCCTTGACCCTCGTCTTTGCTGTCAGAATAATTTAAATAACCTGCAACAGCAATCATCACAACAAGCGCAGTTACAATAACTTGATTTCTCTTCATGACCATTTTTATACCTCCAAATAATTAATTTTTTTTCATTTTCAACACTTGAACTTTATGCGGTTCTACGCCTAAAACGGTTTGTGTTGCCCTTATAAGAGCATCTACCACTATAACATTATCTCCTCCTTCGCATACAATGACCACACCTTCCACTTTAGGTTCAATTTCCTTTAAAATTAAGGGCGTATCAAATCCGTTTCCGCCCGATATAATTATTTTTTTTCCTTGAGAACTATAATCGCTTTGTTCCCGACTTATAGCATTGCCGTCAGTTTCCTTAACTGTCGATTGCTGGCTGGTTATGTCTTCTGCAACAATAATCTCCTTCCCATTAGATAATGTAAGCAAAACTTCAACTTTACCCGCCCCCTCGACATTCTCGTAAACTGATTTAAGTCTTTTTTCAAGCTGTTCTTCATAGCTTAAAGTTTGTTCGCTTTTAAAAGTTTCAGATACTTCTTGCTTTATTTCAGGCACAATGCTTGTTTTTTGTGTTTGCCCAGAAAAAACTGTGCTACCGCAAAATATAAGCAAAACCCCGACTATAAAAAAAGTTAACAATCTAGTTTTCATTTTTTGATCCATTTTTCCAAAAGTGTTTTTTAAAAAATTACTCACGGGTATCCATCCTTTCGTTTTTCTTTTGTACTGTAATATATATATTATCAACAGGAACATTATAGAAGTCTGAAATTATATTTTTTATATTTTTTATTTCAGGGTCGCTGTTTTCTTCGTTTTCTTTATTAGCTGAAGGAAGCCTTATTGTTACAGGCTCTATTTCAATTAAACCCGTCTTTTTGTTATCAGTTTTATAAATATACAAATGCATGTTATAAATTTCATAACTTAATTGGTCATATCTAATGTCAAGCTCCGAAACTTTGTAGTTATGGGGTGTTATAAGGCTGTCAGCTTGTTGTTTTAATAGGCTATTAAAACTTTTGTCCACCATATCATTGTGTATATTTTCATAATCTGACATAGTATAGTCTCCAACGGCATTTTTATAAAACTCCCTGGGAATATCTATTCCGTTGCCTTTTGAAAAAATATTTAAAGCTGGTTTTAGCATTACCACAATTAAAACAAGCCCCAAAACCAAATCTATGTAATTTTTATATTTTCCTGATGGCAAAATAATACCTATAAACGTTATAAACACTAATAAAATTGCAACATTTTTTATGTAAGCAGAAATTGACTCAATCATCTAAGACCTCCTGTCAAAATGATAACAATATCAAGACCGAAAGAATAAACATAATAACTACCGTTACAAGACAACCAAGGAGCAAAAATATATAATCCGCAATTGTATTTATGCATTTTGTTATGCGCTCATCGCTTATAGGCTGGATTAACGCTGCTGTTATTTTAAAAATAAATATGAGAGTTAAAAGCTTTATAACAGGAAAAGCGCAAATTAAAACAACTGCAACTACAAACGCAACCATTATTCCGCTTTTAATAGCCCCAGCCCAAACAAAAACCATATCCCATGCGCCGTTTATAACATCTCCCAAAACAGGAACAGCTTTTATTGCCGCCTTTGCGGATTTTGTTACAAGGTTTTGCATTATAGGCGCAGTTATTTTTTGAAGCGTTAAAATAGAAACAAATAAAAACGCAATTATTTTAAGCGACCAATCGCACACCGTTTTTATTAGTTCTGAAAAATTCTTTAATATTTCCTTTTCTGATATGTAATTTATTATGTTTATTGCCGCACCGCAAACTATTAGCTGTGTTAAAAAACCATTAATAAAAAAAGTAATAATGTTAACGGCAAAAATCATTGTTGGGTTGTACAAAAGCGGCGCACCTACCGTACCAGACATTATTATTAATGTCATAAGAAGAGGTATACTTGCTTGCATAAAACCTGCAAGAGTTTGAATTAAATCCTTCGTATAACTTAGAGCGCTAAAAAGGGCGTTAAACAACACCATAATAACAATTATGTAACAGACGTAAAAACCAAGCTCCGAAGCCGCATTTTTATCAAATGAATTTGTTAAATTTTTTAATAACGCACATAAAGCGCAAATGACCAGTAAGTTTCTTAAAAGCCCGGCATTTTCCTTTATTTCTTTAAATAACAAAGACAAAAAACTGTTTAAAAGCCCCTCAGGGGAAAGCTTTAAATCCCCTGTTATAATAGACTTTACAAGCTCGCCAAAAGAAAAGCTTTGCTCCGATTCATTGTTAAGAACAGTTTGTATTTCGGAAAAATCCAGTTGGTCAAACTGTTCCCAAAACATTTGCTCGCTTTCTGCCTTAACGTTTTCCCCATAACAGAAAACAGGGCAAAGAAATATTACACTAAAACAAATTAACAAGGCAAAGCCTGTTTTTCTCATATCGTATCATCCTAACCCGGAAGCATTGTCATTATTAAATCTATTAACGTTAACAAAATGGGAATAGATAACGCCATTATTATAACTTTACCCCCAATTTCAATTTTGGAAGCAATGGCTGATTCTCCGGCATCGGTACAAATTTGCGCCCCAAATTCCGAAATATAAGCTATACCCACAATTTTTAGAACAGTTCCCACGTAACTCATATCCGCATTAACTTGCCCGGCTAAGTTGGTTAACGCTTCAATAACAAGGTTTAACTGAGGAAAAATCATAACAAATATTAAAACGCTTGCTGCAATGCTTATAACAAACGCAAATTCCGGAGCTTGGCTTTTTATTGTTATTGCAAGTATCGCCGCCACAAGCCCGACGGCGACAATTTGCGCTATGCCTATGCCCATAAACTCCCCTCCCCTCTTTCTTACAGATTAAAAAGGGTTTTTACAGTAACAAACAGGTCATTTATATATTGAATTATCCAAAAAAGTACTATCATAATGCCGGCAAGAGAGGTCATTGTTGCCTGCTCTTCTCTGCCTGCCTGGTTTAAAACTTGTGTAAGCACTGCAACTAAAATGCCAACGGCCGCAATCTGAAAAACAACGTTAATATTCATATATAATCCCCCTTAAATGAAAATAACAACAAGTAGAAGACCGCCTAATACGCCAAGGCTTTGAAAAAGCCTTTTGTTTTTATATCGTGTTTGGTTAAGCAAAGTGATTTTAGAGTTTATGTAATCTGTTGCCATAGAAATATTATGGATTTGCATGTTTTTATCCAAATAACCCAATGTTTTGCCGAATAATGTAAGTTGGGTAATATCTTCCTTGGTAAAGTAGCTTTGCTTTTCGTGTTGCAGAAGGGATTCCTCCCACAGGTCGCAAATGCTTTCGTTTCTTCTTAAATGTATAAACTCCTCAAGGGCTAAAAATATACCGCTAATAGGTTTTTTAGTTCTTTGCCCAATGTTTAATAAAGCTTCGGGAAGAGGTGTCATTGCAAATTCTATTTCGGATTTTAATATAGCAAGAGCTTTTTTCATTTCAAGCAAATCCGCTATGCGAAAGCCGTCTAAATTGCCATAATAAATTCCGGCAAATGAAACAGTGCAGAAAACTACAACCATACCAATAATTTTTATAATCACAATGCTCCCCTCCTATAATAATTTTTCGTAATTCTCATTATAAACAGCTTTAACTGAACCGGGTTTATCAAGAATAATAAATCGCTTAAATATTTTTTTATCTATTAATTCCTTAAGTTCAGGTTTTATTTTTATATCATCAAGGCTGTTTCCGTGAACAGTTGATAAAATTGATATTCCTCCGTTAATAACTTCTTCAATAGCATAAATATCAGATTTTTTACCGATTTCATCAACTGCTATTACTTTAGGTGCCATTGCTCTAAGCAAAATCATCATACCTTCCGCTTTTGGGCATCCATCCAGCACATCAGTTCTTACCCCTACATCGTTTTGAGCAACACCTTTAAAGCACCCGGCAATTTCTGAGCGTTCGTCTACAAGCCCCACAGTTTGTCCGCTTATTACACCGGGTATACCGTTTGATAGCTGCCTCACAATGTCTCTTAACAAAGTTGTCTTGCCGCACCCAGGTGGTGAAATTATTAACGTGTGCAAAACACTTGAATTAATCAAAAGTTTAATGATACCGTCGGCACATCCCTTTATTTCGTGGCATATTCTAAAGTTAAGTGCGCTGATATTTTTTATGGTTTTAACACCGTTTTTGTCTGTAACGGCTTTACCTGCCATACCAACCCTATGACCGCCCGCAATAGTTAAGTAGCCATTTTTTAGCTCCTCCTCAAAAGCGTAAAGGGAATGGTTGCTAATAAGCCCCAAGCATTTGTTAATTAAATCAATTGTGGGGCAAAAGCCAGTTGTAATATCTTCATCAATTTCACATAATTTGTTTATTGTAAATTCTTTACCACCTTTTACAATAATTAACGGCTTGTCCGCCCTTAACCTTATTTCGTTTATCTCCTCAAAATAATCCTGTGGCATTTTTTTAAAAAGACAGAACAATTCGTCAGACATGTAATGCTTTATCGCTTCATATGTATTCATAAAACCACCTCTTTTGTATTTGTATAAAATATATGAGGGGTTGTCTTAATTTATGAATAAAAACATTGTCATAATTTGAACCTTATGCTAAAATGATATAATATTAAAAATTAAACATAAGAGGTTAAAATGACTCACGTTACAGAAAAATATATAGAAGAAGCAAATACAGCAGTAATGCTAGGCAATTTTGACGGATTGCACCTAGGGCATCAAAAATTGCTTAAAACACTAATAGAAGAAGCCAAGAAAGAAAGCCTAAAATCTATAGTGTTTTCTTTTTTTCCTCACCCTAGCTCTTATTTTTCAAGCAAAACCTTCCATACAATTTTTACCTCGGAGGAAAAAGCTGCTTTACTTTCCAAAACAGGTGTTGATAT
Source organism: uncultured Eubacteriales bacterium (assembly GCA_964545475.1). Taxonomy (GTDB): domain Bacteria; phylum Bacillota; class Clostridia; order Lachnospirales; family JAISER01; genus CAZJGG01. The sequence goes on along the minus strand of CAZJGG010000056.1, from coordinate 9,282 downwards.
TTTTTTAGAATATTCTTTTAATGATTTTGTTTCAAAGCTTAATCCTAGAGAATTTGTTGAACAGATTCTTATAAAAGAATTAAATTGTAAATGTATTGTTGTTGGAAAAGGCTTTAGATTTGGAAATAAAAAGTCCGGCGACGAAAATATTTTAAAAGACATTGCCGCCGATTATGGAATTAGAGTAATAGTTGTAGAACTGGAAACCCTTAACGAAGAAAAAATAAGCTCAACAATAATCCGGGAGTGCATTAGAAACAAAGACTTTGAAAAAGCAAAACTTTTGCTTACACGCCCTTTTTTCGTAACCGGAACAGTAGTTCCGGGTAAAAAGCTTGGGCGAACAATCGGCTTTCCAACAGCTAATATAATTACAACAGAAAACAAACTTCTTCCCCCAGACGGCGTTTATAAAACTGAAACCGTTTATAACGGCAAAACATATAAAAGCATGACAAATATCGGTTATAACCCCACCGTTGGAGGCGTGGAGCAAAGAATTGTTGAAACAACGCTATTTAATTTTAACAAAGAAATTTATGGAGAGAAAATTAGTATAGAATTTATAAAGTGGTTAAGAAACGAACAGCATTTTAACAGCATTGATGATTTAAAAAAACAGCTAAAAATAGATGCTGACTTTAGTTTTTAAAGGTGATGTATATGCTTACTCAAAACGCCTTTGGGCTTCCCAGTTTGGCAATTAACATAATAAATAGTATAATTATTATAGTCATCGGGCAAATTGCAATATGGATTTTTAAAAAAGCAATAACATCTTTCTTTAAAATATCCAAAAAAAATCTTCCTTTATATAATTCAAAAACAATAATTACTGTGCTCTCAAGCCTTGTTAAATATGTGATATATGCTTTTGTGTTAATACAAATAATGACTATTTTTGGGGCTTCAAAGGAATCCCTGCTTGCAATCGCTTCCATTGGCTCAATAGCTATTGGTTTCGGCGCAAGGGGTATTGCAGAGGATTTTTTTGTTGGCGCATCAATTTTGTTTGAAAACCAGTTTAAAGTAGGCGATATTATTAGTATTGACGGCAAAACCGGGGAGGTTGAATCTATTGGCTTGCGCATTACAACAATAAGAAGCCTAGACGGTGATGTTCATATTTTTCCTAACAGCTCAATAAAGCTTGTAACAAACATGAGCAAATCCTTTAATAGAGCAGTTGTTGAATTGCCTGTGTCTTACAGCGAAAGCATAGAGAATGTTTTAAATATTTTAAAAGAAGAAATGGATATTGCAGGAAAAGAGATTAAATCTATGATTTCTCCGCCGATTATTCAAGGAATTGTAGAAATGAACAACATCTGTTTGATAATTAGAATTTTAGCCGATTGTAACGTCGGCGACAACTGGGCAGTTGAACGAGAACTTCGGTTAAGAATTAAAACCAGGTTTGAAAAAGAGAACATTATGCCGCCTTATCCACACCTACTTTGTAATAACTGGAGGGGTTGACCCTGAACTTTAATATAGGTCAAATAGTTGAAATGAAGAAAAGCCACCCCTGCGGTGAAAATAAATGGGAGATTTTACGTACTGGGGCAGATTTTTGTATAAAATGTATAAGTTGTGGCAGAATTTTAATGGTTGCAAGGAATAAATTTGAAAAAGCATTAAAAAAGTAAAAATAAAAACAGAGCATTTCAATATGCTCTGTTTTTATTTTGTGTATCCTAATTTTTATTAATTGTATGCCAAAGATCTGCATCTTTAACGCCAATGTCGTTTGGATTAAATACAGGGTCTTTACCCTCTTTTACTTGTTTTTCGTAGTCTTTAAGAAGAGCAAGGGCTGGTTTTTGTAAAATCAGTATGACTATAATATTAAGCCAAGCCATTGTACCAACACCTATATCGCCTAAATCCCAAGCAGCATCTGCTGAACGTACACAAGAAATGAACGTGAACGCAACAATAAGAACTTTTAATGCTATCATACCGGTTTTACGACCTTGTTCTGTCTTAAAAATGTAAGCAACATTACATTCAGAAATGTAATAGTATGCCAGAAGCGTTGTGAAAGCGAAAAATGCAAGAGCAATTGCAACAATCGCCGCACCTGCGCCTGATGCATTTACATAATTTGCGCCATGGAAAAGCTTGTTAACGGCTATTTGAGTAAATGCCGGACCTTTTTCAAAGCCTGGAACATTTTCTACAATAATATTGCCAGTAACTTCGTTAACAGTGTTGAATGAATTTGTCATTAAAATCATAAAACCTGTTGCAGAGCAAACAAACAATGTGTCTATGTAAACTGAAAATGCTTGAACTAAGCCTTGCTTAGCAGGGTGAGAAACTTCTGCGCCTGCAGCTGCGTGAGGTGCTGTACCTTGACCAGCTTCGTTAGAGTAAATACCTCTTTTAACGCCCCATGCTATTGTTGAGCCTAAAATACCACCGAAGGTTGAATTAAGGTTAAAAGCTGAACCAAAAACCAATGAAATAACCGCCGGAAGTTTTCCTATGTTAACAATAACAATAATAACAGCAAGGAGTATGTAAATAACAGCCATAAATGGAACTACGATTTCTGCAAATTTTGCAATTCTCTTAATACCGCCGAAAATAATTAATGCAAGGAAACCAGCGATAATAGCTCCTGTAACAGCCATTGGTACACTAAACGCATTTTGAACTCCCGTTGCAATAGCGTTTGACTGCACACCAGGAAGCAATACACCACAAGAAATTATTGAGCAAACTGCAAAGATAACTGCGAACCAACGCATTCCCATACCTTTTTCAATGTAGTATGCAGGACCGCCGCGATATTGACCATCAATTTCTACTTTCCATAACTGCGCTAAGGCAGCTTCTACGAAAGCTGAAGATGCGCCTAAAAATGCAATAGCCCACATCCAGAACAAAGCACCGGGACCTCCCCAGTAAATAGCCGTCGCAACACCGGCGATATTACCAACGCCGATACGACCGGAAAGAGCAACCGTTAATGCTTGAAAGGAAGATATTCCCTTTTCAGAACTTTTGCCTTGAAACATAAGACCAACCATAGGTTTTAGCATTCTTGCTTGCAAAAAGCCTGTTCTGATTGAAAAATACAATCCTGTTAACAAGCAAAGGTACACAAGAGCCGGACTCCAAACTAAGCCATTCACTGTTCCGATAATACTGTTAATTGCCTCCACAAAATCAAGCCTCCCATTCTCTTTTTTAAATAAATAGAATCACTCTACCCTCCTCATTTAGAATTTGATATAATAATATACTATATTTATGAAAAATTCAAGAGAAATATAACTTTTTTATTAAAAATTATATGTTAAATTTAGAGAAACCAATTTCCCAAGCAATATTAACTATCTACGATATATTTTCAAGCAATTCTTTATACCACTCCAATGCATCGATAAAGCATTCAGAAATATCCGAAGGATTAATTTCATTAAGAACCATTAAGTAAGCTACCTTTTCCCAATCCGCCCGCTCATATGCAATGATTAATTCTAAAACAACGTAAAGCTTTCCGCTTTTTTTAACTAGGGCATCGGAAATCATGTCATTTACAAATATTTCTTTAACCGCTTTTTCCATAGGAAGCTCTAAAATAACATCAAGCATGGAAAATAATCCAAGCAAAAACAGGCTTGGAGATAAAATTGCCATTTCAAAATATTTAGACAAATTTTCAGCAAATTTCGCTCTTACAAGAGACAGTTTTGTAATTTCATTTGGTTTGTCTGCTGCGAGCTTTGTTGAAACAGCAACCATAATCCACTTTCTAACTTCTTTCTGCCCAAGAAATGCAATAGCGTTTTTTATAGAATTTATTTTGTTTCTTGAGCCACTTGCAGCAGAATTAATAAATTTAAGCATTGAAATAGTTAAAGATGTATCTCTTTGAATAACGCTTGCAACCTCGTTTAAGTCAAAATCTTCGTCTCCGGCAATTTTAAGCAAATGCATTAAATTAGTTTTAAGCGGAGAAACAGTTGTAGCGCCTTTGGTTATAGGTTCGTTATAAAATTTACCTTCATATAACGAATTTGAATAGCTTTTAAGAACGTCAAATTCCTCTTTTGACACAATATTTTTTAAAATTATCATAACTTTCGGCGTATCATAAAAAATAAATCGTATTTCTTCCATTCTGGATTTATTCATGCTGTCGATTATTATGTAATCCGCAATTTTAAAAAATGGTCTGTTCTGCCTTGTGTAAGGCACGTTTTCAAGCGCCAGCTTAAACCCGTGTTCTTTAACAGCATTGCAAATTTCAACATAAGAAGCATCTTCAGTAACAGATTGGTCAATTGTTAACACAATCTTGTCACATGGTACGCTGCATTGAGACTTTATATCAGCAAGAAGCATAAACTTTGTTACGTTTATAAAGATAGGCTTACCACCGGTAAAAGCATCCAATCCAATTTTGCTTAATATTTCAAGCTCTGATGAGTTCATGGCTCCGTCTAAAAAAGTATGATTATGGCTTGTTCCGAAAAGCTTCTCTCCTTCACGCATGTGCATTTTATACGCCTCTACAGCCATATCCTTATTAAATAACGGTAAGGCCACTATAAGAAACTTCATTTGTACACGTCCCTTCGCCTTTTTTTGAATATATATATATTTTATATTAAATTTAAATTTTGTAAAGGTAAAAGTTATTATTTTCAAAAATATTTTTTTTATTGTAATATTTGAAATATTCTGTTATAATTGTTTCATAAAAATTAATTTAATATTATGCACTCAAACCTGCATTTGAAAGGGTGTAAGCTTTGATTTACATCGAAGATGTTACGAAAATTTACGAAAATGATGCAAAAGGTGTTGAACAAATTAACCTTGAGATATTAAAAGGGGAATTCGCATTTATTGTAGGTACCAGCGGCTCAGGAAAGTCCACTTTGATGCGTCTTTTGCTTAAAGAGATAGAGCCTTCAAGCGGAGAAATAATTATTAATAATACTAGGCTTAGCCAGCTTACAAGAAATGAGCTTCCATTTTTTAGGCGCAAAATGGGCGTTGTATTTCAGGATTTTCGTTTGCTGCCAAATAAAACAGTATATGAAAACGTAGCGTTTGCTATGCAAATTGTTCAAGCCAGCAGCCGGGATATAAGAAGAAACGTACCAGCCATACTTGCAATGGTTGGGCTGCAAAAAAAAGCAAAAGCCTATCCTAACCAGCTTTCTGGGGGAGAACAGCAAAGAACAAGCCTTGCAAGGGCAATAGTTAACAAACCCGCACTTTTACTTTGCGATGAACCAACGGGAAATTTAGACCCCGATACAGCGTGGGAAATTATGAATTTGCTTGAAGATATTAATGACAGAGGCACAACAGTCGTTGTAGCAACCCACGCAAAAGAAATTGTGGACCAGATGAAAAAACGAGTAATAACGTTAAAACACGGCACAATATTACGCGACATCGAAAAAGGCGGTTACAGCGATGAAGTTTAGAAGTTTAAGTTATTATATTAGGGAAGCCTCCGTAAGCCTGCTTAGAAACAGACTTATGGCGCTTGCCTCTATTGTTACGGTTATGTCATGCATATTTATTGTTTCAATATCCTATTGCATTGCAGCAAACATTGATTATTTTTTAAAACAGGTTGAAAGTTCAATAAATTTGTCTGCATATATAAAAGAAGACGTGCCTGCGGAGCAAGTGCCTGTTCTGCATGAAAAAATTACATCTATTGAAGGCATAAAAGAGGTTATATACATCCCCGCAGACAAAGCTTTGGAAAATTTTAAAGAAAGCCTTGGGGATGACAATAAACACCTTTTAGATGGCTTAGAGCTTGATAACCCTATGCCAAGAACGTTTTCAATAACTTTAAAAGATGTTAAGAGCGAAAGCTATGTTGCCAAAGAGCTTGATAAACTTAAACCTTTAGGCATTGAAGAAATTAAACGAGACCAGGAAATTATTAATTTTATTACTAATTTAAATACCGGAATCAGGATTTTTAGTATTATAATAATTTTAGGTCTTATTATTGTCTCTGTTGTTATTATAATTAATACAATAAAAATCACCGTTAACAGCAGAAGAATGGAAATTGTTATTATGAAGTATATTGGCGCAACCGATTGGTTTATTCGTTGGCCCTTTATTATTGAAGGCATACTAATAGGAATTATCGGTGCTATTATTCCTATAACATTGTGCTGGATAAGTTACGGCAAGGCCATTTCAACCATAAATTCTCAAGTAAAAATGCTGGAAAGCATGGTCGCTTTCCACTCAAGCGGCGCAATTTTTGGGGTTTTAATCCCTCTTGGGTTGTTTATCGGCATTTTCGTGGGGGTAATTGGAAGCGTTACCAGCTTAAGCAAGTATTTAAAGGCTTAGGCTAACTAGGAGGTTCAAAGTTTGAAAAGATTTATTATTTCATTTATTACCGCTTTAATTCTTGCGTCGGGAACAGCTGTTCCCGTATACGCAAGTACTATAAAAGATTTACAAAACAAAAAAACTAATGTTAAAAAGCAACAAACAGAAGCACAAAAGCTGCTTGAAAGCACAAAACAAGAAAAAACTTCGGCTGTTGCGGAAATGCTTGCAGTAGACGCTGACCTTGATATAGTTACAGAAGAGCTAGAAGTTATAAACAGAGAGCTTGACAAAACAAAAGAACTTTACGATTCAACAAAGCAAGAGCTTGACAGTTCCATTGAAGAAAAGAACAAACAGCTCGAACTTTTTAAAAACCGAGTAAGGTTTATGTACATGCGAGGAAAAACCGGTTATTTAGATGTTCTGTTTAGTTCAAAAGATTTTGCAGACTTAGCAAACAGAATTGAATATGTAAACAGAATTGTGGCTTATGACCAGAAGATTTTAACCTCTTTGCAAGAGTCCGAAAAGACTATTAAAATTAAGCTTGATGAAACAGAGCTTCAAAAAACAGAAATGCAAATACTATCAAACCAAAAAAGCGCAAAGCAAGCAAACCTTGAAGAAGCTTTAGCGCAAAAGAAACAGATTGTCAACCGCCTAGAAAAAGACCAGGATAAATATGCGGAAATGATTAAAAACCTTAATGATACTGACAAAAACATTTCCTCTATGATAAGCAAAAAGCAAAAAGAAGCAGAAGCCGCTGCAAAAGCAAAAAACACTACAGTGGCAGCCTCCTATAAAGGCGGTAAACTTGCTTGGCCTGTTCCGGCAAGGGGTAAAATAACATCAAATTATGGCAACCGAAAACACCCTATAAGTAAAAAAATTGAGTTTCATAAAGGTGTTGACATCCCTGCCCCGTCTGGCTCGTCAATTGTATCCGCTGAGGGCGGAACAGTTATTTCAACAGGGAGGCAGAGCGGGTACGGCTTAACAGTAGTAGTCGACCATGGCAACGGCTTAAGTACATTATATGCACATTGTTCAAAAATAAACGTAAAAGTAGGTCAAAAAGTTAAACGTGGAGAAAATATAGCAAAAGTTGGGTCTACAGGTTATTCTACCGGTCCTCATTTACACTTTGAGGTGCGTGTAAAGGGTAAAACAACTAACCCTGTTAGTTATTTAAAATAAAAAATCGGCTTAATGGATAGAATATTCATTAAGCCTTATCATTTTTAAATGAATGGAGTTATTTAAATGGTAAAAAAATGGTGGAAAGATGCGGTTATTTATCAAATTTATCCTCGAAGTTTTCAAGACACAAACGGCGACGGCATAGGTGATTTACAAGGAATTATTAACAGGCTTGATTATTTGAAGGATTTGGGCGTAACAGCCATTTGGCTCTGCCCCTTTTATGAATCGCCAAATGATGACAACGGATATGACATTTCTAATTACAGAGATATTATGAAAGAATTCGGCTCACTTGCGGATTTTGACGAGCTAATGAAAGAAGCCCATAACAGAGATTTACGGGTTGTTGTTGACCTAGTTGTAAACCACACTTCTGATGAGCACCCATGGTTTATTGAAAGCAAAAAAGCTAAAGACAACCCTTACAGAGATTATTATATTTGGCGCAAGCCCAAAAACGGCAAAGAACCAAATAACTGGGGTTCATTTTTCACCCCCTCTGCATGGGAATTTGACCAGGAAACAGGGGAATATTACCTCCATCTCTTTTCTAAAAAACAGCCGGACTTAAATTGGGAGAACCCAAACGTTCGCAAGGAAATTTATGATATTATGAATTTTTGGATAGACAAAGGCATTGACGGTTTTAGAGTTGATACATGTAATATTTATAAAAAGCCTGAAGGTCTACCTGATTCTCCCCTTGCACCAAACCGGGCAGACGGATATGTTTTCGACCCGGAATTTTATGCAGATAATGACGGAATGCTGGAAATTATCCAGGAAATGATGAAAAACACAACAGAAGGTAAAGACTTGATGACCGTTGGCGAGGGAGTTGAAGCCAGCCCAGAAAGGACTCTTCCTTATGTATTAGAAGAAAATAAGGCTTATTCAATGTTTATTCATTTTGAAATGACAATTGAAAATTTCAACAACCAGGTTTCAAATATTAAAAGAGTAATAAAGCGGTGGGTTGACGGCGTTTGGAACAAACGTGGCTGGCTTTGCCAATACGTGGGAAGCCATGACCAGCCACGAAGCGTTTCCACTTATGGAAATGACGGCAAATACCGGGTTGAATCCGCTAAAATGATTGCAACAATGGTTCATACATTACCCGGAACTCCTTTTATTTATCAAGGAGACGAAATTGGCATGACAAACTGCCCTTTCCCCTCAATTGAAGCTTATAACGACGTTAATTCTAAGTTTATGTATGATGAAATGCTTAAAAACGGTTTTTCCCCAGAACAGGCCATCATTGAGCTTAACAGACTAAGCCGGGAAAACAGCCGCACTCCGATACAATGGGACGACAGCCAAAACGCTGGGTTTACAACAGGCAAGCCTTGGCTTATGATTAACCCTAATTATAAGGAAGTTAATGTAAAAGCTGCCTTAGAGGACAAAAACTCAATTTATTATTACTATAAAGAATTAATTAGTTTGCGTAAAAATAACCCTATTATGGCTTACGGCTCTTATGAAGAAATTGAAACTGAAGATTCCGACGTTTATGCTTATTTAAGAAGCTATGTGGGTAAAAGTTGGATAATTATTTTACTGTTTTCCGACAGACCTCGAAAAGTTACTATTCCAAGCGCAATAAATATTAACGGCAAGAAAAATATACTATGTAATTACGGCGAGAACTTCGGCAGGGATTTTGTTCAAGCTGGGCAAAACATAGAGCTTTCGCCTTATGAAGCTATAGTTATGGAGCTTTAAAAATAG
>CAZJGG010000055.1:0-20781 GCA_964545475.1 uncultured Eubacteriales bacterium | reverse complement strand
GTCGAGGACGCCAGCCCCTACAAACCGCCAGCAATCATTGCAATCCCTACCTGCTTCACACCGTAGGGGCTGGCGTCCTCCACGTCCCGAAACCCCTTGTAACATAACGTTTTCGGGCTGTCGAGGACGCCAGCCTCTACAAACCGCCAGCAATCATTGCAATCCTTACCTGCTCCACACCGTAGGGGACGGCGTCCTCGACGTCCCGAGACTCCTTGGAACATAACGTTTCCGGGCTGTCGAGGACGCCAGCCCCTACAAACCGCCAGCAATCATTGCAATCCCTACCTGCTCCACACCGTAGGGGACGGCGTCCTCCACGTCCCGAAACCCCTTGGAACATAACGTTTCCGTGCTGTCCAGGACGCCAGCCCCTACTAGATTATCGGATTAAGTTGATTAGGGGCAAGCCCCAAGTCAGCTTTAAAAATAAAATATTTATAAGTAGGTGCTTTTTTGAACGTATATTTTTTATCCCTTGGCTGTGACAAAAATTTAGTTGATAGCGAGATTATGCTTGGAATTTTGGGAGAAAACGGTTTTTCCCTTACAGACGAGCCGGGGGAAGCAGAAATCATTATTATAAATACTTGCGGCTTTATTAATGATGCTAACAAAGAAAGCGTTAACAGCATATTAGAGCTTGCAGAATATAAGAAAACAGGCGTATGCAAAGCGTTAATTGTAACCGGCTGCATGGCTCAAAGATACAAAGACAAGGTTTTAGAGGAAATGCCAGAAATTAACGCAATTGTTGGTGTTTCTGAATATGCTTCAATAGCATCCGTTGTAAAAGACGTTTTAACAGAGAAAAAAGTCTCTTTAGTATCAGAATCTCAAAACACCATATCTGAAGACTTTTACTCAAAAAGAGTATTATCAACCCCTGCATACTTTGCTTTTATAAAAATAGCGGAGGGATGCGACAATTCATGTACTTATTGTACAATACCCTCAATAAGAGGAAAATATAAAAGTCGCTCTATGGAAGGCATTATGGCCGAGGGTGAAATGCTTGCCAAAAAAGGTGTAAAGGAAATTATTTTAGTAGCCCAAGACACATCATTGTATGGAACAGACATATACGGTGAAAACAGGCTTCATTTGTTATTACGTGGGCTTTCTTCTATTGAAGGAATTGAATGGATAAGAATTTTATATGCTTATCCGGAGCATATTACTGATGAAACTATTATAGAAATGGCTGAAAACAAAAAGGTATGCCATTATTTGGACATGCCAATTCAGCACGCCAGCGACACAGTTTTAAAAAGGATGGGGAGAAAATCCTCTAACAGCCAGCTTAGAAAAATAATTAGTAAGCTTCGTGAGGTTATGCCTGATATAAGCCTTAGGACTACACTTATTACTGGTTTCCCCGGGGAAACAGAAGAGGAATTTAACTGCCTTAAAGATTTTGTTACAGAAATTAAATTTGACAAATGCGGAGTTTTCGCTTATTCTAAAGAAGAAGGAACGCCTGCTTCAAAAATGCGGGAACAAGTTCCTGCTAAAGTTAAAAAACAGCGTATGAAAGAAATAATGGCGCTTCAAAAGGAAATTTCCGGGGAACTATTAAATAAGCAGGTTGGCAAAACCCTAGACGTTATTGTGGATGGCAAAATATCCGGAAAAGACGTTTATGCAGGGCGAAGCTACAGGGATTCATATGAAATAGACGGGGTTGTATTTTTTGAATACCCCGGGGAACTTATTTCGGGGGATTTTGTTAAAGTAAAAATTATACAAAGTGCCGATTACGACCTTTATGGAGAGATGTTGTATGAATCTGCCGAATAGGCTTACAGTTTTAAGAGTTTTGCTCATTCCGGTATTTTTATGGCTATTGCTGTCTAATACCGTTTCTGCTCAAATTTCCCAAATTTTTGCACCCCTTATATTTGTTGTTGCCTCCTTAACGGATTGGCTTGACGGATATATTGCCAGGAAGTATAATTTAGTTACAAATTTCGGCAAGCTTATGGACCCTTTGGCCGACAAACTTTTAGTTGCATCTGCTCTTATAGCATTTGTTCAGCTTGGAAGCCTTCAAGCTTGGGTTGTTATTATCCTTATCGGTCGAGAATTTATTATTACCGGCTTCCGAATGCTTGCTCTTGAAAAAAAGATTGTAATTTCCGCTGGTTTTTGGGGCAAATTAAAAACCGTAACACAAATGGCGTTAATTATATCAATTTTGCTTCAGCCTGTTGTAAAATTTTTATCTATAATTAACCCTGTACTTATATTTTTATCAGTACTATTTTGCATTATTTCAGCTATTGAATATATATACGTAAACAGAAGCATTTTAAAAGAAAAGTCTTAGAGCCTGTTCAAAGTCTCGCTTTTAGTGAATTTTCGAGCAAATTTTTTGAATTTCAAGGAAGCGGCGAACGTTCATACTAGGAGAAGTATGGGCGTTTGTCGCTGACGCAGCAATTAAGAAAATTTGCCGAAAAGACACTGAAATGGAGACTTTGAACAGACTCTTAAAGGAGAAATTTAATGTTAACTAGCAAACAGCGCTCATATTTAAGAGGGCTTATAAATTCTGAAAATTCTATACTGCAAGTTGGAAAAGAAGGCTTCACGCCGGAGGTTGCTAAAAGCATAGACGAAGCCCTTGAAAAAAGAGAGCTTGTTAAAATTAACGTTTTAAACAATTGTGATGAAGACGTTAAAGAAATTGCCAATACTGCGCAAGGTCGAACACGTTCGGAATTGGTTCAAGTTATTGGCAGAAAATTTGTTTTATATAGAAAATCTAAAACTAATCCAAAAATTGAGTTGCCTAAATAATAATATTTAAAATCCTGTTAGGAGTGGAATTAATGAAAAAACTTGCTTCGTTATTTCTTACCTTTGTAATAATATGCATGTCTCTTTCGTTTGTTCAAGCTGCGGAAAACGTTATGCTAAACGGACCATGCTTTGCAACAGTTGTTCAGGTTATTGACGGCGAAACTTTTAAAGTTAAACCCTACGGAACACAGGACACTGCTTTTGTAAGGCTTGTAGGCGTTAACGCTAAAGGCAACCAAAAAGCCCTTGATTATGCAAACGAAAAAATAATGGGGCAACTTGTTTCCATTACGTTTGACAACTTTGTACCATCTAATTCCGGAAGATACAACGTTGTTGTTATGACAATGGGTGAAAAAATCATTAATAAGCTTCTTTTGGAAAACGGCTATGCTGATGTTCGGGAAGAAGAAGCCCATGCATTTATATTTAAAGATTTAAGCATCGCTCCAGTTCCTTACGACCCAACGGGCAAAGAGGATTTTTATGGATATTATGCCTACGGCGGTCCTTTCAGCTATGGGAACTTGTATAATTACGGCTATTATGGCTATTACGGATACAACGGATATTATGGCCCCGGCGGTTATTATGGCTTAGGCGGTTATTTTGGTCCTGGCTATAACGGAAATACAAACGGATATTTTCCGGGTATAGGTTTTACAACAATTAATATAAACACGGCAACCTCTGCACAGCTCTCCTCTGCATTAACCGGTGTAGACTCCGTTATCGCCCAAAGCATTATAGATTATCGTACAAATAACGGCTATTTTAATACACCTACAGAACTAAAAAACGTTCGTAACATAACAAACACAATATATAACGATAACCTTTGGAAAATAAGCGTTTGTACTGATATTAATACAGCTTCAAGAGAAGAACTTCTTACTCTTAAAAATATAACCTCCGCTGAAGTTGATAAAATTATTGATTACAGAAGAGCTACAAGGTTTGTTAGCAAAACAGAGCTTTACTCAAAGCTTATATTAACAAGAAACACATATGATTTAAACGAACGTTTTATAGACGTTGCTACTAGAGGTACAATAAGTTATGCCCCTGGAACAACTCTTCCCCCTTATTACGGCGAAGCTTTAGTTAATCTAAATACAGCTTCCAAAACCCAAATTTTAAACAGCCTTTTGGACATATCAAGTGATGTTGCCCAAAACATTGTTGACTATAGAAACTCTAGAGGTTATTTCTATCAGGTAGAAGATTTACGGTATATAAGAGATTTTACACCAGAGATGTTTTACAGAAACGTAAACAGAGCTTCTGTTTCTACAAACATTAACACAGCTTCAAGAGAAGAGCTTTTAACACTGATTAACTTTACATCTCAAGATGCCGACAGAATTATTGATTACAGAAGAAACTATAAATTTACTGATAAAACTGAACTTTATACAAAGTCTATTATTACCAGAGATAAATATGATTTAAACCAACGTTTTATTGATGTTTATTCAAGATCTTCTGTTTCAGACGGTTATTACCCTCCTTTTGGAAGCTATTATACTAATATTAATACAGCATCTGTCGAGCAGCTTGTTGCGGCTTTAAAAGATGTAAACGGTGAAATTGCATCAAGCATTGTTGGTTATAGAGATAAAAATGCATTTTTTAAAACAGTAGCTGAGCTTTCGGAAGTTCAAGGTGTATCAACTGATGTTTTTAATCAAAATATTAGCAAGATAACTGTTTCTACAAGTATTTCTAACGCTTCAAAAGAGGAATTAATGACATTAAAAGGTCTTACCTCCTCAATGGCGGACAGAATTGTAGAATACAGAAACAATAAGCCGTTTGAAAGCATAAATGAGCTTTATATTAATTCACTAATACCTATGGATGTATTTTTGCAAAACGAAAAGTATATTTCCATACAACCAACAACAGTTTTATATTAATTAGTGCTTACTTAAATTATGGCGGAAAATGTTTTTCCGCCAACATGCGGATATGGCGGAATTGGCAGACGCGCTAGATTCAGGTTCTAGTGGAGGTTTCTCCATGCAGGTTCAAGTCCTGTTATCCGCACCATAGTTTTGTCGAAAGTTGTCGAATGAAAATTTGGCAACTTTTGGCGTATTATAGGGAATTATTTATAAAATAGACGGTGAAGTAAACTGGAATTGTATTAGGAGAATGTAAATGAAAAGCAAGAAAAAGAAAATTGAAAAGTACACAGCTCTGTACATGAGCCTCGGTATGTGTTTTGGCGTGACTGGCGGATTAATATATGGCAATATTCTATTCCCTGATAATATGTCTTTGGGAATGTCCATGGGACTTCTGATAGGAATGTGCATTGGATTAGCTATCGGAGTTGCAAAGGATAAACGCCTTGCAGAGAAAATAATGGAAATTGTAAGAATAGAAGTCGTACAAACAACCCCCGACGTAATTATTTTTGTCAAAGATAATAGCGGTGCAGAGAAGCAGTACAAGGTTTCGTCCAAAAAAACAAAACAAGAAAAATTTGAAATTGGAGACCGGGTTGCAGAAGAAACAGATGGTTCGCTAGTTTCATTAGAAAGCAAATAATTATACAACTTGCTATTTATTGGGGAGATAGTAAACATAATCCCCATTAGCTTTCCTGACTCCCAAGCATTACATAACAAGGGTTTTCGATACTATTCGAGAACCCTTGTTTTATTTCGCACCAAAATTTTGTCACTAGTGCAAAACGACTAAATCATATTATCTTAAACTTGAATTTATTATGTCTTTTAGATAAAATAAAATTAGAGATAAAAAATTAAGGGGCGAATAGTAATGAATAAAACTTCAACTCAACAATCGGTTCAAAGATTTGGTCGTTTTTTAAGCAGCATGGTTATGCCGAACATCGGCGCATTTATTGCGTGGGGATTTCTGACAGCTTTATTTATTGGCACAGGTTGGCTTCCAAATGAATCTTTTGCAACAATAGTTGACCCAATGCTTAAATACTTATTACCAATTTTAGTTGCTTATACAGGGGGTAAAATTGTCGGCGATGTAAGAGGCGGTATTATAGCCGCAATAGCTGTTATAGGCGTTATTCAAGGTGCAGAAATTCCTATGATTTTAGGCGCAATGATAATGGGTCCGTTTGCTGGGCTTGTTATTAAAAAATTTGATAAACTTATTAACGGAAAAATTCCAACAGGCTTTGAAATGCTCGTTAATAACTTTTCACTTGGTATAATCGGTCTAATTTTGCTGTTACTAGGTTACGTTTTAATAGGGCCTGCTGTCTCTTTGGTAACAGGAATTTTAGCAACAGGCGCAGACATTATATACAATGCAGGCTTACTTCCATTAATCTCAATATTTGTTGAGCCGGCTAAAATACTTTTCTTAAACAACGCAATTAACCATGGTATATTTGGTCCTATCGGCTTAGAGCAGGTGGCGGCTAGCGGCAAATCAATTATGTTCCTTATAGAATCTAACCCTGGTCCTGGCTTAGGTGTTTTATTGGCATATTGGTTGTTTGGAAAAGGCACAGCAAAACAAAGCGCACCGGGCGCAGTAATTATTCACTTCTTAGGCGGAATTCATGAAATTTACTTCCCTTATGTGTTAATGAATCCGTTGTTATTAATTTCAGTAATTGCCGGGGGTTCTGCAGGGGTATTTACATTTGTTATTACAGGAGCAGGATTATATGCTACACCTTCCCCAGGAAGTATTTTCGCTTTAGCGGCAATGTCCCCAAAAGACGGATTAATTCCTGTACTTGCCGGCGTTTTAGTTGCAACTATTGTATCTTTTGCAATTTCTATGGTTATTGTAAAACGCTCCGGAGACGTAAGCGACGAAGCCTTAGAAAAAGCAACTGAACAATCAAAACAAAATAAAAACCTTTCTAAAGAGGAAACTAACCGTTACGAAACGATAAAAAAAGAAGGATTAATAATATTTGCTTGTGATGCAGGCATGGGTTCTAGCGCAATGGGTGCAACTGTTTTAAAGAAAATGCTTGAAAAGGCAGGAGTTGAAATAACCGTTAAAAATTCTGCAATTGATGTTATCCCAATGGAAGCTACAATAGTTATAACTCAATCTACGTTGACTGACAGAGCAAAATCAAGAATACCAAATGCAAGACATATATCTATTAAAAATTTCATGAATGCGCCTGAATATGATATGCTAGTTGAAGAATTGTCTAAAGGCAGTCTCTAAAAATACAATTTTGTAAACCATTTTGGCGTATTTCCGGCTACTTTTCATAGTAGAGCAATTTTACAAAACATTAACAGGTAAGCTGTTTATGCTTTTGCAAATAGCTATATTGGGGGTGAAAACATGTTGCTTACTTCTCGACAAAAGCGAATATTAGCAAAAATTGCAGAGCAAGATAACTTTATTACTGTAAACATGCTTGCAGAACATTTGGCTGTCAGTAAAAAAACCATTCAGCGTGAACTAGAAGTTGTTGAACTTTATTTACACGATTTTAATGCCTCACTTATAAAAAAACCGGCTTATGGCGTAAAGCTTGCTTTAGAAAAAGATAATATTGACATTATTATTAATAGTATATCTGAAAATACCAATACAGTTGCTTACGGCAAAACAGAACGGTGCAATTTTATTATAATGTGGCTGTTAAAAGAGAATGAACCTATCA
The DNA here is from genome assembly GCA_964545475.1 of uncultured Eubacteriales bacterium. GTDB lineage: Bacteria > Bacillota > Clostridia > Lachnospirales > JAISER01 > CAZJGG01. The sequence continues at coordinate 13,340 of CAZJGG010000055.1, read as the reverse complement.
AAACCTATTTTTTTACTAAACGCTTGAAAGTTACAGAGGCGACAATTGCAAATGATTTTATAAAATGTGAACAATGGCTTGCTGATAACGGTGTAAAGCTTATAAAAAAGCAAGGTGTCGGTATTTATATTGAAAGCAGAGAAATATGTATACGAAGAGCCATGCGTAAGCTAATTGTTTCAAGCCTTGACTGGAATACAATAACCGATAAAAAAGACAAAAAGCCATTAGCTCAAAAAATACTAGCTCAAGACTCTACAAATTTAATTAATAAGCCTATATTAGAACAAATTGTAGATATTGCAGGAAATATTAAGCATAAATATTTCGCTTTTGCAAATGACCATGCGTATATTAACTTTTTGATCAACTTATATGTATTTGTCCTAAGAATAAGAGATGGTAAAAATACTGAATTAGATACTAATTTATTTGTAGATTCTGATATTGTTAATGAACTATCAACAGCTAAAGAAATTGCAAAAATATTATCAGAAAGCTTTAAAATTGATATTTCTAATAATGAAGTAACTTACTTGACTATGCTGCTAATTGGCGCAAGAAGTTCTGACTATAGCCAGACCGATGAGAAAATTAAAATTGTTGTAGATAAAATGATCGGTCTTGTAGAAAACAAAACTTCACTTGTCTTAACAAGAGCATCAAGGTTTTATGAAAGCTTTCTTTCTCATTTTACCCATGCCTATAAAAGAATTTCTTTGGGTCTGGAAATTACAAACCCTCTAATAGACAATATAAAGGAACACTACAGACATGTCTATAATATGGCAGTGTTATGTGCCAAAATTGCAGAGGATGAACTGGGAATATCAATCCCCCCTGAGGAAATCGGGTTTATTGCCATGCATTTAGGAACAGCTCTTGAAGATAAAGAAGTTAGCCAAAACCGTGTATGTAAAATCGTTGTTAGCTGCCCTTCTGGCATGGTATCTTCAAGGCTGCTAGCAGCAAGACTTTTAAAGGAATTTAATAATATTAACATAGTTCAAAATATTGCAACTTCAGATTTCGACCAAGAAAAGCTTATGGCTAAAGGTATTAACTTTATTGTTTCTACTGCTGATATAAATACAGGAAGCATCCCCTGTGTAAAAGTATCACCGTTTCTGCTTGAAAGTGATAAGTTGGCAGTTGAAAAAAAGATTAAAGAAATACTTTCATAATTTATATAAAAAATAGGAGGAAGACTATGGCGCTTTTCGGATTTGGTAAAAAGAAAGAAAGCTCTATTCTTAATATAGAAGATATTAAGGTAGGTCTTGAAACTGTTGATAAAGTAGAAGCTATCAAAATGGCAGGAGAGTTACTTTTAAAGCGTGGTTGTGTAGATGAAGGCTACATAGACGCAATGATAGCCCGGGAAAATATTGTAAGCACATATATGGGCGAAGGTCTTGCGATTCCCCATGGCACTTCGGAGGCTAAGAAGTTTATTAAAAAAACAGGCATTTCCGTTTTACAATTTAAGGACGGAGTAGATTTCGGAGATGAAAAGGCGTATCTAGTTGTTGGAATTGCCGGAGCAAATGATGAACATTTACCTGTTCTTGCGGCAATATCAGAATTTGCTATGGACGAGGAATTATTTAATAAAATTAAATTTTCTAACGATAAACATTTTCTTTATGAATGTTTCGTGAATTTGAAGGTGGATCTATGATTATAACATTAACACTAAACCCGGCTTTGGATAAAACCGTAGAAATCCCCGGTTTAAATCCCGGGGAAGTTAATCGTATAACATCTATGCGGATAGACGGCGGCGGTAAAGGGATAAATGTTTCAAAGGTTTTAAAAAGCATGGGGCTAGATTCTATTGCCATGGGGATACTTGGGGGAAATAACGGAAACGCTGTTAAAGAATATGTAGAGCAATTAAATATTGCTACGGATTTTGTATTTGCAGATGGGGAAACACGGGTAAACTTAAAAATCATAGACACAGCAAACAACATGAATACTGACATTAACGAAAGCGGTTTCTTTGTTACTTCAGATATTGTTAATAAAGTTAAAGAAAAACTAATAAACGCTGTAAACCCAGGAGACATAACAATATTTTCAGGGAGCATACCACAAGGTGTTAGTAAAGATATCTATTATACACTAACAAATATGTGCAAAGAAAAAGGAGCAAAAGTTTTTTTAGATGTAGACGGCGAAATGTTTAAAGAAGGAATAAAGGCCGTTCCCTATTTAATTAAGCCTAACATTGCAGAACTTGAAAGTTATTTCGGTAAAAAATTTAATAATATCCAGGAAATTAAAGAAGCTTGTAAATACTTTATTGAGCTGGGTATACAAAAAGTTGTTGTATCTTTAGGAGGGGACGGGGCTTTATTTAATACTAAAGATAAAACAATTATTAGTAACGGTATAAAGGTCAATGTTAAAAGTACTGTGGGCGCAGGCGATTCTATGGTTGCTTCCCTTGTTCTAAGCGAGCTTAGGGGCGATACTCCTGAAGATACAGTTAAAATGGCAATTGCCACAAGCGCAGCGAATGTAACTGTAAGCGGCACTCAACCGGCAGAGTATGAAGAAATATTAAAACTTAAAAGTCTTGTTAACTTTACACAATGTTAATTGAATTTATAGAGGTTAGGAGTTTTTATAATGAAAACAAAAGCAGTCAGGCTTTATGACGCAAAAGATTTGCGGCTTGAAGAATTTGAACTTCCGGAAATTAAAGATGATGAAATATTAGTAGAAGTAATTTCAGACAGCGTTTGTATGTCTACTTATAAATGTGCTTCACTTGGTACAGCCCACAAACGTGTGCCTAAAAATATTGCAACAAACCCTGTTATTATGGGTCACGAATGTTCCGGAAACATAATAAAAGTCGGAAGCAAGCATAAAGATAAATTTAAAGAGGGAACAAAATTTGCATTACAGCCTGCATTAAACTATAAAGGGACTATGTGGAGTCCTGGCTACTCATATGAATTTTTTGGCGGCAATGCAACTTACAATATTATTCCCCATGAAGTTATGGAACTGGATTGTTTGCTTAACTACGACGGGAAGTCATATTACGAAGCTTCACTTGCAGAGCCAATGTCATGTATTATAGGTGCTTTTCATGCAAATTACCACACCAAAATGGGATGTTATGAACATAACATGGGCATTAAAGAGGGCGGAAAAACTGCACTTTTAGCCGCAGCAGGGCCAATGGGCCTTGGGGCAATTGATTATGCTCTGCATTGTGACCGCAGACCAGGCCTTTTGGTTGTTACTGATATAGACGATGACCGCTTAAAAAGAGCCGAAAAATTATTTCCGGCGGCACACGCAAAAGAAATAGGTATTGAACTTGTTTATATCAATACAAAAACAGAAAAAGACCCTGTAAAAAAATTACTTGAAATATCAGACGGCGGCTTTGATGATGTTTTTGCATATGCCCCTGTTAAAGACGTTCTTATACAGGCAGACAAGATTTTAGGCAGAGACGGTTGCCTTAATTTCTTTGCAGGGCCCACTGACACAGAATTTTCCGCCCCTGTTAACTATTACAATGTTCATTACAATATGACACATATTATGGGAACTACAGGCGGCAACACCGATGACTTAAAAGAATCACTAAAGCTATCAAGCGAAGGCAAAATAAACCCAGCTGTTATGGTAACTCATATAGGCGGGATTGACTGCGCTGCTGAAACTATATTAAACCTCCCCAGTATACCCGGAGGCAAGAAACTCGTATACAACCATATTAATATGGAGCTAACCGAACTTAAGAAGCTAAGAGAAAAAGGGCAGCAAGATAAAAGATTTATAGAATTGGCGGATATTGTTGATGCAAACAACGGTTTATGGTGTTATGAGGCGGAGAAATATTTGTTAAATAACTTTAAATAAGGAGGATATTATGCAATCATTTAGTTATATAATTCAAGACCCCGAAGGGATACATGCAAGACCAGCCGGGGTTTTAGTTAAAAAAGCTATGGAATTTAAAAGTTTCATAACTATTTCTAAAGGGGAGAAAAAAGGGGATCTAAAGAAGATTTTTTCTGTAATGGCCCTTGGAGCAAAAAAAAATGATGAAATTACAATTGCTATTGATGGAGAAGACGAGGAAAATGCATTATTTTCTTTAAGCGAATTAATTAAGGCCAGCTTATAGTTAGCGTTGGGGGGCAATAGTAATGATGATTTTAGAAGGAAAATCTGTTTGCGGCGGAATAGCTATAGGGAAAATATTATTTTTCAAACGTGGAAATAATGAAGTTAAACGTTATCATACAGATGACATGGAAGCTGAAATTAAAAGATTTGAGCAAACAAAAGCAACTGCAATATCAGAGCTTGAACAAATTTATGAAACTGCATTAAAAGACGTCGGCGAAGCAAATGCAATGATTTTTGAAATACACAAAATGATGCTTGAAGACGAAGATTATTGCGATTCTATAATAAATATTATAAAAATGCAAAGTGTTAATGCAGATTATGCTATTGCTGTAACAGGCGACAATTTCTCAAATATGTTTTCTGCTATGGAAGATACTTATATGCAAGCCAGAGCAGCCGATGTTAAAGATATTACAAACAGACTTTTAAATATTTTAGGCGGTGTTGATAAAACTGTTAAAGCAACAGAGCCCGTAATAATTGCCGCAGACGATTTAGCTCCCAGCGAAACTGTTCAGCTTGAAAAAGATAACGTTCTTGCTTTTATAACAAAACATGGTTCATCAAATTCGCATACTGCAATACTTGCACGTACTATGAATATCCCGGCAGTAATAGGCTTAGACGATTACTTAAAAGAAGAATATGACGGTGAATTTGCAATTATTGACGGCAAACTTGGCAAAGTTTTTATTAACCCTGATGAAGAAACTTTAACTGAATATACAACTAAGCAAAGAGAAGAGCAGGAAAAACGACGTCTGTTACAAGAATTAAAAGGAAAAGAAAACGTGACATTAAGCGGAAAAAAGATTGATATTTATGCTAATATCGGAAGTATTAATGACATTGGCTTAGTATTACAAAATGATGCAGGGGGCATCGGGCTTTTCCGCAGTGAATTCCTTTACTTAGAAGAAACCGATTATCCAACCGAGGAAAAACAATTTTCCGTATATAAGAAAGTTCTTGAATCAATGGGCGGTAAACGTGTTGTAATTCGTACCCTAGATATTGGCGCAGATAAACAGATTGATTATTTTAATTTGCCAAAAGAGGAAAATCCGGCATTGGGTTTTCGAGCCATACGTATATGCTTAACCCGAATTGAAATTTTTAAGACGCAAATTAGAGCATTACTACGTGCTTCAGTATTCGGCAACCTAGCCATAATGTTCCCCATGATAATTTGTTCATCGGAAGTAAAACAAATATTAGAAATAGTAGAAGAGGTAAAAACAGAGCTTAAAAACGATGGATTACCTTATTCTGAAAATATTGAGTTTGGTATTATGATTGAAACCCCGGCTGCTGCAATAATGAGCGATGAGCTTGCAGAATTAGTTGACTTTTTCAGTATAGGTTCTAATGACTTAACTCAGTATACTTTAGCAATAGACAGACAAAACCCAAGTCTAGAACCGTTTTGCAATACAAAACACCCTGCTATTTTAAGGCTAATTGCAATGGTTGTTGAAAACGCCCATAAAAACGGTATTTGGGTTGGAATTTGCGGTGAACTTGGTGCTGATTTGTCGCTAACTGATTATTTTATTTCTATTGGAGTGGATGAGCTCTCGGTTTCCCCGTCTTTTGTTCTCCCATTAAGAGAAAAAGTAAGACAGATAATCTAAGTCTTTAAAAACTCCCAAAAAAGCCGCATAACTAAAATGTTATGCGGCTTTTTTGGGAGAATGCGCTTAAATTAACATGAATTCGATGAGGTTTAACTAAGTTTAAAGTTAGAAACCATTCCGGCAAGCACTTCTGATTGACTGTTAAGCTCCTGCGCTGCAGCCGCAGATTCCTCTGACGTTGAAGAATTGTTTTGAACAACTTCGGATATTTGATTTATGCCTGTTGTAATTTGAGATATACCCTCGGTTTGTTCGTTACTAGCAGTATCAACTGCAATAATTATTTCTGAAATAGAGTTTATATCATCAACAATAGCTTTAAGAGCCTCAGAGGTTAATGTTGCAGTTTCTGTACCTGAATTTATTTTATTTATTGTTTCATTAATTAATGTCTCTGTTTCTTTTGCCGCAGCTTGGCTTCTTGCGGCAAGAGTACGAACCTCTTCGGCAACAACAGAGAACCCCTTACCTGCTTCGCCTGCTCGTGCTGCTTCAACAGCGGCATTAAGCGCTAACAAATTTGTCTGGAAAGCAATGTCATCAATAACTTTAATTATTTTTGATACATCATGTGACGATTTCTTAATATCATCCATTGAGTTAAGCATTGATATCATTTCTTTGTTACCATTTTCCGCACTACTTATTGAACGTATGGATAATTCGTTTGCCTTCTTTGTTCTTTGCGTATTTTCTATTGACTGCTCGTTAATAATAGTAATGGAAGCATTAAGCTCTTCAATTGCACTGGCTTGATTAGAAGCACCGCTTGCTAAATCCATAGAAGATTCTGAAATTTGCTTTGCGCCAACTAATACATTATCAGCAGATGTTTTAAGATCATTTATTGTTATGTTTAGAGTTTTGTTAATGTTATTTATAGATTTCTTTATTGAGTCAAATTGCCCAACATATTCACGAGAAATAGAGTTTCGCAAGTCACCTTTAGCAATAGCTTCAAGAATATCCGTTATTTCATTTATGTAAGAACCAATAGCCTTAACCATTATCTCCATAGAGCTCATCATTTCAGAAAATTCGCCCTTATAGTTATTATTAAAATCAACATCAAAATGCCCTTTAGATAACTGGCTTAATATTGAATTTGCATCTTGAATAGGCTTATTAACAGCTAAGAGTAAATTGTTCAGCCCTTCTGTTATCTCTTTCCAGCCTCCAATATAAGCATCAGAATTTACTTTAACATCTAACTTACCAATTAATGCGCTATCTATTAATTTAGTAAGATCAGCGTTAAGTTCATTTATATTTTTCTTAGAAGCCTCAAATTTTTCATTAAAAACAGCTTTTTGCCCTGGCAATTGTTTTAAATTAGCATTAAAATTTCCAGAGCCTAACTCGCCAAAGGCTTCTACAATCATTAAGTTTTCATCAATTAAAGAGCCACACATAGAATTAATGCCTTGAGCCAAAGCTTTATAATCGCCATCAAATCTATTATCTTCTATTCTTGCATCAATGTTGCCCTTTTCAAAATCAGAAACAAGGTTACCAACATCGTTTACAAACGTAGAAATCGTTGCGCAAACTCTTTTAGTGGATTTTGTAAGCTGACCTATTTCATCTCTACTATCGTAAGATACATTTGTATTCATATTACCGTTTGCAATATCCTCAACAGCATTTTTCACTTGAATTAATGGTCTTGTTATTAACCTTGAAATATAAACACCTAAAATAATTGAAAGTATAACAATCAATACACATGAAAGTATCGAAATAAAAATCATATATGCAACAATTCTTGATATGTCTTTGCTAAGAGTGCTACCGTTATCTGTAGCGTGTTCAATAATCGGGTCTAAATTTTTATAAACTTCCAAAATTTTTGGAATATATTCTTCATCGTTTAATTTAATTGCTTCATCATTACGGTTTTGAGATGCCAGCGATAGTATTTCGTTTCTTATATCATTCATGTCAGTGAGCAGACCTTTGATGTTTTCCACCAATTGCCTGTCGCCGTCAAAGCGTTCTTCAATAATTGCAAAATCATCCCGTAATACATTCGCAGCATTATTAACATCATTTATGCATCGTTCTAAACTATCTTTATCAGTTCGTATTATTGATTCAAATATGTATTTTTGTATTTCTTCATAACGTAATTTTAACCTAAGTGATGCTGCACGCACTTCAAAAGGAGAATAAATAAATTTGGAAAATTGTGATTGGGCAGAATTCATATTAATTAAAGTAACTACAGTGGAAACTACAAACAATATAACTAAAATTGCATACGAAACAAAAAGCTTTGGTCTTACATTTAAGTTTTTCATTTAATTTTCCTCCCCGGAGTTTTGGTTTATTTATTTTTATTGCCCTCTTAGAGCCAGTTCCGAATCTCCATTTTTGCTTCTTTATGGCAAATTTCCCGAATATGCGTCGTCGCCGCTTCCTTACTTCTTAAGCGGTTGCCTAGAAAAATTTGCTCAAAAACCCACCAAAAGCGATATTCTGAACATGCTCTTAAAAACAGTTTCGGGACAAGAAAAGATGTTAAACAAAACCGTTACTTTGCTTGTAGTCATACTCTAATGTCATTATTTAAGTATACTTATACTTGATTATATAGTAATTAATACAAAAGTAAATAGGATATGCATATTTGCCACTAATGATTTTGGGCACACATTTGGGCACAAGACCAAACGTTACCTACTCTGCTTTAGTTATCATACTCAAAAGCTGCTGCAATTTCTGTGCAACTTTCATATTATCTTTATATTCTAATGGCAAATTGTGATGCCATTCTCTATCCATTAGTTCTATTACTCCGTTAACAATATATACTTCCCTAGTTATTTTTAACTGGTTTTGGCACGTTAAATAGTATTGATTTTTTCTACATAAAAAACTTAATTTACTTCCATAATAAGGGTCGTTTATCCTTAATAACCCTATCTTAAAATTTCCCTTAAATTCTAATAATCTAATGGTATCTTTAATATGTTGTATATGCATTTCTTTATTTATTATTATTCTTTTGCCTATAAGAACTGATAATTCATTTACATGAATATCATTTATCAATAAGTTATCTTGAATGTTTTCTAAATAACACATTTGCCTAAACTTAGGTTCGTCAGAAACCTTGTTAAAACTAAGGGCATGATGATTGTCATGCAAGCGTAAAATTTGTTCTTTCTTTTCACCTGTAACATTATTTTTTTTCAATACTTCTGATAATAACTCTCTGCTCATTGTAACATATGATAAACCCGATCCATACAGATATACTAAATCATTAGTTTTTTCTAAAGTTCTAATAATATCAAAAACTTTAAAACGTTCTTTATCATTTTGTATCATTCTATACAGGGTACAGCTTTTCAACTGATTTTTAACCTGTTCCTCAGCCGCAGATACAGAAAACGGATCTCTCAAAACAGTTGTATAAAGCTCTCCATTTGACATTCTGTTACCCATAACTATTGCTTTTCCCTTTGCGAGATAACAAGTGTATATAATACGTGGGTTTTTATTTGATATAAAAAAATATTCGACTAGATTTTTATATAAATGAAGCTGGCAAATTAGTAGCCCAAACTTATAATAACTTTCTAGATAATGTACATCCAATATAATAGTAACGTGGTGTCCATTTTGAAGCACCTCTATCATTTGATTAAAAAAATTCTTTGTATAATTTTCATTTTCCGAAATCCATTCAAACTGTTCGTTATCATATAAAACTAACTCTTGCTTTTTTTCTGAATTTTTAACATCATTTAGCAACTGCATAAGTGCGGAAAACCTGCCAAAAGTATTATTGTAAATAGGTATGTTGCAGTAAACTGTACTGTTTTTCGCCTCAGCTATAAGGCTATAAACATCTGGTTCTATGTTATAGGTTGATAAAAATTTATTTATACAATCTTTAGTATATGTGCTGCCTTTTGGCAAATTAGGATAAATGTTTTCAAAAAAGTTTTCAAGTATATTTTTATTATTATTTACTTGAATAATATAGTCCACAACTTCTTCATAATGCTTTGACCCTGAGTGAAAAGAGCGCTTGCCTAACGCCCATTTATTCACAACAGTTCTTTCTACATATATAGCTGCCGCAAGTTCAGTGTACGAAATGTTCATTAATTTTAAAAGGTATCCTATCGGTCTTGTATTAACGTTCATAATCTTAAGTTCCCTCCAGATTTTTTTACAAAGGTGATTAAAATTATCTAAAAACTCAATGAATAGCTAACGAACAGTGAGAAGCGATGAATAGAGTGTTTCTTTTTGACGTGTTTATCTAAGAGCCTATTGAGAACCTCCATTTTATCATTTTTTGGCAAATTTTACGGATTGTATGTCAGCGGTTGCCTCGTAAAGTTTGCTCAAAAATCCACCAGAAGCGAGATTCTAAACAGTCCCTAAAAAATAAGATTTTTTGTGTAGAATATTTTGCTTTTGCAAATTCGCACCTTAGTATACCAAAAATAGACTTATATGTCTATATAGCAATTCTATATTGTAAAACACAAATAAAAAAACCATTTCACCAAAATTTCTTTTAAATGAAATGATTTTTGCTTAAAGTAGCTCTTAGAGCCTGTGTAGAATCTCCATTTCAGTGTCTTTTCGGCAAATTTTCCGAATCGCTGCGTCAGTGGCAAACGCCCATACTTCTTCTAGTATGAACGTTCACCACTTCCTTGCGATTCAAAAAATTTGCTCAAAAATCCACTAAAAGCGAGATTCCAAACAGGCTCTTATTAAATCTGCCCCAAAAACTGCTGTACCACAAAGGACACAACCACAACGAGAGCCGAAATGATAAAACCGTGTAACATGGGTTTAAATCCGGATTTGGACACCTCATTAAAATTAGTTTTAAGCCCAATTGCACCTAGTGCCATTACCATAAAGAATTTGGAAAGAGTGGCAACGCTAGAGCTTAAAGACTCCGGTATATACCCGGTACTCTTAATAGCAACCATAACAAGGAACATTAAAATAAAATATGGAAATATCTTTTTAAAGTTTATTTTCTTTTTCTGCACGCCAACCCTATGTTTATCATTAACCACTGCTTTTGCGTTCAATCTCTCGTTAATGAACGAAAATACAAGCACTGTTGGGATAATTGACAATGTTCGTGTTAGCTTAACAATTACTGAAAACGCACCGGCTGCATCTGAAAAAGCGTATCCTGCTGCTACAACAGAAGAAGTGTCGTTAACTGCCGTTCCGGCCCAAAGACCAAAACCCATATCACTCATATTGAAATATCTACCTGCAATTGGAAAAAGAACAACCATAAGCACATCAAATATAAAAGTTGCGGAAATTGCGTAAGCAATGTCTCTGTCCTCGGCATCTATTGTAGGCGCAATAGCCGCAATGGCAGAGCCGCCGCAAATGCCTGTCCCTGCCGAAATTAACCCAGATAACTTCCAGTTCATACCAAACATCTTGCCCAACAAATACCCTCCGCCAAATGCCATAAGAAGTGTAAAACACATAACAATTAAAGAATATTTGCCCACTTGAAATACCTGGGCAAAACTTAATGTAATGCCCATTAATATAATTGCAAGCCTAAGAACCTGTTTTGACACAAGCCCTATTCCGCCTTTAAAAAAACCATATTTTGAAACCAACGGATTAAGCAACATACCGATTATCAGCGCAAACACGCCGCCGCTTATCAAGTGGTATGGAATAAAACCGCTGATATAGTTTGCTATAAAGCCTAGTAATACAGTTAGCACAAATCCTGCTCCATATTTTTTAATAAGTCCCACAAAGATTCCTCCACCACTTTTTTATTGATTTTACATTATTTTTATAATAAAATCAAATTATGATTTTTTATAATCCAATAAGTTAATTTAATGGAGGAAACAATGCTAGATTTCCGTCATGAAACATTTCTTGCGTTATGCAGGATTGGTCACTACACTAAAACTGCCGAATATCTGCATATTACCCAGCCAGCAGTGTCACAGCACATAAAATATTTAGAAGAAATTTACGGCGGCAAGCTTTTTGGTTATAGAGATAAAAAGCTTATGCTTACTGAGAGAGGGGAAAAGCTGCAAGAATTTGCATTAACAATGAGCGCCGACAGCGACCATATGCGAAATCTGCTGTTGAACGAAAGCCTAAACGTTAGTTTGCTGCGCTTTGGCGCAACGCTTTCCATCGGTGAATTTGTGCTTCCAGGTATTATAGGTCAACTTTTAAGAGAATATCCGAATGTTCATATCTCAATGCCTGTAGAAAACACCCAGGTTCTGCTTAAAAAACTCCGTGACGGGGAAATTGACTTTGCCCTTCTCGAGGGTTACTTCGATAAGTCCCAATACAGCTGTGCATTGTTTTCCATTGAGGAGTTTATCCCCGTTTGCGGTGCGAAACATTTTCTGGCAGGAAAACCATTGCTCCTAAGTAAAATGCTGGGAGAAAGGCTAATCCTTCGAGAAAGCGGCTCAGGCACACGAGATGTTCTGGAACAGATTTTGCGTGAATACAATTTGAGCATCGGTGGGTTTGAAAAAGTATGCGAAATTGGCAATATGAGTGCCATTAAGGAATTGGTGGCCGATAACCTGGGGGTTACTTTCTTGTACCGTGCGGCGGCAAAACAGGAGCTTTCTTCCGGAGAATTAAAAGAATTGATGATAAAAGGCTTTCCCGTCAGACGGGAATTTAACTTCGTATGGCTTAAAAACAGTTTGCACCATAAAGAATATCTTGCGTGGCTTTAATATTTTAAAAATATTTATTTTAATTAAAGATGCTTCTTGTATATATTGCAATGTTATTACACACATTATAAAAAAATATAAGAGCCTGTCTAAAATCTCGCTTTTGGTGTGTTTTCGAGCAAATTTTCCGAAGTGCAAGGAAGCGGTGAACGTTCATACTTTAAGAAGTATGGGCGTTTGCCGCTGACGCAGCAATTCGGAAAATTCGCCGAAAAGACGCCAAAATGGAGATTTTAGACAGGCTCTAAAGGAGCATATGAAATGAAACGTGATGAATTAATCCAACAAGTTAAAGAAGAATATGCAAGCATTGCTTCAAGCAAGAGCCAACAACATTTTACACAAACATCAACAGAAGTTACTACAGAATCTTACTATGAAAACCTTTTAAATGACGTAATAGAGGAAATATCTAAAGGAACATTTGATAATTGCCGTTCTGGCAGAGAAATTGTAAATATTGTGGCAGCGGATAAAAGCAAGCTTAGCAACCGCTAATTATTGCAATATAAAGAACTTAATATGCAAAGAATTCCCGAAATTTGATCGAAAATCCACTAAAAGCGAGACTTTTAACAGGCTCTAATACCAATTAAGTATCATAACAGTCGCCATCTTCGATTTTCTATTTAATAGTGGACAATTAAATACTGTTTTCATAAAAGGGCGTGTTGAATAATCCTCATTTGGAAAATTTCTGATGTAAAAACCACCGGATTTAGGGGCGTTTTTACATCGTTTTGTAATTTTTTATTTAATATTCAACACGCCCTAAAAATAATCCTCTTCCAATTTCATT
>CAZJGG010000054.1:8791-21010 GCA_964545475.1 uncultured Eubacteriales bacterium | reverse complement strand
TTGCAAAGAAGGCAAAACAGAAGCGGTTAAACCCGGAAGCAGAAGTCTTAAATAACATGCAAAAGCCGTGTATGGTTATGTACATACACGGCTTTTAAGTTTTATTCAGCCCTTGTTTCAACAATATTATTGCCGTTAAACATATACCCGAACGCTACAATTTTAAATTCAGTTTTTAAATCCGAACTCCAAAACTCTATAAAACCAAATGATTGATCTTTTCTAATGTTTTTAACATAGACGTTACTGGGTTTTGGTGAATTGTTTTTAACACTAATTTCATTACAAATTATGTTATACCATGCTGAACCTGCTGAAAACTGGAGGTTTACGTCAAAGCTACTTATGCTTCCATCATATGGATTTTTGATACGATATGTATTTATTTTATTAATAACTGAAAATTGGTTTTTATCTTCGAGGTCTTTAACGGAATTAGTACCATTAACAGCTGATTTTACTATTTCCCATACTTTACCATTATGGTCAATAACTTCTTCCATAAATCCAGCCGACGTACCTCCGTCTAGCGCTGATCTTTCGATAATCCATTCCGCTCCGCTTTGGTCTGTTACTATATCTGCAAATATTCCATTCTCAACATACGGTTGACTCTGCACAAATCTTGGGTAATCCTTATTTTTTTCCGCAAGAACAGTTTCAATATTCGACGAAACAATTGTATTTATAACGACGATCCCTATTATTACTTGCGTTAATTTCATAATTAAGCCCCCATTACGTTTTACTAAATATAAATAAATGCATGATATTATCTTAGAGCCTGTTCAAAGTCTCCATTTCAGTATCCTTTTTTAAATACCTATATAAAAAAATAGACTGTGTAGCAAAAAGCACTGCTGTTATCCAAATAGCACTTGAAGGTATATACAACCACCAATCATTATGAAATGACCCGGTGCTTTGTGCAAGAAAAAAACAAACTCGCCCTAGAGCAATTATACAAAGAATAATAAAAGCATCGAAGCTTACACAAGTTATGCACAACACCAAAAGAATATCACGTCTTGTCAAATTCATATCAGTTGCCCCTTAATGTTTTTGAAAGCACACTTCTAACTATGTTAATGACCTATTCTGTAATTATAGTCCCAGTTATTAAAAACATCAACACAAGCTGTATCGGTAATTACTCTAATATTATATATTCTGCGATTAATGCTGTCAAAGGAATTGTAACAAACGATAGTTTTTCCGTAATGAACGTTTAAAATATTAGTATTCGTGTTTTAATTAAAATTAAGGCTTATATACCAATTGGATTTTATTATTTGTTACAGCAAAGATTCCTTCCAATTCAACAGAGCTAAAGTTAATTTCCCCGTCGTAATCAAATGAGACACATGTTCCGCAGGATGAACTTATTTTTCGTGGTACAGGCATAAGCTTTGGGTTTATATTTTTCTCTTTAAGAATATTAAAAAATGTAAGTGCTCCGTAATGGCTATAAAATGTGGCTAAATAACTTTTCATTTCTCACGCCTCTTTTTTGCTGAAATACGTATTATAAACAGCAATAGCAACCATTATTACAAGAGCTACTGCAAAACCTATTTTGCCGTTGTCTGTAACGCCTTTAGCAGAAGATGCAAGCTTAAAGTTGTGAGAAATAGCCGCCCCGGCAAGCATACCGAAAACTGTAACAACTGAATCCGAATTTCCGCTTCCTGCAAGGATAGTTTGCTTTAACGGGCAACCCCCTAAAAGCACAGAACCAAAACCAACAAGGGCAAGGCCTAAAAAGTTCCAAAGCCCGTCAGTGTGAGCAATTGGCTGGTTTTCAAAACCTAAGTTGAAGTTGCCAAGAGTTATGTTTCCTATAGCTACAACTACAATAATTGAAATAAGCACAGAAAGCATTGAAAAGTCTTTAAAAAGCACTGAATCCCTTATTCCTGCAACAAAGCATAGCCTTGATAAATACCCAACAACCCCTATTATAAGCCCTGCGGCAAGAGAAGCCAAAACAGGCGCATGTAAAGACCCCGGGCCTTCCTCTGAAAACTTTAAAATGCTTGGAAACACAACAAGTACAAATAAAAGAATTATAGAAAGTACAGGCAAAATAATGCTGTCTGTTTTTGTAATATCATATGTACGTTTCAGCGAATAACCTTTGTTTAAAAAGAATACACCACCAAATATACCAGCTGCAAAACCAAACAAACCAACAACCGCATTTAAATCTCCTCCTGCTATGCGGAGTACCATTCTTAATGGGCAGCCAAGGAAAATTAAAGCTCCAATCATAACACATGCCCCTAAAATAAACCTTGTTACAGGGGCAGAACCGCCTTTGGGTGAAAACTCTTTTGTAACAATGGATATTATAAACGCACCTAAAATAATTCCTATAACTTCTGGTCTTGCATATTGAACCACTGCCGCATCATGTAGTCCCAGTGCTCCGGCTGTATCTCTAAGGAAACAGGCTATACAAAAGCCCATGTTTGCCGGGTTTCCAAGCGCAACCAACGTTAATGAAATAACTGCAACTAATGCTCCTACTAACGGCATTTTTAAATTTTTAATCATTATCTCACTCCTCTAAAATTATGCCTTATTATATATTCGTAAGAAATTTGTTGCAATATTTTTTATTAATAATTATAATAGTATTTATCAAATATTTTTATGAGAGGTATGTCATGAAAAAAGTTTATGTTGATAATAGTGCAACGTCTTTTCCTAAAGCTCCCGGTGTCTCAGATGTTATGAAAGATTTTCTGGATTTTGTCGGGTGTAATGTTAACCGTGGCGGTTACGAATCCGCTTATAACGTATCCTTTGATATATTAAATACAAGACAGCTCCTTTGCACAATGTTTAATACTTCCGACCCTAGAAACGTGATTTTTACTCCAAGTGTTACATATTCTCTTAATATGATATTAATTGGCTTTTTAAAAGAAAAAGACCACGTAATTACAACCTCTATGGAGCATAACGCCGTAATGCGCCCATTAACCCAGCTTTCAAAAAAAGGGGTTATAATTGACGTTATACAATGCGAAAACGACGGTTCTATTGATATAAACAAAATTCAACCGTTAATAAATCAAAATACTAAAGCCATGGTTATGACTCATGCTTCCAACGTTTGCGGAACAATTCTCCCAATAAATGATATTTCCGAAATTTGCAGGAAAAACAATATAAGGCTTATTGTAGACGCCGCCCAAACAGCAGGGGTTTTAGAGATTAACGCAGAAAACATTGATGCGCTGGCATTTACCGGGCATAAAGGGCTTCTGGCATCCCAAGGTATCGGTGGGTTTATTATTACAAGTGATTTTGCAAACTGCATAGAGCCGCTTGTAACCGGCGGCACCGGAAGTTTATCTCACGAGCTTGAACAGCCTGTCTTTTTGCCGGACAAGTTTGAAGCCGGCACGCCAAACATACCTGCAATTTTAGGGCTAAAAAAAGCTGTTGAATACATAAACGATGTAACAATAAAATCTATACATGAAAAAGAAATGGTTTTAACAGAAAAATTTATTGACGGGGTAATGAAAATTAACAAAGTTAAAATTGTAGGAAAGCTAGATACTAAAGATAGAGTTTCTGTAGTTTCACTGGATTTTCCTACTAGAGATAATGCTGAAATCTCTGCCGAGCTTGACTTAAATTACGGCATAATGACAAGATGCGGACTGCACTGCGCCCCTAACGCACATAAAACTTTAGGAACATATCCACATGGTACGGTACGCTTTTCCTTTGGTTATTTTAATACTTATGAAGAAATTGATTATATAATTAGTTCTTTAAAGAAAATCTTATTATAAAATTAAACCCCCGGTTTTTCCGAGGGTTTAATTTTATATATCACTTTTGTTGTTTATCCTTCGGCCATAAGTTTTGTGCATTTTAGTTCTCTAGAGCAATTTGACAAAACATTAACAGGTGTGGAGCAGGAACATCAACACCAAAATAAACATATTCTCCTGCTGCTTCAACGGTTAAAATTATCCAGTCCCCGCACAACCCAAAATCTACAATATATTCAGTTCAGAAAATTCACCTTCAAATTTAAAAATTTGTGCTGGTATGGAGGCAATTGTCTTTAAATCTGTACCGTCGCTGTTTACACTCGCCAGCACAGCATCTTTGCTATTTGGTACTCGATATTATTATTTGCCCGGGCAATTATGTAATTATCAATTATATAAAAATTCCCATAATTAACCTCAACTATTTTTTGCATTTCAGCACCTTCAACTCCCATAGCAAAAATTGCTTGCTGGGAATTTGAGTTACTCCCCTTGTCTGTCATCGCAAGGAAATAAACAGTATCACCGTATTGAACAACAGTACCGCCATTGTTACTTATATTGTCGCTTATGGGTTCTGTTATGTCTGCCTCATTTGGTGTATTTTGGGGGTTATATGTTAAGTCGGCATCTCGTTTACTGCACGCCGATGATAATACGAGTACAAGAAAGCAAATTATTACAAAAACTCTTTTCATTCCCCAACCCTCTTTAATTCATAACAATGGTTTAACGGTCCGTTGCCTTTCCCTAAATCAAGGTTTGCTCTCAAAGCACCTGCAACATAATTTTTAGCATTTTCAACGCTTTGAAGCATTGTCATCCCACAGGCAAGGTTACATGCAATTGCGGAAGACAATGTACAGCCTGTCCCGTGGGTGTTAGTATTGTTTATTCTTTCGCCGCTAATCCAATGCATGGTTTTGCCGTCATAAAGTAAATCGTCGGCATTATCTGTAAAATGGCCGCCTTTTATTAAAACGCTTCCTTTTAAAAATTCATATAACTTCACAGCGGCTTTTTCACTGCTAATTTTATTGTTTATTTCAATGCCGCTAAGTACTTCCGCCTCAACAATGTTTGGTGTTATTAAATTACTTAAAGGAAAAAGCTTTTTAATAAGTCCCTCAGTTGCTTTCTCATCAATAAGCCTGCTTTTGCTTGTCGAAACCATAACAGGGTCAACCACAATGTTTTTTGCATTATATTGTTTTAATTTATCAGCAATTACTTCAATGATTGAGCTGTTGTGAACCATTCCAATTTTAACGGCATCGGGAAAAATATCCGTAAAAACGCAATCAAACTGGTTGGCAACAAAATCCGGGCTAACGTCAAAAATACCATAAACCCCGGTTGTGTTTTGAGCCGTTAACGCCGTTATAACGCTCATTGCGTAAACACCGTGAGCAGTCATAGTTTTAATGTCCGCCTGTATTCCTGCGCCTCCGCTTGAATCCGCCCCGGCAATTGTAAGCACTTTTTTCATTAACTCACCTCAAATTCATTTAAACTGAATACAAATTCATCTGCTATATGAATAATATCGTCTTTATCATCTCTATTTCTGCCATCAAACACACCCACAGTATAAAAACCGGCTGATTTTGCGGCTTTTACAGCGTGAAGCGCATCTTCAAATACAATAACATCACTTACGGCCAATCCGAGCCTTTTAGCGGCAGATATATAAATTTCCGGCGTAAGTTTGCTTCCGCCAACTTCTGTTGATGTTATTATAAAATCGAAAAAATCATCAATTCCTAACCGTTTTAAAGCGCATTGAGCTAAATCCCTTTCAGCAGCGGTAGCAATACACATTTTTACGCCCTGAAACTTATTAAGAAATTCCACTGCACCTTCTTTAAGCCCGACTTCATTTTTATAGCCACTTTCTATAGATTTATTAATTTCTTCAATTATTTTTTCCGGCGTAAGTTTTATTCCAAATGCCTTAATAAAATATTCCGCACCTTGCATAAGGCTTAAAGGCTTTAAAATTTCATTTAATTCCTGTGGAATATCTGTTATTCCCTTAGATTTTAAGTAGTTATACCCAAGGTTTTCCCACAAAACCATGGAATCTAACAGAGTTCCGTCAAGGTCAATTATAAACCCTATTGTTTTCATTGTAGAACCTCTTTTGCAATACGATAAAGCTCTTTCGTCGCCACAGAAATATCCGGCTTTGCAAATATTGCAGAAATAACAGCAATGCCGCATACCCCAGTGCCTGCCAGTTTATCGGCGTTTCCTTCATTAATTCCGCCAATTGCAACAACTGGGATAGAAACAGATTGGCAAATATCTTTTATTACGTTAAGAGAAACCGTTTCCGCATCACTTTTTGTCGAAGTTGGAAAAACAGCTCCAACACCCAAATAATCTGCCCCAGCTTTTTCTGCGGAAATTGCCTGTTCCACAGTTTGAACAGACACGCCTAGAATCTTATTTTCCCCAATTAACTTTCTTGCAGTTTCAGCGTCCATGTCATCTTGCCCAATATGTATGCCGTCGGCATCAACAGTATTGCAAACGTCTATATTATCGTTTATTACAAAAGGTACTTTATATTTATCAGTAATTCTCTTTATGTTAAATGCTTCAGCAACAAATGTAACAATGTCTAAATCCTTTTCCCTAAGTTGTATAAACGTTGCACCTGCCTTAATAGTTTCTTCAACTCTGGCAGATAAATTTTTGCTTCTAATCCATGACCTGTCGGTTACTACATAAAGCAAAAGTTTTTCACTTAATTTCATATTTAGCACCCTCTTCTAACATATCTTTTGTTAAAACGCTCATATAATCAATTAAAAACATACGGTAAGTATTTGTACCACCCTCAATTTCAGTAAGCTTTTTAAAAGCCAGCTCGCCGCAAAGCCCCATAGCACAAACTCCGCATACCGCCGCCTCCAATATATTGTCAGTATTAGCCCCAATAAACGTTCCAATAACAGAGGTTAGCATACAACCCGTACCAGTTACCCTGCTCATCATGGGATGACCATTTTTAATAACAAAAGCTTTTTGCTTATCAGCAACAATATCTGTTGCACCTGTTATAACAATAACTGCTCCTGTTCTTTCAGAGAATTTTTTTGCAAAATCCACAACGCCTATTATGTTTTCCGCTGTAATAACATCTGTCGGAGAAGCATCTACCCCTTTTGTTTCCCCAGCTCCGCTTGCTAAAAATTTGATTTCAGATATGTTTCCTCTTATAACAGAAAACTTGACTTCTTTCAAAAGCTTAAACGCAGCTTCATTTCTAAGAGCAGAAGCTCCTACCCCAACAGGGTCTAAAATAACCGGGTGAGAAAGCTCATTTGCCTTTTTTCCTGCGGTTATCATAGATTTTATTGTGCGCTTATTAAGAGTCCCTATATTAATTACAAGAGAATTGCAAATCGTTGTAATATCCTCAACTTCATCAATATCGTCCGCCATAATTGGCGAACCTCCGCTTGCCAAAATTATGTTGGCACAGTCATTAACTGTTACAAAATTAGTTATACAATGAACAAGAGGTTTGTTTTCTTTAATATTTTTTAATATTTTACTATACATATTAGTCTCCTTAATGTTAAAATAGGATATGCCAGTAGACATACCCTTATTAACAAAGGCACTATTCCCTACGTTGGCATTATCCAAATCAGGTAACGGGTCGAAACTTTTTAGTTTCCTCTCAGCCTGCACGCACAAGCTCCCCTTTTTTAGGAAAGGATAACATACATAAACAGGTTTGTCAAACCTTAAGTTTAAATAGATAATTGACAATAATTTATAAATTTCATCTAAAGGAAGGGTAAATATGTATAGCCAAGATTACTTAAATGGTAACGTTTTTAACGATGACTCCCAATATGATTTAATAAGAATGTTTATCGACAACACTCCAATAGCATACATTATTTTGGATAAGGACTACCGCATTCATTACATAAATGAAAGTTTTGCAAAACTCCGGGGTCTTGACACAACAGCAGTAATCGGAGACAAATGCTATAACATATCAAACGGTGGCGTTAGATGTAAGAATTGTGCTGTTGCCAAAGCTCTTGAAAACGGCCAGAAAGCCTTTATGTCTCGTAAAGATGTCCTCCCTGACGGCTCTGTACGTTTTATAGACGACTATGCTGTTCCTCTTCAAAAAGACATCGAAGGCAAAGTGGAGTATGTTCTTGAAATAATGATAAATCGTACTCATGAAATGCTTACAAGAGAACAGCGCAACTCGGATTATGACGAAATATTATCAGTTCTATCTTCACTTATTGAAGCAAAAGATACATATACAGCGGCTCATTCAGACAGCGTTCACAGGCTTTCCCTTAACCTGGCCAGAGCTATGGACCTTTCTGCTGATGATATTTTTGAAATATCTGTTGCCTCTAGCCTACATGATATAGGTAAGGTTAATGTTCCGGGTTATATTATAAATAAGCCGGGCAAACTTACTGACGAAGAATTTGGCTTAATAAAGTGTCATCCCGTATCGTCATACAATATGCTTAGTGGCATGTCAAGTTTTGAAAAAATTAGAGATATTGCAAAGCATCACCATGAACGTGTAGATGGTAAGGGTTATCCCGATGGACTTACAGGGGATGAAATTTCCATTGGAGCTAAAATTATTGCAGTTGCAGACACCTATGATGCTATTACATCAACACGCTCGTATCGCAAAGCACTTTCCCATGAATATGCGCTGGAGGAAATACAGCGTGTTGCTGGAAGCCAACTTGATGAAGAAGTTGTAAAAGTTTTTATGAATATGGATTTCAGCAATATGACCGACATTTTATACTCGCAGTTAAACGACATCAGTTCTAAACAGGTGGAGCGGATTATAAAAGAAAACGTCGTATCCAAAATTGAGAAACCTAACAATAACAAGATTTTTACAAACCTGGATCAAGACCATTTGCTTCAAGAAATTTTTAATAATACACCTTGCGGTTATATTCTTATGGACAAAAACCGCATAGTAATTTATGCAAGCGACTATTTCCTTGATTACATGGGGCTTAAAAAAGAAGATGTTTTAAACAACGTGTGTTATGAGGCCGGAGGCATAGGCTCTAAGCCTTGCGAAAATTGCTCTATAGAGCGAGCCCTAATTAGCGGCAAAACAGAATATATGCGCCAGGAGCAATACACAAATAACGGGAGAAAAATATTTGATTTATTTGGTGTCCCCCTTGTTGAACAAGATGGCAGAATTGATTACGTTATTGAAATTATTATAGACAGAACGGAAGAAGTTCAGCTTGAACGCAACCGTGAACATGATTTTAGAAAGCTTATAGATATGCTTGGTGATGTAATTGACATACAAAAAAACGAAATTGAAGACAAAGTGCTTTCTGAAAAAATTGTATCCCTACGTAAACGTCTAAATAAAATGCTAAATAAAAATATTTTATAAGAGCCTGTCTAAAATCTCGCTTTTGGTGTGTTTTCGAGCAAATTTTCCGAAGTGCAAGGAAGCGGTGAACGTTCATACTTTAAGAGGTATGGGCGTTTGCCGCTGACGCAGCAATTCGGGAAATCCGCCGAAAAGACGCCAAAATGGAGATTTTAGACAGGCTCTAAGAGGTACTTTAATGCCAATATCACAGAAAACAACCGACTTCTTAGCGGAAAACCGGTTGCAAAACAGCAGGCAATGGTTTGAAGAGCATAAACATTTGTTTTATGAATTTGTTATAAACCCACTGGCAGAGCTTGTTATAGCTCTAACGCCTACAATGCATGAAATTGATCCAAAATTGGTTTGTGAACCTAAAACTGGGAAATGCATTTCACGAATTTATAGAGACATTCGCTTTTCCAAAGATAAGTCCTTATACCGGGATTTGATGTGGATTGTGTTTATAAGAGAGAAAAAGCTATACAACGGTATGCCGGGGTTTTTCATAGAAATATCCCCTACAGGCTTTATTTATGGCTGCGGGTATTACGGCGCAAGCCCCCAGACTATGGAAGGCATACGGAAATTAATTTTAAATAACGACAGTGCTTTTAAAAAAGCAGCCGATACCCTTAAGCATGATAAACGAAATGTTTTTATTATTGATGGGGAAATGTATAAAAAAAGCAAATTCCCAGATCAAAGCGAAGAGCTTAGAAGCTGGCTAGACCGTAAAAACATATGTTTTATTCACAAAAGTAATGATATGAACATTATGTTTTCGCAAGATTTCTATAAAACTATTGCAGATGGGTATAAGCTCCTTAAACCTGTTTACAATTTTCTTGTAAAAGCTGAAGAGAGCAATTAAGAGGTTAATAGGGTGATTATATTTGAAAGACATCTTTATAACAGAACAATTTGTGATTATCGCTTTATATATTCTATGGAACATTGTTGTGTTTTTTATGTACGGCTTGGATAAGTCTAAAGCAAAAAGAGGTAAATGGCGAATAAGCGAAAATGCATTAATACTGTCTGCTTTTTTAATGGGTGGTATCGGTGCATTTTTAGCCATGACGGCATTTAGACACAAAACAAAACATCTCAAGTTTAAGTTAGGAGTTCCCATTGCTGTATTAATTAACATCTTGGCAATATATATGTTTGTAGCAGCATAAAAAGCCATATACACATAAAAAAAAGAGGAAAATATAAATTTTCCTCTTTTTTATGCCCGAAGCCGGACTCGAACCGGCACGGGGTTGCCCCCGAAGGATTTTAAGTCCTTTGCGTCTGCCATTCCGCCACTCGGGCAATTCTTGAACGCAAGAAGCATTATATCACTTCCTGAGACAAATTTCAAGTACTTTTTCAAATTTTTTTTATTTTTTTACATTTTATTAAAATAAACGGAGCAATCCCCGAAAATATGGGAAAACTCCGTTTTTAAAGTAATCAATTATTAAACAATACCTTGTGCCATCATTGCTTCTGCAACTTTTTTAAAGCCTGCAACATTTGCGCCCATAACGAAGTTGTCTGGGCTGTTTTGTAATATTGCCGCTTCCTTTATTTCTCTATAAATATTAACCATAATGCCTTTTAGTTTTTCGTCAACCTCTGGGAATGACCAGCTTAATCTTTGGCTGTTTTGGCTCATTTCAAGGGCAGATGTTGCAACGCCACCAGCGTTTGCCGCTTTAGCAGGAGCTAAGTAAATGCCTGCTTCTAACATCGCCGCAATTGCATCAAGAGTAGATGACATATTAGAGCCCTCTGCAACAATTTTACAGCCGTTTTTAATTAACGCTTTAGCACCGTCTAAATTAATTTCGTTTTGTGTTGCACTAGGTGCGGCAATGTCGCATGGTATTTCCCAAATGCAGCCGTTTTCTTTGTAAACCGCATCTTTGTGAGTGTCTACATAAGAACTGATACGCCCACGCTGAACAAGCTTAATTTGTTTTACTAAATCAAGGTCTATACCGTTTTTATCATAGATATAACCGTTAGAGTCGGACATAGCAACAACTCTCACGCCCATTTGTGTAAATTTTTCGCAAGCGAAAATAGCAACGTTACCTGAACCGGAAACTAAGCAAATTTTACCTTCAAGGTGGATTCCTTTATCTTTTGCAAGTTCCTCAACTAAATAACAAAGACCATAACCGGTTGCCTCTGTTCTTACAAGAGAACCGCCGTATGTAAGCCCTTTTCCCGTTAAAACTCCTGTGTAAAGGCTAGTAAGTCTCTTATATTGCCCATATAAAAAGCCAACTTCTCTTGCGCCAACGCCAATGTCTCCGGCTGGAACATCTGTGTCGTGACCGATATGACGATACAACTCGTTCATAAAACTTTGGCAAAAACGCATAACTTCCCCGTCCGATTTACCTTTAGGGTCAAAGTCTGAGCCGCCTTTACCGCCGCCTATAGGTAAGCTTGTAAGAGCATTTTTAAATGTTTGCTCAAATGCTAAAAATTTCATAATACTTAAATCAACTGACGGGTGAAAACGCAAGCCGCCTTTGTATGGTCCGATTGCTTGATTGTACTGAATTCTGAAACCTCTATTTACTTTAACCTTGCCCTCGTCCGTAACCCATGGCACACGGAAAATAATTTGTCTTTCCGGTTCAACCATTCTTTCAAGAATGCCGGCTTCTTCGTAAATTTTGTTAGCTTCAATAAAAGGCTTTAACGTTTGTAAAACTTCAGTTGCTGCTTGTAAAAACTCCGTCTGCCCTTTATTTTTTTGGTTTAATTCTTCTAAAACTCTTTCAACATAAGCCATTTTTTCACCATTCCTCTTATACTTATTTAGGGACTGTTGAAAATTGGGGTAAATTCTTAAAAAACATTTGCCGAAAATCCCAAAAACAGGGATTTTCTCTCTATGCTTTTTAAGAATCTCTGAATTATTCAACAGTCCCTTTTATGTAACTGCTGAATAAAATTATTCAGCAGGACTTAACATCACTTGCCACGGAATCCCGA
>CAZJGG010000054.1:0-8691 GCA_964545475.1 uncultured Eubacteriales bacterium | reverse complement strand
ACTGCTGAATAAAATTATTCAGCAGGACTTAACATCACTTGCCACGGAATCCCGAATTTATCCACGAGCATACCGTAGTATGGGCTAAAAAATGTTGTTTGAAGCTCCATGTGCACGCTTCCGCCTTCTTTTAAGCCGTTAAACCAGCGTTCAGCTTCCGTTTTGTCTTTGGCTACAACAGTCAAATTTATGTTGTTGCTTTTAATTAATTCATAAACAGGAGGGCAATCTGAAAACATAACTGTACTATCAGCAATTTTCAAATCTGTATAGAGGATAAGTTTTTGCTGTTCCTCTGGTAAAGGAGGATATCCCACATCTTTTGGAATATCTCCATAAGTTTGAAATACTGGCTTTTCACACCCAAATATATCTGCATAAAATTCTACTGCTTCACGGCAATTACCGTCAAAATTAAGGAAAACTTGCACTGCCATGCTAATACCCCCTTTATTATACTAAAGCTTTAAAGCAATATCAACAACGTTTTCAACTGTATACCCAAAATGTTTAAACAGCTCTTTGCCTGGTCCACATTCCCCAAAAGTGTCTATTGACATAATTTTGCCGTTATCCCCTGCATATTTGTGCCAGCCGAAAGATGAAGCCGCTTCAATAACAAGCCTTTTAGATATAGACTTCGGTAAAACTTCGTTCTTATACTCATTTGATTGGGCTTCAAAGATTTCCCAAGACGGCATACTAACAACTCTTGCTTTTACGCCTTTTTCAAGCAAAGCGTCCGTTGCGCTAACCGCAAGGGAAACTTCCGAGCCTGTAGCTATTAACAGCATTTCCGGGTTTTCGCAATCTTTTACAACATAAGCGCCTTTGTAAAGCCCTTTGCCGGAATTGTCAACACTTGGAATATCTTGCCTTGATAAAACTATTACACATGGTTTTTTCTCTGTTAAAGCGTAGGCATACGCCGCATGGGTTTCGCTTATATCACAAGGGCGAATAACTGTAAGCCCCGGAATGGAGCGAAGCATTGCAAGCTGTTCAATAGGCTGGTGGGTTGGGCCGTCCTCCCCTACTCCGATGGAATCGTGGCTGAAAACAAAAATAACAGGAAGCTGCATTAATGCGCTCATTCTTGCAGCAGGTTTAACGTAATCACTGAAAACGAAAAAACCGGAAATAAAGTTAATTAAACCGCCGTGAAGTGCAATTCCGTTTGCAATTGCGTTCATAGCAAATTCTCTTATGCCGTAATGTAGGTTTCTTCCAAGGCGGTTTTCCTTTGAATAATCCCCCATGCCTTTTAAAGCGGATTTAATAGACGGCGCTAAATCCGCAGAGCCGCCAATTAAGTTTGGTATTGCTTTTGCAAGTTTTTGAAGAACAATTTCCGAAGCGGATCTTGTAGCAATTTCTTTTTTCTCAAAGTCCCAGTATTCGGAATCATTTATTAAATCTACACAAAGCTTTTCAGAATGCCATACATCCCATTCCGCTTTTAGTTCCGGAAATTTGCGGCAATATTCCTCAAACATATCGTTCCATTTTTGCTCCGCAACCGCTCCGTATTTAACACCTTCATTAATATATTCTTTAACATCTGCAGGAACAAAAAAGCTTTCTTCATGTTCCCATTCAAGGTTTTTCTTTAAAAGCTTAATTTCCTCAAAACCTAAAGGTTCACCATGAGCAGAGGACTTACCTTCCTTGTTCGGCGCACCATAGCCGATTTTTGTTTTAACTTCTATTAATACAGGCTTGTCTGTTGATTTTTTTGCTTCTGATATGGCATTGTTAATAGCCTCCATGTCGTTTCCGTCTTGGACTAATATAGTATGCCAGCCATAAGCTTCAAAACGACCTCGAACGTTTTCGCTAAAAGCAATGTCTGTGCTTCCCTCTATAGTAATGTTATTTGAATCGTATATAAGAATAAGCTTGTTTAAACCAAGTGTACCTGCAAGGGAAACCGCTTCACAAGAAACCCCCTCCATTAAACAGCCGTCTCCTGTAAGACAGTAAGTGTAATGGTCAACAACGCTGTAACCGTCTTTATTAAATTTAGCCCCAAGTATTGTTTCGGCAACAGCCATACCTACAGCGTTGGCAATACCTTGCCCTAAAGGTCCTGTAGTTGTTTCCACGCCGGGAGTAACGCCGTATTCCGGGTGCCCTGTTGTAATAGAATTAAATTGCCTAAACTGTTTTAAATCATCAATGCTAATACCGTAACCAAACATATGAAGCATAGAATACAGCAGTGCAGAGCCATGCCCAGCGGAAAGAACAAAACGGTCACGATTTTTCCATTTTGGGTTTTTAGGGTTTTGGCTTAAATGATAAGCAAAAAGGGTATAAGCAGCTGGAGCAGCGCCAAGAGGCAAGCCGGGATGCCCGGAATTTGCCTTTTGAATCATATCTACCGCTAAAAGCCTAATTGTGTCTACTGTTTTTTTGTCAAGATTATTCATTAATGTTTACCTCCATTTTAATATCGTTTTCTAAATGTATAAACGCTTCGGCGGCGGTTTCTTCTGTTTATAATTCTAATTATAAAAATTACAATTATAATAACCACAATTACACCGACTGCAATAAGCAATGTTTTTAAAGTAAAAAAGTTCTTTTTAAAGTTATTAAAGTGATAACTCATATCGCTTTTAAATGTTCGTTCTAGCATGTCTTTTTCTGCAATTAAGTCGTCAGCATATAATATTTCTCCGTTTAGCATATAAGTTACCGTACCAATTGCTGTTCCCGCTTCAATAGGAGCTATAAAGGTTTTCTCCGTTAATAAATTAGTTTTGTCAATTTCTTCTTCATCATTCTCATCTTTTTGCTTTTCCTCCTCTTCCGGAGGAGTTAAAAACTCTTCATAAAACTCAAATTCTTTCGTTATGCCATTAAGCTCTTCTTGGCTTAAATAAGCGGTAAATTCCCCTCTTGCAATAATCTCCATTTCATTGCTTTCTCCAAGGCGGCTGTTTGAAAAAAGCACTTTTCCCATATCTGTATCAGCCGCTTGCACTTCTCTGTAGCCGTAATTTTCATAACCGTATTCAAACATACTTTTGCTTGAATTCCACCGCCCGGCTTCGTCCGGAGCTTTTAATGCAATTGCAACAAGGTTAATACCATCTTTTTCTGCCGAAGATGCCACGCAAAAGCCGGCATCAAAAGTGTGCCCTGTTTTAATACCGTTGGCATAGGGATAATTGTATTCTCCCATTGCAATAAGCTCGTTTCTTGTTTTCCATTCATAAACTTTCGTTTTTAAGCTTGGGTCAGGGTTTTCTCCGGCTCCATTGCCCACAAACTGCTTTTCAGCCGCAATTTCTTTTATAAGCGGTTTTTTCATGGCTTCTTTAGCAATAAGCATTAAATCATACGCCGTTGAATAATGTTCCGAGTTGTGATATCCATGAGGATTAACAAAATTTGAATTAAGTGCCCCTAAATCTTTCGCCTTTTGGTTCATTAAATTACAGAAAAATTTTTCAGCCTGGTCATATGTCATTGTTACGTTAGGCTGGGCTTTTTGCGCAACAGCTTTTGCCACAACACAAGCGGTTTCGTTGCCGGAGGGTATAATAAGCCCTCTTATGGCATTTTCCATAATAATTGCTTCCCCCGATACATGTCCTGCTTTGCTGGAATCATTCGGAACGGAATTAACCTCGTTTCCGCAAATAAGCATTTCCCCTGGGGATAAATAGTCAAGGGCGACTAAAGCCGTTAAAACCTTTGTAATACTTGCAGGGTACATTTTCTCGTTTTCATTTTTTTTGTATAATATTTTCCCGGTTTCAACCTCGGCGATTATTGCCGCCTCTGCTGTTAATGAAGAATCCAGTTCCTGATAAGTTATTGCATATGCCGGGCAAACTGCCATTAGTAAAACACAAGATGTTATTACGGCAAATACAGCTTTTTTTATTTTATTCATATCTTATTCCTTTCCTTTAGTAAACCAATCGCAATGCCCGCTTAAAAAGCATTCGGCACAGTTTGGCTTTTTAGCGGTACAAACTTCCCGTCCATGGGCAATTACATGGGTGTTATAACTTATAAAGCTCTCCTCCGGCAAAATTTTAACTAAATCAAATTCAATTTTGTCCGGGTCGTCAAGCTTTGTAAGCCCAAGCTTTTTAGAAATTCTTTTAACGTGAGTATCCACAACTATACTGGGTATTTTATAAATATGCCCCCGAATTACGTTAGCAGTTTTTCTGCCAACCCCCGGAAGCTTTACAAGCTCGTCTATATCGCAGGGAAGGTTTCCGCCGTATTTTTCAATAAGAATTTGGCTTGTAGCAATAATATTTTTAGCTTTTGTATGGTAAAATCCAGTTTTAAATACGTCTTTTTCAAGTTCTTTAACATTCGCCCCGGCAAAATCCTCCAATGATTTATATTTATCAAAAAGCCCCTTTGTTACCTCGTTTACGCATTTGTCCGTGCTTTGGGCGCTTAAAATAGTTGCAATTAAAAGCTGCCACGGTTTTTCCTCGTTATAATCTAAATAACATTTATCAAAAATAGCGTAATGCTCATTTAAAAGCGCTATAACCTCTCTTGCTTTTTTTTGAAGCTTTGTCATAAAAGCACTTCTTCCTGTTTATTTTCCTCGCCGTATTTAAAAAGAACAAAATTTTCCCGTTCTTTAAGCTCTCCACAGTTTTTGTGAGCTAAGACGTCATAATTAAATTTATAAATATACTGTCTCTTTGTGTTTTCAACACTTAACCGTCTAATTTTTAGGCTGTCCTGCTTGTTTATATCATGTTTTAAAAATTCAGGCAAATTAATAACTCTGTCGTTACATAACAAATCAAAAATCAGTAATTCTTTAATTTCTTCTGAAAATCCTTTTACAAAACGCCTGGAAAAGTCATGGATTATTTGAAAAAGCGTTATTTTCCCAACTGAAACGTCATTGTAACCGTTTTCTTCAAAATACTCTGAAAGGCCTAAATAAAAATCAAACGGGGATTCAAAAAAGTTTATTAAGTATTTAATAGTGTTTTTACATTTATTTGCATTGTAATACATTTCAACCAATTCTTCAATGCTTTTAAGTATTACAATATCATTGTAACTTAACTCGTTTGTGGATAATACCGTATAAGGCGGCATTGGTTTGTACAAAATGCCGTATCGCTCTTTTTCGGCTCTTAATACCGAACCGTGCAAAACCTTTAAGAAACCAAGTTGAAGCTGGTCAGGTTCAAGAGAATAAACAGAATTAAATGAAATTTTGAACTTGTTAAAATCTTCTAAAGGAAGGCCTGCTATAAGGTCAAGATGACTGTGAATATTTGTTTGGTTCTGTAATTTATTAACATTTGTAAACAGCTTGTCCAAATCTGTTTTACGGCTTACTTCGTTAAGTGTTTGCAAATTTAATGACTGCACACCAATTTCAAACTGAATAAGGCCTTTAGGTGCTTTTTCTAAAACAGAGAACATTTCATCATCAAGTAAATCTGCAGCAATTTCAAAGTGAAAATTTGTAAACCCGTTTTGGTTTTCAATAATATGCTTAAAAATTTGCAATGCGTGTTTTTTATTAGCGTTAAAAGTTCTGTCTACAAATTTAACCTGTTTAACCCTATGTTTTATAAAAAATGAAATTTCATCAAGACACCTATCTATGCCTAAATACCTTGCGGTTGTTTCTCCGGAAAGACAGTACTTGCAGTTAAACGGACAACCCCTTGATGTTTCATAGTAAATAATTTTATTTTTTAAAGCATTCATATCTTCATTAGCATAAGCAAATGGGATTAAATCCAGAGGCAGTTGTTCTTGCTCTTCCTGCTGATAAATGCTTTTTAGCTCTCCTTTATTTTCTATAAAATACTCCATTATTTTTAAAAAGCTGGCTTCTCCTTCTCCCTTAACTAAAACATCGCAGTTTTGAAGAGAAACTTCCGTGTTAAATGTGGCTTCCGGTCCTCCAAGCACTACAACTACATTTGGCAAAATTACTTTTAAGCACTTAATTATATCAACAACCATTTCAATGTTCCAAATATACGCAGAAAAACAAATTAAATCCGGCTTTTCTTTATAAATTATAGATATAATATAATCAAGTTGCTGGTTTATAGTAAATTCCAAAATTTTCATATGTTCTTTGTATTTTCCGCAATATTCCTTTATATTTCTTAACCCCAAGGAGGTATGGAAATATTTTGCATGAACAGCGATGAGTAACGTATTCATTTCTTAAACTCCTCGTAAACGCTTAGTTCTTAAATTTGAGACTACTACAAATAATATCATAAAAATATACATTTGAAAAGAATATGATTTTTTTAAAAACATTGATAGTTTAGTTTTAGTATGTTAGAATTCAATTACCAAATTATAGGCTTTTGGCAAAGTCTAATTATAAAAGGGGGATAGCTGAATATCAGCGAAAATATGGATCTAGAGCACGTAAAGATTAGTACAAAACTTAGACTTGCATTTTTAACTTTTTTAATTGTGGCGATTTTAATGAATTTTGTTGGGATAATCAATTTATATAATTCCGACAAAACATACTCTAATGGCATTGAATCTAATAATAAGAAGCTAATTGAAACAATTGATGCTGCCTCGCATATGTTTAACATTCAGATTCAGCTAGAGAATTTATTAATTTATGCAGACGATAAACAAAAGGTACAAGAAATTTCATCAAAAATTAAAGATTTGCAATCGGAAGTTGGCGTTGTTGCCCAAAGATACGGGGCTTTGCTTACGGAAGAAGATGAAATAAAAGCCTTTGCAGAAAATGGGCAAAATATTGGAAGTTATTTTGAATTTTGTCAGAAGTATGAGGATTTAATCAGAAAGGGGGATATTCAAGGCGCTAAAGTCTTAATGGAAAACACCGGGGCTGTATTGCAAAATAAAATTGTTATGGCAATGGATATGTCAAACAAAGACTCCGTAAATAAATTGAATACAGCTTCACAGGAAAATACTAAAGCAATGTATTCATCTCTTGTTGTATCGGTGTTAATGACAGTAGTAATGCTTATTTTGTCTATTATTTTTGTTATAATTATAACCAACAGCATTAACAAACCAATCAGACGATTAATTGATGCTGCCTCAGGAATTGCCGCAGGCCGCCTTGACCTTAATATCAGAACTAACCATAGTGACGAAATTAGTGTTTTGGCAAACACTCTTGATATTGTTGCAGAAAATTTAAGACAGCTAATTAGCGATATAAATACCATGTCTGACGAAATTCATATAGGCGGCGATGTTGAAGCCAGAATTAACAGTAATAAATTTAGCGGCGGTTATGAAAAGCTTGTTTTAAGCACTAATGCTCTTGTAGACGGATTTACTTCCGATATAATTGATATAATAGGCTGTATTAATGGTTTTGCGGAAGGTAATTTCGACGTTGAAATAACAAAGCACAACGGTAAAAAAGTCATTTTAAATGAAGCAGTTGATAAACTTAAAGACAACCTACAAGGGGTTTCAGGGGATGTTAAAAAGCTAATACATGGTGCAAACGCAGGCAATCTGTCTGATAGAATTGACCCATCAAAATATCATAATAATTGGGCAGACTTAGTAAATGGGCTTAATTCTGTTTTAGAAGGGGTAATAACCCCCGTTGAGGAAACAATATCCGTGCTTGAATCTCTTTCAAACGGTGATTTAAGCAGAAAAATTGTGGGGGATTATAAAGGTGAATACATGAAAATGAAATTCGCTGTAAATTCCACCATAACCTCTCTTTCCAATTACATTAGTGAAATATCCCAAACTCTTGATAAAATGTCTAATAAGAACTTTGACGTATCAATACATAGGGACTATATTGGAGATTTTGCTCCAATTAAAAAATCCCTAAACAATATAATAGAATCGCTTAATTCAGTATTTGGTCAAATTAACGAAACAGCCACATATACTGCTTCCGGCGCTTTACAAATTTCAGAGCTTAATATGTCGCTTTCTCAAGGTACTACCGAACAGGAAATTGCAATTGACAACATATTAAACATAATCCAAAACATCTCAGAGCAGACAAAACGTAATTCACTGCACACAACAGAGGCTAACAACCTTGCATTTGAAGCAAAGAATGAAGCCACCATGGGCAACAGCGAAATGGAATCTATGCTTAATGCAATGAAAGGTATTAACGAAGCCTCCCAAAGCATATCCCACATAATTAAAGTTATAGACGACATTGCATTCCAAACCAATTTGCTTGCGCTTAACGCCGCTGTTGAGGCCGCAAGAGCCGGCGTCCACGGAAAAGGCTTTGCAGTTGTTGCAGAGGAAGTAAGAAACCTTGCTGGCAGAAGCCAGAAGGCCGCTTCCGAAACCACCGAGCTTATTAGCAGCAGTGTTGAAAGAGTCCAAGAAGGTACTCGAATTGCTAACCAAACAGCCCAAACTCTTTACAAAGTTGTTGAACATATTTCCGGCATTAATGAACTTATGGGGCAAGTTGCGGAAGAATCCTTAAGCCAAGAAGGAAGCATAAAAGTAATGGATTCCGACATCATAAGAGTTTACAATATTGCTAAAGAAAATACTGAAATGGCAAAAAAAGTTTCCGCTTCCGCAGAGGACTTATCAAAGCTTTCTGGCAATTTCAGTCAGAGCGTTTCCGCTTATAAACTGGCTGAAAAATAATAGTTCAAATAGATATGATTACAGCCAAAACGGCGCTTATTTTATTACAATTTGTGTCAATAACAG
>CAZJGG010000053.1:0-21347 GCA_964545475.1 uncultured Eubacteriales bacterium | reverse complement strand
TTCTGTCATATAGGGCGTGTTGAACAATCCTTATTTGGAAAATTTCAGATGTAAAAACGACCGGATTTAGGGGCGTTTTTACATCGTTTTGACATTTTTTAAACAATATTCAACACGCCCATATATCCTCCTGCAGAGAAAATCACTCGGTATGACAATAATTTATTTAATGTAGGGAACGACCCTGTGTCGTTCCGCTTTTTTTATAAATATAATTTGAGCTAATGTGTTATGTCATAATTTTAAACACTCATTTTGTGCATAAATATTTAGCCATAAACAAGCAAGGATTTTCTTTGTTCCAATAAGTTGTAAACACTTCAAGTGGAATAAACCCATTCTTATAATAAAACGCTCTTGTTTGATTATATGGTTCATAATTTGCAGATTCATCAAGAGTTTTTACCGTTAGATATATGTATTTATTTTTATTACAATAAACCTCCGCAGTATCAAGGAGCATTTTTCCTATGCCTTTTCTGTGAAATTCCTTCAATACGCCAAAGTTAAATATATCCACAGTATATTTGTTATGAATCTTAAGCGCAATGAGCCCTATAGCCTTGTTATCATCGTAAGCCGCAAAAAAAGGGCATTCCCTATGTATTTTTGATTTCTTTTCAATATCCTCTGGCGGCGAAAACCATTCAGGCAAGGCAAGCATTATGTCAAGGGTTATTCTTGTTATTTCATCTTTATCTTGAATATGCCTTATTATTATCATGTTTTCATACCTCGCTAATTAATTCCGAATAAACTCAATTCCTGTATTATGCTTTTCATTATTAATTTTCTCTTTCAATGGTATGACATCTTCTAAATCAATGTCATAACAATTGGCTATTGCTAACGCATAGTAAATAACATCCCATAGTTCTTCCTCAATTGTTTCTTTAATTTGGTTTTGTTCAAGCTGGCGCATATCCTTACGAATTGCCCTTGCCAACTCCCCAACTTCTTCAGATAGTTTCAAAAAGTAATCCTTTTTCAAGTCGGGTTGAAAGTCTTTAGATTTAATGTATTTTTGTAAATATCTTACAGTAATTTTTCCTTTTTCCGAAAAAACATTGTCCATCCGCAAAACCCCATTTAATTATTCACCAATTATATTAATAAATACACGTCTTGTTTTTGCATTGAAAACCAGCCCCAAAAGAGCAATTTGACAAAACATTAACAGGTGTGGAGCGGAAACAACAAACGTTTCACCACTGTTTCCGCGAACATAGCTGTTTATGCTTTTGCAATTAGCCACTGTAACTATAAATATAATACAAATATTTTGAAAAATTTTCAACAGTAATATTATTCAAAGTTAACAGTAGAATTTTTGTTATTTTTCCAAACATAAAGCCCCAAAGCAACTCCAATAACGCCGTAGGCCACAAATGTTCTGAAATATTCCCCTAAAAGAGCGTTGCCAAAAAGCGCAAACCCAATATCCGGAGACATAATGAACATTGAATTAAACAAAATCGTTCCAAATATAGCATGGCGAACGTTTGCCTTTGATGTGGAAGCGCCGCCTACAAGAAGCGCCGCAACGGAAAACAAACCAATTTGCGTATGGGCATTATATGTATTTAAAGTTCCCATATTTTGTAAATATATTAGCTGCCCCCAAGCCGCTAGCACTGTAGACATCATTGTAGCAATAATTCTTGTTCTGTCTACGTTTATGCCGGAAACCTCCGCAATGTGCTGGCTTTGCCCAACGGTTCTAAAATCCTGCCCAAGTTTTGTTTTAAATATAAGCCAAGTAAATATGCAATTGGCAATTATTAAAAACCCTGTAACTACCGGCACTTTTCGTACTGTCATAAGGCTGGAATTTGTAGCAATTGCGTTTACGCTAACAGCAACACCTATTAAACACAATATAGCGCTTAATATAAATACAAAAATATTATTTTTAGTTTTAATGACTTTTCTTTTATTTAATAAAAACTTAATTACCGCAACAATTAAAAGTGCAATTGAAATTACTAAAATCCCACTCATAAACGGAATTTCCCAAATACCGTCCAGTGCGTATTTAAGCCCCCCTTCTTTAAATGACACAAGGTCAACAGACATACGCACACCAATTCCGTCCGGCTTAATCATAAAATGATCTTGGGGAACTTTTATAATAACCCCCACAACAAACAAAAACAAAAACAAGTAAATACCGTTAGCAAAATAGCCTACAATTAAGCCGGCTATCATTTCTTGTCCTCTGGTTTTATTATAAAGCCTGCCTGTTAAATATCCGCACAAAAGAGCAACAGGAAGGGAAACGGCCATACAAAATAAAAAACCCATCGGCCCGCCTATACCAAAAAACCTTGCAATCGCAATGGCCACTTGACCACTCATTGCACCGATAACTATACCAAAGTTAAGCCCAAGCCCTGCAACTACAGGAATAATTAATGAAAGCACTAAAAATGCGTTTCTAAAAAAGCGGCTTGATAAGTCCGACAGAAAAAACTCTATAGAAACTCCCGAAGTAACAATAAATCCGAAAACAGTAAACAAAATGAAAATAATAGTAACTATGTTTTCGTAAACCCATTCCTTAACCTTCTTAATATCTAAAAATCCTTCGCTCATTACCGGCCGCCTCCCTTAACCTGGGTTAAGGCGTATAAAATTACGCCGTTCTGTATTACCATGCGCATTGTTTCTGAAAGATCTGTTCCGGCGAAAATTTGATTTGCAACCGGCAAAGCCGTTGTAAGCAGCCCTTGATATAAAAACACTCCAATAATAACGTGGGATACTTTAGCCTTTTTAGCGGTAGCCCCACCTATTAATACTGCTGCCACAGCCGTAAAAGCCATCATTAAAGGTCCAAGATAAAGCTGAGTAAAGCCATAACTTTGGGAATAAACAATTATTCCAATTGCAGCCAAAACTGTAGACAAAATATTTGCAATAACTCTGTTTCTGTTAATGTTAAGCCCTGCCGCAACGGCAAATTTTGGGCTTGCTCCTGCTGCAGAAATAGCTATACCGATTTTGCTTTTAAAAAACAGCCAAACCATAAAGGCGAAAAAGAAAAATGTTAATAAAAGCCCGGTTGGTATAAAAATTGAACCAATTTTAAATGAAAGGAAATTATTTAAAATTTGCTCTGCTTTAACTGAATCCAGCTGAATTGTTTCTCTTAACCCCTCGCCTATAAACCAGCCCATTTTTGGGTTTTTAAAGGGAACCATTAGCCACACAAGGCAAAACCCTGCGCAAATAGAAAAACCCGTATAAGTTGCAATAGTCATTTCAGAGCCTTTAACAGCGTTCATAAGTTTGCCGTAACCAAGGCCAAAAAGGGAAGCCATTGGTATTGCAATTGCAACAGCGGTTATTAGCCACAATACCCCTATAGCCCCGGCTTCAATTGCCAAAACCGCAGAAAATAACCCTGCAATAATTCCAACAGGAAGAGCAAAATTAGGTCCTGTACCTGATTGTATGGCTGGAACCATTGCAAGCACCAAAATGCCGTTCATTCCGGCACGCCTAATAGTATCGCTAAGCTGAGTTTGAAGAGGAATGCCTACCGACTTCCCAACACAAAGAACAAAAACCCAAAACAATGCTATAATAATCGTAGGTAAACCGATTTTGTCAACAATAGATTTAACCTTTCCAATGGATTCACTCATTTGCATTTCCCCTCTCTATAGCTTTCCTTGTGCTTCCGGACATCATAAGCCCGTAGTCTGCGTCGGAAGCGTCCGGCGGCAATACCCCCTCAACTTTACCTTCACAAATTATAACAATTCTGTCGCATATACTTCTAAGCTCTGCAAGTTCAGAAGATGTCATAACAATTGTCATTCCGTGATCCTCATTTAATTTTAACAATAAGTCTAATATAAGCTTTTTTGCACCAACATCAATGCCCCTTGTAGGTTCTGACACAAACAAAAGGATAGGATTTTGTGTTAAAGCCTTTGCCAAGCAAACTTTTTGCTGGTTGCCGCCGCTTAAACTCCCTGTATGCTGGCTTGAAGAAGTACACCGAATATCAAGCTCTTTTATCATTTTTTCAGCATTTTTTCGTATTTCAGCATCATTTTTTAAAGAAAACGGACCTAATTTATGTAAAAAATCACCGTTTACCTGCATTGCGGTAAAACAAATGTTAAGTTCAATGGATTCGTCAAGCAAAAGCCCAACGCCCCTTCTGTCCTCGCTAACAAAAGCAAGCCTAGCTTTAATGGCAGACTGTGGGCTGTTAAGCGTCAACTTATTACCGTTAAAGTAAACCTCGCCCCTTGCCGGATATGTACCCATTATGCCGTTTGCAATGCCAAGCTTTCCTTGCCCGGCAAGGCCGCCTATTCCAACAATTTCCCCTTTTTTAACCTGCAAATCCACGCCTTTCACGGCTTCCCCGGGCATGGCAACTTCTAAATTTTTAATATCTAAAAAAATCTCATCAGATATTTTCCGGTTTTGGGAAACAACTCTGTTTATGTTAACTTTGCGCCCTACCATAAGCTGGGCAATTTCAACAGTATTTGTATCCTTAATATCTTTTGTAACCACAAGCTCCCCGTCTCTTATAACTGTTACCTTGTGAGCCACATCAATAATTTCATCAAGACGGTGGCTTATAAAAACAATGCCAATGCCAAGCCCTGCCAGCCTTTTTATAGCTGCTAATAAGTTTTGAGCCTCAGATTCCGTCAGAACGGCGGTAGGTTCATCAAACACAAGAATTTTTATGCCTTTCTTGTCTATTTCTCTTGCAATTTCAATAAACTGCATATGCCCTACCGACAACCCTGCAATCAAAGTAAATTCATCTATGGTCATATCAAGAGTATTAAGGGCTTTTCTGGCGTCTTCGTTCATTTTTTTCATATTTATTGTTTCAAGCCTTTTACCCATAACCGTGCTGACTATGTTAGGCGTTGTTATTTCTCTGTTTACTTTTATATTTTCTGTTATAGTAAAGCCCGGAATAAGCATAAATTCTTGATGCACCATACCTATGCCGTTATGCATTGCCTCAAAGGGAGACTTTATTACAGTTTTTTTGCCGTCTATTAAAACTTCTCCCTCAAAGCCGCCTGTAGAATGTATAACAGGCATACCAAACAATATATTCATAAGCGTTGATTTGCCTGCGCCGTTTTCGCCAATCAATGCGTGAATTTCGCCTTCATTTATTTCTAAATTAATGTTATTTAATACCGTATTTCCATAGTATTGCTTTGATACATTTTTAAAGCTTAGAAGACTCAATACAATGCCCCCCTCTATAATATTATTATAGGGATATTTCAGAACTAGAGCATATTTGAAAAAACTTGCCCTAACCGAAATATCCCTAAATCATGCAATTATTAATTTAATGTGAGTTCGACGAAAATTATAAAAAACATAATTTTCATCGAACTTTGATTATATTCGCACAATTTGCGGCAAAAACCGCCGTAAATTGTCGCTCATAACATGAGAATTGCTTCGCAATTAAGCCGCTAAAGCGTCTTTTCGACTTCGTCGAACTCACGTTAATTTGTTAATATGTTAAGAAGTCCATTAAAACAAATAAGTAAGTTGGGTATTCGTTTCCGTTTTCGTCAACATAAGGGTTGGTTGTAACGGAAGTTTTTGCATAATCAGACATGCTTTGTTCCAATACTGCTTTGTCAAGTTTGTCAAACGGCACTTCCCCGTCGATAACCTTCATAGCATATTCAGTACCGGCAACAGTAGCCATCATAGCAATCGGAACAGGCCATGTGGAAAGTCTTCCTGTTTCACCTTTTTCAGCTACAATACGTTTTGTTTCGTCAATAACATATTGAAGGTTATCCGGCGCTTCCGTGTTGGATTCAATACCTAAAGCAGCCGGGAAGCCATGGTATGGAGAAGGGCAGCAAGGCTGAGGATAAATAGCCCCTGTGTCTACAACAGCTTTAATAAGAGGAATTTGCATTGCACAGTTTGTTGAGAAAAATGCAGTGTCTTTACCGTACTTATCAACCATTTTAATCACGTCTTCTAAAATAAACTGTTGTGCCCCCGGAACGCCAACATCACTTGTTGGGTCTGGAGCAGTTGCATCAACAAATTCTATTCCAATTTCTTCACATTTTGCTTTCATTAGGTCTCTTCTTGAGGAAAGGAGTGGCTGGGACATATGTCTTGGGAATGAGTAGTGTACTAAAGTTTTTGCTCCCATTTTTTTCGCTTGAACAGGTACTTGATTACCCATTTCAAGTTCGTCGGGCTGGATAATAATTTGAGCTCTTTGAGCAACGTCTGGTGGGTTTTCTTGAGGTGTCACGTAAACTATAAAAATATCATCTCTTGTTTCAAGAAGTTTATCAACTGCGGCATTTGATCCGGGAACAGCTTGATTAAGTACAAGACCTTTAATTTCAGGGTTAGAAGCAAGACGACTCACTATACTAATAACTTGTTCCTGCTCCTGCATAAAGTTATCCGGCCATGTAACGTGAACAATTCTGCCTCCGTATTTGCTGACCATTTCCTGCGCCGAACGATATTCTTCTTCGTTTTGGGAAACTGTGTTAGTAATAATTGCTACTTTACCACCTCCTGACGCCCCATCGGCGGATTCCGGAGCTGCTGCATGCTGATCATTTTGTGTATTATCAATGTTGTCATCAGCTTTCTGTTCTTCAGAACCAGTTTGCTGCGAAGAGGATGCGGGCTGACTACCACTGCAACCGGCAATGCCGATAAGTAGTGTACAAGTCAAAACTATAGCCACTATTTTCTTCATAAAAAGCCTCCTTAATTTAATAATATACAATTACATTCTATATTAATATATAAAAATTGTCAATTAAATCTCATCATAATTCTTTTAGTTATTGAACTTGACATCTTATAATGTATAACTTATACTTATTATACAACAAACAGGTCAACTTACAAAGGTGGATATTACATGTTTAATATATTATCAAAAGAATTTCCCGTTGAAGTATCTTATACTTATGCAAAACCTTTGCTTAAGCATAACAATTTATTACAATTCAACAACTTTATTAAAGTCATTTATATAGAAAATGGCAATTGCGACATAATAATCGAAGACACTATTTACAGCCTTAACCCTGGAGACATAGTAAATATAAATACAATGCAAAGATACAGGTTTTTGGATTATACCTCAATAACACTTATTTCTATCTCGTTTGACCTTAATTTCATTTCCGCCGGCAGTTTATATAATATACCGCTTTTTTTTGAAAACCTTATTAATTATAATAGTATTAAATATTTTGAATTACTTAGCATTATAAACAATATTAAAACCGAATGGGAAAAACAAGATTTTACATACAGGATTTCTGTTCATTCCTACCTTCTAGCCCTACTAACATTACTAGTAAGGGAATACAGTCAAAAATACGAAAGTAATGATAATTACAATACTTTTATAAACAACTACTCAAAAATTAAGAAATGCCTTGATTTTATAGGAGAAAATTATAATAAAAGCATAACCCTTGCGGAAACAGCGAACATATGCGGAATGAACAAAACATATTTTTGCACCTATTTTAAAAAAGTTATGGGACTAACGTTTTACGACTACATAATGCTTTTAAGACTAAAACAGGCTTGTAAAATGTTAGCCCAGTCAAAATACTCAATTTCAAGCATATCCCAAGAACTTGGTTTTAGTTCAGCATCTCGTTTTGACTTTGTTTTTAAATCAGTAATAGGCAAAACCCCTCGGGAATACAGACAAACGGCAACTAGCATCTTCGTTGGATAAAAAATGGCTTACCCTATGATTGGGATAAGCCATTTTTTATCTAACTTAAATTCATTTTGCTAAGAGCCTTCTCAATTCTGTCAAGCCCTTTTTCAATATTGTCCATAGATGTTGAAAAAGAAAACCGTATACATTTTGGATAACCAAAATCAATGGCCGGCACAACAGCTACATTGCATTCACTTAACAATATTTCAGAAAAAGTATTTCCATCAGTAATTTCTTTTCCGTTTATTTGCTTACCACAAAGCTTTGAAATGTCTACAAAAATGTAAAATGCACCATGGGGTTCAACCGGGTCAAACCATGATATATTTGAAACCCTTTTAAACATATAATCTTTACGCCTTTTAAATTCCTGCTTCATGTCCTCAACACATTGTTGGCTTTCTGTTAAAGCGCTTAAAGCCGCTTTTTGCGCAATAGAGTTTACATTGGCAGTAATATGGCTTTGCAAATTGTTAAATATTTCGGCAAGCTCTTTAGAACATGCGCTGTATCCAACACGCCAGCCCGTCATAGAATATGTTTTAGAAAAACCGTTTATAACAATAGTCCTTTTATAAATATCCTCGTTTAAGGAAGCAATGCTTACATGAGGCATACTTTCATTGTAAATAAGCTTTTCATATATTTCGTCTGAAAGAACAAATATATCGTTTTTACAAGCGAAGTCTGCAATCATTTGAAGCTCTTCTTTAGTGTAAACAATGCCGGTTGGGTTTGTAGGCGTATTAATTATTATTGCTTTTGTTTTGCTAGTCAGAGCTTCTTCAAGCTGGCTTTTTACAATTTTCATGCCGTTTTCCGGCTTTGTGTAAATTGTTACAGGAACACCGCCGCAAAGCTTAATAATTTCGCAGTAACTGTTCCAATGAGGAGCAGGAATTAAAACTTCGTCCCCATCGTTTAAAATTGCACAAAAAGTATTAAAAATACATTGTTTAGCCCCGGTAGACACAATAATTTGGCTTGGCTCGTAATCAAGAGAGTTGTCATCTTTAAGCTTTTTGCAAATTGCCTTTTTAAGCTCCTCAATGCCGGAAACCTGTGTATATTTTGTAAACCCCTCTTGCATAGCTTTTACAGCGGCATTATTAATATGCTCAGGGGTATTAAAATCCGGTTCGCCTGCTGTAAAGCTGATTATATCAACTCCGCTTTGCTTTAAAGCTTTAGCCCTTGCGGAAATTGCAAGAGTGGAGGATTCCCTAACTTTACAGGCTCTTAAAGATAATTCCATTTTATCACAGTCCTTCTTTGATGATTTTCAAGTAATTTTCATAAAATATCTTATCAGCAACGGTTTGACCGTAACCTTTTAAAAGCGAATCATAAAGCTTTTTGTACCCTGTAACATTTGGAACATCAATACACATGTCCTCCGCCCCGTCAAAATCGCTTCCAAGCCCTATAAAATCGTCCCCGGCAATATTCAATACATGGTCTACATGCCTTAAAACATCGTCAATTGTTGAACTGTCTGTTCCGTTTAAAAACTGGCTGTAGAAACATAAAGACATAAGCCCCTTCTTTTCGGCTAAAGCTTTAATTTGATCATGAGTTAAATTTCTTGGAGATGAGCACACCTTCAAACAGTTAGAGTGTGAAGCAATAAATGGTCTTTCCGCTATATCATAAACATCCCAAAAACCTTTCTCGGATAAATGAGAAATGTCTACAATCATTCCAAGCTTATTCATTTCTTTAACAACCTGTTTGCCAAAATCTGTAAGCCCTTGGTCGCCTTCTGTGTTAACCCCTGCGCCTAGAGCATTCCGCCTGCTCCAAGTAAGGGTAACAAGCCTTATTCCAAGGTCATAAAATTCATAAAGCTTATCTATGTTTCCCTCTAGCGGCTCTCCCCCCTCAAGGGCAAGAAATGCGCTTATTTTATTGTTTTTTCTATTTTCCATTAACTGATTATAATTTGTTGCATGAGCTATGTATTTGCTGTTTGCTTCAACTTCCGCTT
Organism: uncultured Eubacteriales bacterium; assembly: GCA_964545475.1. Classification (GTDB taxonomy): domain Bacteria; phylum Bacillota; class Clostridia; order Lachnospirales; family JAISER01; genus CAZJGG01. The sequence continues at coordinate 11,616 of CAZJGG010000053.1, read as the reverse complement.
TAAAATATTTAATCAAATTCATGGCACTTTCATAGGCATTTTCAACTCTCTGATTGTTCAAATAAACAGCAAAAAAAAGTGCAGGGCTTTCGTAATTTAAAAGCTTTTCTATGCTTATGTGCCCTTCGCTTGAATAAAAAGGCTGTTTGCTTCTTTCAATCTCAATAATTGTATCGTTATGACCATCAATAAAAAACACATTTATCTCCCCTTGTATAGGAATTTTTTGATTCAAATTGCTACAGCAGTCTTGCGCCCTCCGGCTTGTAATACCTTTCGTTTTCCAAATAAAAATCAAGCTCGCTTAAAAGCCTTTGCTTATCCCCCGGCAAAACGCCTCTTAAATTTATATAATTTGAGGCGTGTATGCTTGAAAACAAGCAGTTGTTAAGCTCTAGCCCTTTTACCATTTCTTTCATTTCAACAACAATCTGCTTAGGTGTTAAAAGTTTAAAGCTTCCGTTTTTAATATCGTCATAAAGCTTTGTATTCCGCTCTACCATAAGCGCCAAAAGCCCTAAATAATCCGGCTGCATTTGGTTTAAAACTTCCGCAGTTTCATAAGCGTGAGACTGCCAATGCTCCTGCCCCCCAAGCCCTGTTATTACCATTATACTGGATTTTATGCCGGAGGGTTTCAATATTTTTGCGCACTCAATCATTTGCTCTTTAGTAACGCCTTTTTCAACAAGGTTAAGAACTTCATCACTGCCGGATTCAAGCCCTACATATAATATTTTTAACCCCAAATCGTAAAGGGTTTTTAATTCTTCCGTTGTTTTAAGCAAAATGTCTTTAGGCTGGGCATAAGCGCCGATTCTTTCAACGTTAGGAAATAACTCTTTTATCCATTTAAGAATTTGAACTAAATCCTCTGTTTTCATAATAAGGGCGTTTCCATCACACAAAAATATTCGGTCGTATTTTTGATATTTTCTTGCGCATTCTTCCAAATCCGCCTTTATATCCTCTAAACGGCGGATTTTAAACTTTTTGTCTTTATACATACTGCAAAATGTGCATTTATTATGAGAACAGCCAATAGTAACTTGAATTAATAAGCTGTAAGCCTCGCTGGGAGGTCTAAATATATTTCCCTCATATGTCATTTTATTCACCTATTTTAATATATCTTTTATGGATACAACGGTATTTTTTACCGCTTCTTCATTTTCAAGCTTTATTTGGTCATAAATCTCTTTTCTGTGAACGGAAATGGTTTTTGGCGCAACAATGCCAAGCTTAACTTGCTCACCTTGAATTGATATAACCAAAACCTCAACATTATCTCCGATTATAATTGATTCGCCTTTTTTGCGTGTTAACGCGAGCATCTAAACACCTACCTTATTTTTTTAAGCTCTTCAAAAATGTGGTAACGAATAGGATATTCCTCATTATTAGCAATAACCTGCTTACCAAGTTTTGTTGCGGAATTTATAACAACCGGAGCTTTTAAATTTACGCTTAACTTCTCCACTTCTTCAGGAATAACCGTAATGTTGTAAACAATTAAGTCCTCCGGTTTATATTCGCCTAAATCCTCAATCTCTTCGGAGTTAATTAAAGGGTCGTAATCCGGCATAACGGCAAAAACATCCATAAGCACAAAAGCAACGTCGCCGTCGTCTACAGATTGCAACCACTTAAAAGGCTCGTCTTTTTCAGTTTTTTCGTCTTTCTCTTCGTTAATAAGCAAAAATCTTTTACAATAATCAAACCCGGGCAAACCCTCGTTAAATGTTATTACTTTATCTTCATCAAATTCAATTTCACCGAAATTTTTTGTCTCAAACAGCATATTAAGCCTCCCTTTAACCGAAAAAATACTATAATACTATATTTATATCGTATCATATATTAAAAACTTTTACAATTATATCCGAGTTATACTTCTTAACCATATAAAACAGTACTGAGTTGCGAGCAAATTTTGCTTGTGGCAAGGAAGAGACGACGCCGTGTGCTAGCGGCACACAAGAAGTTGATGACGTAGTCCACAAATAGAGCAATTTGACAAAACATTAACAGGTGTGGAGTGGAAACAGCAAACGTTTCACCGCTGTTTCCACGAACATAGCTGTTTATGCTTTTGCAAATAGCTATAAAATTCGCCGCAAGGCAGTGCTATTTTATGTGGTTAAGGAGTATAACATTATTTTAAATAAACAACCTTACCGTTTACAATTGTATATAAAACCTCACCAAACATTTTCATGCCGTCAAAAGGCGAAAATTTTGCTTTTGATGCAAATTCTTTAGCTCTTATTGTAAAAGGTTTTTTATCGCTGAAAATTACAATATCCGCATCAAAACCAACTCGTATTTCCCCTTTATTTTCTATATTTAAAATGTCTGCCGGCTTTTTAGACATTTTTTCAACAAGCTGAGGTAATGTTAAAATATTATTTTTAACAAGCTCTGTATAACTGGCACAAAACGCTGTTTCCAAAGCGGAAATACCGTAAGCAGCCTTATCAAATTCACACATTTTGCTTGTTATTGTTTCCGGCGTATGTCCGGAGCATATAACGTCTATTGTTCCGTCTACAAGCCCTTGTTTTATCCGTTCAATATCATCCTTAGTACGCAAAGGCGGTCTAACTTTTGCAAGAGTATTATACGACTCCACGATTTCTTCAGAAAGGCAAAAATAATGGGGAGAAGTGTCTGCCGTAACTTTAACTCCCTCTTTTTTTGCATTGTTTATAATATCTGTTGTTCCCCTTGTACTTACGTGGGTTATATGCAGTTTAGATTTAGAGTATTTAGTTAATATTATGTTTCTGGAAGCGGTAATTTCCTCTGCTTCTCTGGGAATGCCTGTAATACCTATTTGGGTGGAAATTTTTCCTCTGTTCATTGCTCCCTGCTCTGTCATGCTTTTAACATCACACATTGTAATAACAGGAATGTTAAACATACTGCAATATACTAAAATTTTACGCATTAAATAAGCATCTTCAATGCTTTTTCCGCCGTCAGAAACAGCAACTACCCCAGCCCGAACCATTTGCCCAATTTCAGAAAGCTCTTCGCCTTTGCAGCCCTTTGTCATGCTTCCGTAGGGATATATATTAACTAGTGAAACAGCTTTGCTTTTTAAATTTAAGTAGTCTACTACAGTTTTATTATCAATAACCGGGTTTGTTAGCGGCAGGCAAGATATAGAGGTAAATCCGCCCCTAGCCGCACTTTTTGAAGCGGAAATTATATCCTCTCTATGTTCGTTCCCCGGCTCTCCAATTTGACAAAACATATCAAAAAGACCGGGGATTGCGTAATTACCCTGGGCATCAATTGAAACAACAAGCTCTTTATCTAAATTTTCAGAAATTTCGCAGATAACACCGTTTTCTATATAAATATCCCTTATGCACGGTTCTTCATCGTAATTTACAACACATGCATTTTTAATTAATAGCTTCATATTCCACCTCAATTACTTTAAAGACAATAAGTACAAGAGCGCCATTTGAACAGCAACCCCGTTAGAAATTTGGTCATCCATAATACAGCTTTTAGAGTCTAATATTCCCGAGGAAATTTCAATGCCCCGGTTAATAGAACCGGGATGCATAATTATTACGTCTTTATGAGCGTTGTCCAACACATGTTCGTCCACCTTAAAAAAGTCTTTATATTCGTTTAAGGACGGAAGAGAATTTTCGTTCATCCTTTTTTGAGGAGTTGGCAAAACCATAATAACATCCGCTCCCTTTGTCGCCTTAAAAATATCGTGGTAAACGGAAACACCAAACTCGTGAAGTTCCAGCGGAATAAGGGTTGGTGGTGCTGCCACGGAAACATTTGCCCCAAGCTTAACAAGACCGAAAATATTGGACTTTGCAACTCTGTTGTACCCAACATCTCCTATAATTGCTACGTTTAACCCTTTAAATTCTTTTTTCTGGTTTTTTATAGTAAGAAGCTCTATAAGCGACTGACTGGGCTCTTCGTGCAGACCGTCCCCAGCGTTTATAACACTTGCCCCAACGTTTTCTGCCAAAAGCTTTGCCGTGCCAGACATAGGATGCCTTATAATAATAAAATCCCCGCCCATTTGCTCAATATTATGTCCTGTATCCATTAGGTTTCCCTCGTTTTCAAGGCCTAATGAAACAGACATATCAACAAAGGCGGCGCTTAAATATTGAGACGCCAATTGAAATGTGAGCTTAATTCTTGAGGATTTTTCATAAAATATTAATATAACCGATTTCCCAAGCAAATGGGGGGCTTTTTTATTTTTCTGGTTCAACACGTGTTTCATTGTTTCCGCTGTTTCTAAAATATACAAAATCTCTTTTGCATCAAGGCTGCGCAAGCTTATAATATCTTTTCCTAATAAACCCAAATTTCCCACCTCATTAATAAAAACTATGTCATTATTGCAATTCACACCAATTAATTACTTTTTCAAAATAATCCGGCAAAGAGCTTACAAACTCCATATATTGATTTGTTAGAGGATGAATGAACCCTAGCTTTTTTGCATGAAGTATTTGCCCCAAATTTGTAAATTTGTTATTTTTGTGTCCGTAAACAGAATCCCCTAAAAGCGGATGTTTAATATGCGCCATATGTACGCGTATTTGGTGAGTTCTTCCCGTTTCCAGCCTTGCCTCAATTAATGTATATGCGCCAAAGCGCTTAATAACGTTTATATGAGTGACCGCCCTCTTGCCGTTTTCGTTAACCGCCATTTTAAGCCTGTCCGCCGTATGGCGTGAAATTGGCTTATTTACAGTAATTTTATCTTCTTTTATATTGCCGTTAACAACGGCTAAGTAGGCTCTTTTAATTGAATGGTCAGAAAACTGCTCCGATAGTTTTTGATGGGCATTATCAGTTTTAGCAACTACCAAAACCCCCGATGTATCTTTATCAATTCTATGAACAATACCCGGGCGCATAACGCCGTTTATACCGGAAAGAGAGCCTTTACAATGGTATAAAAGCCCGTTTACAAGAGTATGGTCGTAATGACCGTTTGCCGGGTGTACAACCATACCTTTAGGCTTGTTTATAACAATAAGCTCGCTGTCTTCATAAAGTATGTCAAGCTTTATTTTTTGCGGCAAAACATCTAATTCCTGTGGGGGTTGGTAAAAAACCGTAATCTCGTCGTTTTCCCTAATTTTATAATTTTTATTAACACTTTTGCCGTTAACAAGAGCTTGTCCGCTTTCAATCAGTTTTTGTGCGGCGCTTCTTGATGCATTTTCAATATTTTCAGATAGAAATACATCAATTCTAATTCCTGTATAAGTATTGTCCTCGTTAAAAAAAGTATAGTCCACTATTCAACCGCCTCTTTTTTCTCGTCCTTAACAAAAAATATTAATAAAAACGATAATAAAACAGTGCCGGAAACAACGAAAACATCTGCCATGTTAAATATGGGAAAATTAATGAACAAAAACTGCAAAAAGTCTATAACATAGCCGTTTAAAAGCCTGTCAATAAAATTCCCGATTGCTCCCGAAGTTATAAGAATCAGTGAAAATTTCACCCACGTGTTGACTTTAGATTTGGGAAGCTTAACATAATAAACACAAATCGTTATAAGCACAATAGCTGTGAGCACAACAAAAGACCATCTCGCCCCTTGAAAAATGCCAAATGCCGCTCCTCTGTTTTCTGTGAGAGTAAGACCTAAAAACCCTTTTATTAAAACTATATTGTCTGAATAGTTTAAATTAGAAACAGCTAAAAGCTTTGTATACTGGTCTATTCCAACTAAAACAGCTATAAAAATTATGGCTAATAAAAACATAAAAACTCCTTTGCAAATGGTTTATACGAAAACAGGGCTTAAAAGCCCTGAATTTTTTATACTCGTAAAAAATATAATTTCCCTTTTACAGCTTAACGACAATTATTGACTGCACACGTTTTTCAAAAACGCTTTCAACTTTAAATAAAAGACCATTAAATTCAATTTCCGGCTTTTCATTCTCTGCTGGTATATGCCCAATCTGCCCTATTATAAAACCGCCGATTGTGTCGTAATCTTCAATTGGAAGCGCAACCTCAAAAAAGTCCGCCACGTTTTCCAAATCCGTAGTGCCTTGAATACTATACGTGTTTTCGTCTATTTTTTCAATTTCCGGCTGTTCAATGGCATCATGCTCATCGAAAATATTACCCATAATTTCTTCGACTAAGTCCTCCATTGTAATAATACCAAGAGTTCCGCCATATTCGTCAATGACTACCGCCATATGAACACGCAATTTCTGCATTTCCTTAAAAAGCTCGTCTGTTTTTTTAGAAAACGGCACAAAATAAGGCTCACGCAAATAATCCTTTAAATTAAACTCCTTTAAGTCCCCGTTTGTAAGCATAAACTTCATAACATCCTTAACGTGCAAAACGCCTAAAATGTCATCAATTGTGTCATCATAAACAGGAATTCTGGAATATGTTTGGTCTGTAAGTATTTCTATAACCTCGCCTATTTCAGCGTCTATAGGAAGCGCAACAACATCTACTCTGTGTATACAAACGTCCTCTGCGCTTTTAGTGTCAAACTCGAAAATATTATTAATCATATCATGCTCAGATTCGTCAATAGAGCCTTGCTCGCTCCCAGATTCTACCAAAAGCCTTATTTCTTCCTTTGTAAAGTCGTCTTCATCTTTGTCATCCTTATCAGACCCAAACCCAAGTAATTTCAAAATAAAGTCTGTAGATGCTGATAAAATTTTAACAAATGGATGGACCAACGCCGAAAAAGCGTTTAAAAAAGATATGAACCCAAGTGCAAGAGGTATTGCTTTTTTAATCGCAACCTGCTTTGGCACAAGCTCTCCTAAAACAAGAATAAAATATGAAAAAATAATTGCTATAAACAAAAATATTATTGGCTTTAAAATTTGCGCCGCAATAGGTACGTTTAAGCCGATTAACAATTCCACAATTGGTTTTGCAAACGTATCCGCCGCATAGGCACCCGAAAACAAGCCAATAAAAGAAACCCCAATTTGCACGGTAGCTAAAATCTTGCTTGGCTCTTCAATAGCTCTTAAAAGCAGAATAGCTTTTTTATCCCCCTGTTCCGCACTTTGTTTTACTTTGCTTTTGTTTACGGAAACAATAGCAATTTCCGATGCCGCAAAAATGCCGTTAAGTAAAATAAGCAGGAACAAAATCCCTATGCTACCTAACAATAAATAATCAACCTCCAAATATATAGAGAAAAACAATGTAACTTCTTAATGTTAAACTGTTTTATTATTTTTGTCAAGAATTTCCTTTCCACGTTTAAAAACTAGACAAATCATAGCAATAACCCCAGTTATAATACCTAAATAAATAATCACACTTATAAACACATAATTATTTATTATCCCATAATAAATAAGCAGGGCGAAAAATTCCGACAATAAAACGAATAGAAAATATTCCTTTAAACTTAAAATAACATTGTTATTTTGCCCGTTTATTGAAAAGTGATACGTTATAAGGTAAATAGCAGGGATAGTTGCGCCTAATGCCGTTCCTGTTAAAAGCCTTATAAAATTGCTAGTCTCTCTAAAGTTAAGATACGAAGAATAGCCGTCCCAAAGCATTGGTAGCAAAAAGACGGCATAAACAGTACAGCTTATTGAAAAAGGCTTTAGGCTCGAAAACCGCCCTTTTATATAAATAAATAGAAACGATAAAAATACACCTATGTAAATCCCCGTGCACCTGGCGCAAAGTGGCAAAAAATTACCGTCTATAAACAACGAGCGTTCCGAAAGCTTATGACATATAAGCCCCGTTAAAACATCAACTAAACATGTAAGCATAATTTGCAAACACAGCGCATCCACCGCAAGCGCCAATCAAAACTATAATAGAGAACACCAAAAGAGCAATACCAAATGTTTTATCAGCTTTATTATCCCTTGTTAAAAATATTATCCCAACAACAAACCCAACTGGCATAAATATTAATGTTACTAAAAACAATATTACTTTTATAACAAGTGAAGTTGGTTCTTTTGCAGGTTTAACTTCTTCATAACTTTTTTTAGCGCTATATTCATATTTAGATTCAAAACTTCTATGTTCACTCTTACTATTTTCTACAGGTGCTGTGTCAAGTACTTCAAAATTGTGTTCTACAGCTTTTTCTTGCTTATTATTATCAAATATATTGTCTAGTTCGTTCTCACTGGCTGTCGCTTCTATAACTGTCTTTTCATTATTTGCTTCTGAAAAGCTTTCGTCCCTGCTTCCGCAGTAAGGGCAGAACTTTACATCTTCGTCCAGTATCCTTGAGCATTTCTGACAAAAAATCAACTTTAGCACGTCCTTTCAATGCTACTATAACTACTATAATCCTGCAGTTTCCCTGATTTTCTCCTTAAACCCTGTAAGCAAACGGTTTAAAACACCTTGATACTCCTTGGTTTTACCCATTGCCTTTTTAATTCTGGCGTGTTCCAAAAGAGCATGTTCGTTATCAGCCTCAATGGAAAGGGCTTTTACAATGGCGCTATAAGCCTTTTGCAAGTCATAATCCAGCCTGTAGTAATATGCAAGCCTAGTCCAAAGCTGAACATCTCCTTTAAAGCTTAAAAGCGCCCGTTCAATATCTTTTATTGCTGCCGGAATGTTTCCTGCGCTAACATGGAGAGTTGCAAGGGTTAAGAAATATTCTTTATCTTTTTCTCTAACTCTGTTAATACATTCAATTCCTTTATCAAACTGCCTTAAAGCAGTATAAACTTCTGTCAGCCTATAAATGTAGTAAGAATCCGGCTTTATGGCAATTGCCCTCTCGAAATAGTCTATAGAATAACGTATGTTAGCCGCTTGATAGTTTAGAACGCCATGTAAAAACAGAATATCCGGGTTTTCAGCATCAATTTCCTCTGCGGCATTAAGCATTCTAATGGCTTTTTCAAAGTTGTGGCAATAAATATACCCCTCTGCAAGATGGAGCAATATTTTCAAATTATTAGGCTCAATCTCATAGGCCTTTTCAAGGTTAGAAACGCCTTCCTCAAAAAGCCCGGCTGCAATGCAGGTTATTCCTAAATTATTTAAAAGTTTTATATTAACTTCCTTTTCCATTGCCTTTCTATAATAAAATATTGCCCTGTTTAATTCGCCCTTTTTGTATAAATAGTCTGCTTGGTCTTTAAGCCGTTCCCATTCCAGCCTTTTTTCCCATTCTGTTAACTGGGTTTTTAAAGCGGTTATTTGAATTTCATCAAAATAATCTATTAAGCTAAAAAAGGCGATAAGCCTATCTTTCGGGCTTTTAATCCGTTCTGTAGCCATAATTTTGGAAGCCAGAAAAGGAAGCCCCACGGCATCCTTTACCCAGCTTAAAAAATCCGGCGAACAAAATTCGTCTATAGACTGCTTCCAGTAATGAAAGCAATGGTAAGCCGCTTCTTCAACTGAATAAACGCTTATGCCTGTAAGCTTAAATCTATAGGGTATATTATTTTCCTGCTGGGAAATGCATAAAAATATTTCGTCCGCCATAATGCCGCCTGCTTTCTTAAAGCCTTATTAATTCTGTTATGCTCATAGCAATAGAGTCTAAAATATCTGTAAATTTATCGTTTAAGTCATAATATTTGCCGTTCGGCTTTGTAACAGGGTCATACGCTTCAATGCTTTCACGGTCTTTCCTTGCGGCAACGTATGTTACAACGCCTTTTTCGTTAAGCATATCGCAAATGTTTGCAACAGATTTTCCGCTGAAAGTTGGAACGTGTGGCGGTGCATCGGTAATTAAAATAAAAATATTTTTTGTTCCAGCGTCAATTTTAGACGAATTTAAAAGCTCTACACCTGTTTCAAGAGCATCAAGTGAAGATTCCGGAATATCGCCGCCATAAGTTCTCGGAATATTTTTAACCTGTCTTTGGAATCTCTCCACATCATCGGTAAAATTATAAACGCTTGGTTTCTCTTTTTCAAGCAAATCACCAAAGCCAATTAACCCCAACTTAAATTGTATGCCTTTTGAGCGAATTATATTAGAAAACTCAATAGCTCTATCTTTTACCCCGTTAATATATGTGTCCATTGAGCCGGTTGTGTCAATTAAAAATACAACGTTAATATTATCTGCCATTATGCCTTTACGAACTTCCCTTGCCGGAGGTGCGGTTGCTTTTGTTCTGTCAAATTCTGCCCTTTGTGCTCTTCCGGTGGATAAATCCTTTACATAAACCTCAAAAAGATTGTTCTCGTCTATGGCATAGGTAATTTCAATTTGAGTCGTTCCCTCTAAGCCGGAAAAAAGCACGCTGCCTATATATTTTTTGCTGTCTTCGTGGCCTGCTTCCCATTGGAAAACATCAACGTTAACCATAGAAGCGCCGGACATTGAGGCAAAGTTACTGTCAGATACACGGCTTGGAATAGGGCTTCCCATTGGTATAATGGGAATTAGGTTTTTTTCCATTGTTGCAACGTTTGTAACCGCTTCCGTTCCAAATATTTGCCTTGTAATCTGCCCTACTTTAACGTTTCTGTTAGGCAAGTGGATTAAATAATTATATATCGCCGCTCCCATTGCAACGGATTTAGCCGGGTCTGTGGCTCTGTAAGGCTCTTTAACATACCCTGCAACCATTCTTCTAACCATTGGAATAAGTGTAGAACCACCTACTAAAATAACTTTAGAAATTTCGTCTGCTTCTTTATTTGCCCGTTTTAAAGCTTCTTCAATAATATCCCGGCTTCTGTCTATATATTTGCGAATCATTGCCTCAAAATCTTCTCTTGTAAGCTCAAAAGTTAAGTTTTTAGGAACACCGTCAATTATTGTAAGAGGGTGAATTCTTACAGGCACTTTGTTTGCGCCGGAAAGCTTTTTCTTTGTTTGCTCTGCTTCCTGTTTAAGCTTTTGTAAAACCCTTTTGCGCTCGGCGTTATCAAGGGAATCCAAGTCTATATTATTTTCTTCCTTGAATTTTTCTTTCATAAAGCGGATAAGCTCGGAATCAAAGTCATCTCCACCTAAATTCATGTCCCCTACGTCTGATAATTCCTGAAAGACTTCCTGCCCTGCTTCGTCTTGAGATACTTTTAACACGCAAGCGTCAAAAGTTCCGCCGCCTAAGTCGTAAACTAAAAGTGTTTGGGCATACCCTTGTTTGTATCCATATTCTATGGCAGCCGCCAAAGGCTCTGAAAGCAAAAATACGTTTTTAAACCCTGCCATTAACCCGGCTTGCTTTGTTGCGTAAATTTGCCTGTCGTTAAAATATGCCGGGTGGGTTATTACAACCTCGTTAAATGTCTCATTAGCTTGTTCCTCTGCGGAATGCTTTAACTTTCTTAAAATTTCCGCGCTTATTTCCTCTGGGGATTTTTCATATTCTCCAATATTTACTTTTTCTGTTTCCCCCATCATTCTCTTAACCGAAATAACCGTGTTTTCGGGGTAAATTATTGCTCCCGATTTCGCTTCCTGCCCCACAACAACACCCTCCGGCAAAAAGCTCACAACCGAAGGCAGAATTTCGTCGTTTCCGTCTATTTGCACAACGTCTGTAAAATCCGTTTTATCATTATAAATAACCGCAACGGAGTTCGTTGTTCCAAGGTCGATTCCTAAATAACCCATTTTAATTCCTCCACATCCTATGTTTT
>CAZJGG010000052.1:0-21668 GCA_964545475.1 uncultured Eubacteriales bacterium | reverse complement strand
TTGTAGGGGCTGGCGTCCCCGACGGCCCGAAGTCCCTTGTTGCAAGGAATAACGGGACGTCGAGGACGCCGTCCCCTACGTATTGCCCATGGTATTTTCGGAACGACACGGGGGTCGTTCCCTACGTATTGGCAATGGCATTTTCGCATATTTTGGTTTATGAAACTGATGTGGAAACAGGAGGTGCAAACTTGACAAGGCGAGAAATATTTAATGAAGTAATGAATTTTAAAGAAGTTGGCAAAGTATTGGTGGACCAAGGCAAGCAAGTTACATCTACTCATAAATGGGCGTACCCTGCTATTAGAGAGGTTATGGGGCTTCCTCCGGTTACAGAGGAAAGAATTTTAGATAGAATGTCTCAGTGCGTTGTAAGCGATGAAGACTTGCTGGAAGCCTGGGGTGTGGATTTTAGGTGGGTTGTTCCAAAATGGACTAACGTTAAAGAAATTAACGAAAAAAGTTATACAAACACTTTCGGCTCAACTTTTGCAACGGCAAGCGGAGATTATTATCATCTTGAAAAATCCCCCCTTAGAGATGCGGAAGATTTAAGCGAAGCCGTTGATTCTTGGAACTGGCCAGACCCTAAAGACCCATATTTGGTTGAGGGGCTTAAAGAACAGGCGGAATATTTGCAAAACAACACGGATTACATAATTGGGCTGGACGGCATAAAAGGCGGCATTTTACAAACAAGCCTTGAATTAAGAGGTTATGACATGCTGTTTATGGATTTAGTTTTAGACCCAGAGGGTGCCCATAAACTTTTGTCAAAAGTTACGGATATTTATATGGAAATGTATACTCTTTATTTAAATGAAGTGGGTAAATATGGGCAAATGTTGTATTTAACAGACGACTTAGGCTCTCAAAACAGTATGCTTATGAGTTTAGACCATTTCAGAGAGTTTATTAAGCCATATACCAAAAAGCTTATTAAGCATATTAAAAATCTTGCGCCACATATTAAAATTTCTTTCCATTCCGACGGCTCAGTTTTGCCGCTTATTGAGGATTTAATAGAAATCGGCGTAGATATTTTAAACCCGGTGCAAACGTCTGTTATAGAGCTTTCCGACACAAAAGCGCTAAATGACAAATACGGCACAAAAATCGGCTTCCACGGTTCAATGGACGTGCAAAATATTTTAATTAATTCTACACCGGAGCAAATTGAAGAGGAAGTTAAACGCAGAATTAAAGACCTTGGGACAAACGGCGGCTTTATAATCGCCACGTGCCACAATATTAACAGAGACATTCCGCCGGAAAACTTAAAGCGAATGTTTGAAACAATTAAAAAATATCAAAACTATCCATTAAATTTTTAATATAGGAGGAACTGTTTTAATGAAACAGACTAAATTTAAGCTTAACCAAAGAGATTCTATCTGGTTTCACGAAAATTCAGGCGTTGTAAACATGGAATATGCAAAAAATGTGTGCGACGTTGCAATTTTACCAATTGGTGCTATTGAACAGCACGGACCTCACTGCCCATGCGGTTCTGATAGTTTTAACGCTATTGGTATTGCTGAAAAAGTTGCAGAAAAATCCGGCGCAATGTTGTTGCCATGCCCAATGTACGGCTCACACCCTCATCATCACTGGGGAATGCCAGGCACTATTCCTTTGAAATTTGAAACACATATCGCTCTTCTTGAAGATATTATAAGAGGTGCGGCTGTTGCAGGCTTTAATAAATTTCTTATTCTTTCTGCACATGGTCAAGTTTCTTCCACAATCGTTGCAGTACATAAGCTTGGTATTGAAGGATATTTTACAGTTTCTTCAACTTGGTACGACTTCTTAAGAGACAACAAAGATGTATTAAAAGATTATATGTGGCACGCTGACGAAGCTGAAACTTCCGTTGCTCTTTATCTCTATCCACAGCACGTTAACATGGATCTTGCAGAAGCAGGTGGAGGGCTACCGCTTGTTGACCCTAAATGGAAAATCGCTCCCGGCCAACACGCAGAACCCGGCATGATGTATCACTTTGAAGGCACATTTGCGCTTCCTGAAAGAGACGACGTTTTAAACGGCGTTATCGGCGACCCTACAAATGCTTCTCTTGAAAAAGGCGAACTTCTTGTTAACAAAGTGGTTGGGCATTACTGTGAATTTATTGAAGAGCTTAAAGCAAAATATCCTTGCGGAATTAATCCTTTAGCTTTCAGAAATCCTCTTTCTTACAGCGGCACAGATAACATTCAATATGATAAAGACCACGATAACCGTGGACGTTTGAAATAATATTAATAATGGCAGTATCACCTACAGGTGGTATTGCTATTTTTTTGTTAAAAATGTGGAAATGTAGAAATAAATATGGTAAAATTTGTATAGAGGAGGGGGTTTTTGTGGATAGTAAATTTAAAGATAGAAAAAAAATTTTAAAAAAAGAATACGAAGTTATGTTGGCCGACTCTGAATTTACTGATATTTCTCCTGACAACATTGAAATTTTAATAAGATTTGATAAAGATAGTTATATTGTATTTGTAGATAAAGATTTGGAATTAGACTGGCAAACTACAAATGCATATGACAATTTGCATTCCGGACCTGATAGCGATCAAAAATGTTTACTAAATTCTGTTGAAATGCTGCAACATTCGCCCACAGTAAGTTATCTTGATAAGAAGAAAAGAATAGAGTTTATCCGATTGCTTGGAGAATCTTGGGTGTATGCTTTAGATGAATGTTATGATTTGGCTAAAGAAACTTCCGAAGCGGCACGGAATTATTTACTTAAAAGGAATTATGAAATTTCACGTAAATGGCAGTTAATTGGTTCTTTTGCTGTCTCCATGATAATAATTTTTGGATTTGTTATTAGCAAATGGAATACATACTTGGCTTTTGGGTGCATAGGGGCGTTGTTTTCAATTATTTATAAATCCGGAAAAATAGACTATGATTGCGAGGCCGGGAAATTTCTTAATGGGTTAGAAATTATATCACGATTCGTCGCCAGTATTATTTCTGCATACATAATAGTTCAGCTTTTTAATTTAAACCTAATTTTTTCTACATTTAAAGCTAGTGAACAGCATGAGATAGCTATAATATTGCTTTGTTTTATTGCTGGGTTTAGTGAACGTCTTGTTCCTTCGATTATTAGCCGTATTGAAAGTGAGGAGGAGAAAGGGGAAAAGTCAACCAATAGACAGTAAAACACTATATAGTATTTTATTAAGCAGACGGAGAAATCCATCTGCTTTGATTATATTTCCACAATTTGCAGCAAACAGCTTTTCGACTTCGTCGAACTCACGTTAAATCTTGCTAATTTTTATTGATTTTCTGTTCTGTATAACATATGATACTGCTCCACAAGAAATTTAATTATCTGTCCGCTTGTAACTTTGCTTTTGTTTTCAAAAAAATTTTCTTTTATAATAGTAAAAGAAGCAGATTTAATTGAAATCTTAATTGCGTAGCGAATAGATCTTTCAACGTTACAAGACGTTGTATCATACATTTTGGCTATGTAGGGGTATAAAGTTTTAGTTATTGACTCCATCCTCTCTTTGTCCTCAATGCAAAGGATAATTGCTGATTTTAAATAATAGTAGCCCTTTACACTGCTCTGTATGCCAATATTTTTTAATATAAAAGAAGCATAAGATTCCGATTGTGTAATCTTGTCTTGTGTAATGAGGCTGATATTTATATTTTTATTATTAATGCAACTAATGATGTATTTAAATAAGTTGTGGGTATGAAGAGGATGATATAAGAAGTAGTTTGCGCCTAAATCCAATACTCGTTTTTTTAGGCTCTCATCTATTAATGAAGAAAAAACAATACATGCAGGTCTTTTATCTATGGTTTGTAAATATTCCAGAACAAAAAGCCCGTTAAATATAGGAAGCATAATATCCATAATCAAAATGTCCAGTTCGTTATTGTAAATAATTTCAAGCCCTCGTGGAACGTTATAAGCAGTTTCGATAATTTCAAACACATCATAGTTTTTTAAATGTTCGATAATTGATAAATGAAAGTTTTTGTCGGCGGCAATTATCAGTATTTTAATTTTATACATTGAGTATGGATTCACTCCTTATATGCAATAAACAATTATCAGGGCATATTATAACACAAATAGTTGTATAAATCTACAATTATATACATTACTTCTTGTTTTTTACAGTTTTGGAAAATATTAAACAGTATGATTTATCCTTTTATAGCAATAATATACTTTGTCACAGAAACTTAACATAATTTTTAGGAGGATAATGAATGAAAAGAAAAATTGTAAAATTACTTGCTGCTTCAATGATTATCTCTGCAATGTCAGCGCCTGTTTGCGCGCAGGCTTCACAAGCCGGCGTTAAAAAAGGGATGCCGCCAACTTCTGCAACTATAAACTCTAATGCACAAAAAAGCACAATGAAAGAAACTGGCGACAACATAGCAATTAACGGCGTTAATGTAACAGGAGATGTAACAACTTCTGACTACAAAAAATCAGTAAATCAAGAAGAAATTAAAGTAGGAAACGGAACTTATGGTATGTACATTGGGCCGGACGGAAATATTATGGCGGATTTCCCAGTAGAAGACTTAGCAAAAGAACAGCAACAACAAAACCAAACCGCACAAAAAGATCAAAATGAAAACAAAGTAACCAAAAAGGAAGACTCTATTTTAGGGCAAGATTTATTAAATGTTCTGTCAAATAAAATTAACCCAGATGGGTTTACAAAACTTGATTCTTCAACATATATTATTCAAAATGGGGACGACCTTTGGATAGTTTCCGGCAGATTTAAAGCTAAACTTGAAGTTTTAATTTATTCAGAAGGCGACAGCTCTGCTATCGATGAATACATGAAGGGGCAAGCTGGACAGCCTAACCAAACTGCAAAAGTTACGATTCCCGTTTTGGAAACAGAAAACAAATAATGACTCTAAAGGCTAACCTGATAAAGGGTTAGCCTTTGCCACGTCCGTTTCATAAATATATTTTTGCATAAAGATGCGGTATCTTATGTAGGGGACGATTCAATATCGTCCCGAAAAACGGATGTAAATATGAGGTTTCTCGGGTGGATATGGAATCCACCCCTACATAGTTTTGTGCATATTGTCGTTTTATGAAACGGACGTGTGCCTTTGCTTTTGTCTCTTGCAATATATGTAAAGTTAAGCTATAATGTCGGTGTAATGTTAAGTAACAACTTAATACATATTTCGGCAAAACAAAGATAATTATTTATAGCACGTTTTAATAATTATTAGATTATTATATAAAAGCTTATTTTGCTTGTGTAATTTTTTTAAGCACCTTAATAGCAAAATTAATGTATTGGAGGAATATCATGGGGAAATTATTTGGCACTGACGGTGTTAGAGGGCTTGCAAATGAGGAGCTTAGCCCAGAGCTTGCCTTTAATTTAGGCAAAGCCGGGGCCTATGTGCTTACTAAAATGACAAATCACGCACCTAAAATAATTGTGGGAATGGACACAAGATTATCATGCGATATGCTGGAAGCCGCTCTTTGCGCTGGAATGTGCTCTGTAGGCGCACAGGTTATTGCGGCTGGCGTTTTACCGACTCCTGCTATCGCATATTTAGTGCGTAAATATAAGTTGGATGCAGGCGTTATGATTTCTGCATCCCATAATCCTTTTTTTGATAACGGCATAAAGTTTTTTAACCAGGACGGATATAAGCTTGCAGATAAAATTGAGCTTGAAATTGAAGATATTATTGAAAACGGCTTAGATAAGCTTCCTAAGCCAACAGGAGAAAAAATCGGCTTCAAAACTCTTTGCCCGGAAGCCTTGTCCGATTATGAAGAGTTTCTTGCAAAAACAGTTTCCGGAGTTTCCTGCAAAGGTTTGAAAATTGCTCTGGACTGCGCAAACGGCGCAACATATAAATCTGCGCCGGACGTTTTTAACAAGCTTGGAGCGGAAGTGTTTGTTTTAAACAACAATCCAGACGGAGTAAATATTAATAAGGATTGCGGCTCAACTCACATTGAGGGATTGCAAAAATACGTTGTAGAAAATAAAATGGATATTGGCATTGCCTTTGACGGCGATGGCGACAGATGTCTTTTAGTAGACGAAAAGGGCTGCCTTGTTGACGGAGATCAAATAATGTCAATATGCGCCAATTATTTAAAAGGCGAAGGAAGGCTTAAAAACAACACTCTCGTGGCAACTATTATGAGTAACTTAGGTTTATTTATAATGGGAGAAAAATATGATATAAATATATTAAAAACTGCTGTGGGAGACCGTTATGTCCTTGAAAAAATGCTTGAGGAAGGGCATATTTTAGGGGGAGAACAGTCCGGGCACGTAATATTTTTAGAACACAATACAACCGGGGACGGCATGTTAACAGCTTTACAGGTCGTTTCAATAATGATAAAGAAAAATGAATCTTTGGCGGAACTAAATAGTTTAATGGAAGTTTTACCACAGGTTCTTGTAAATGCAAAAGTTGGCAATACTAAAAAGGCATTATATATGGAAAATGAAACAATTAAAAGTGAAATTGAAAGAATTGAAGCGGAGCTTTCCAAAAAAGGCAGAGTTTTAATTAGACCGTCTGGTACTGAACCTGTTATAAGAATAATGCTTGAAGGGCAAGACAGAGACTATTTAAAGGAAGAAGCAACAAAACTAGCCAAATTGTTTGAGGAATGCTTGAAAGATTAATAGAAAAAAGACCTACGGAAGCACAAATGCTTCCGTAGGTACAAATGAAAAAACTATAAGGAATTGTTTATATGTTAAAACCGTCAAGGGGTAACAATTTTGTAGCGTTTGTGTTGGTATTTACCTATTTGATTGCATTTGTGGCGCTTCCGCCATTTACCCGTTTTATTACAAATTTAAATATTAAAATGGCGAACGAAATTAGCCTTACTATTTTTTTGCAGGTTGCAGGGCTTTTTTTGCCTGTTGTTTTTTATTTTATATTTACAAAACAACCCATAAATGTTGTTATACCCCTTAAAAGATTATCTTTTACTAATTGTGTCCTTATTTTTTTAATAATGATGTTTTCCATACCTTTTGTTGCAGTAATTAGCTCTGCTTCGTCCCTTATTTTTGGGGAAGATGTTAGCATGGCGATTGTTGAAATGAGTAAATATCCGTTTTACCAAGTTGTGCTTGCAAGCTGCGTATGCCCGGCGATTTTTGAGGAATTAATAATGCGTGGGGTTGTTTTAAGCAATTACAAAGCAGTAAACATAAGAAAAGCCGCTTTTTGTAACGGCATTTTGTTCGGTGTTCTTCATTTAAATTTTGAACAGTTTTTTTATGCCTTTTTCCTAGGGTATTTATTCGCATATTTTGTTTATTATACAAAAAGCATATGGGCAGCAGTTGTTTCACACTT
Source organism: uncultured Eubacteriales bacterium (assembly GCA_964545475.1). Taxonomy (GTDB): domain Bacteria; phylum Bacillota; class Clostridia; order Lachnospirales; family JAISER01; genus CAZJGG01. Next base: position 14,282 of record CAZJGG010000052.1, on the reverse strand, counting down.
TTTAATTAATTTCACTTCTTCGTTTTTTGCATACACATTTTATTCGGAACAGTTAAAAAGCGGTGTTAACGTTGAGACACTATTTGAAAAACTGCCGTTTAACGAACAGGTTTATAACTTATTGCAGCTTTCTTTGTTTGCAGCGTTTACTTCGGCTATAGGTTTTGTTTTATTAAAATATTTTATAGCATATAACAAGCGAAAAAACATGGAAGAGGAAATAAACAGCGCCTTAATACGGGAAACGGATATTGAAAGCCCAGCCGTTTTTGTTCATGAAAGCAGAGAAACATTAACAATAGGTTTTTGGGTATGTGTATTTGCCTTTTTAGCAACAGTAGCTCTGTCATTCTTGTAGGCTTTTATAAATCCAAAATTAATTAGATTACGGCTTAACAAAGCATAAACTTCGTTTAAAACCTCGCTTCTTTTAACGCCTAACCACCAGATATCGCCGGTTTGGCGTTTGAAACGCCCCAACCCAGATGAAGTGACGTTAAAAGCACTTGAAGTTATATTATCCATTGTCTGTTTTATATAAGGCAGTCTGTTTGGAGGGGTTTCGCCGATAAACACCAGGGTTAAAATCTATAGCAATAAATAAACCCATATAAACAGTCCTTTTTTAATTATTTAAAGTATATTACATTTTTGGAGGTTTGGCAATGATAGAGATTTTGTGCTACGGCGATTCAAATACATGGGGGTATAGCGCCAAAACGGCAGAACGTTTCCCTCATAATATAAGATGGACTGGTGTTTTACAAAAAATGCTTGGGGAAAACTACCATGTAATTGAAGAGGGTTTAAGCGGAAGAACCACTGTTTGGGAAGATGAAATAGAAGAGTATAAAAGTGGGAAAGAATATTTAATTCCGTGCCTTAATACTCATAAACCTCTGGACTTGGTTATTATTATGCTAGGAACAAACGACCTTAAAAAAAGGTTTTCTCTCAGTGCGTATGATATTTCATTAGGGGCACAGTTATTAGCCAAAATTGTTATGAAAACGGAATGCGGCAGAAAAGGCAAAAGCCCGGAAGTGTTGCTTGTTTCTCCTATTGAAGCAGGAGATCTTGAATGCTGTCCTTTTGGTGAATGTTTTAACCCTCAAAGCGGGGCGGAATCTAAAAAGTTTGAATATTATTATAAAAAAGCGGCGGAGGAAATTGGCTGTCATTTTTTAAGTGCAGCAGAATTTGCAGACCCAAGCCCCATAGATGCAATACATATTGAACCGGAAGGGCATTTAGCCCTTGGCAAAGCTGTTTACCAAAAGGTATTAGAAATTTTTGCCGAGGTATAATATGACGGATTTCCCCAAAATTGAAAAAATTAAAATCAATGTTTTGTATGCCATATTGCAAGGCTTTTATTGGTGTTGCAGTTGTGCATATTTTGGGTTTCTAGTTTTATTTTTAAGAAAAAGCGGATATAAAGATTCTACAATCGGTGTAGCTATGATGGTTTTGGCAACTGTAACGATTATAAGCTCGCCTGTTTTAGGCTATCTTTCCGATTACAAAATTCCCATAAAGAAAATTTTTGGTTTTTTCATGCTTATCACAATCCCCATTTCATATTTTTTGAAATTCACTGTTCATGTTGTTCCTCTGGCCATCCTTTCAATAGCGGCTATAGGCTTAACAGAAAAAAGCATATTCGGCGTTTTAGAAAGCTGGGGCATGAAAATATCTTACAAAACAAATGTTCTTAATTATGGAGCAGCAAAAAGTGTCGGTTCTATGTCTTATGCATTTACAGGGCTGTTTTTAGGCAGTATATATGATAAAATAGGCATAGAAAGTCTTTTTCCAATCCACGCTGTAATTGCAACTTTATGTTTTATTGCCTCGCTGTTTAATTATAACGTTCCTATTGCAGAAAGTACGGGAGAAAACGTTTCATATATTGAAGCAATAAAAAGGCTGTTTAGAAACAGGCGTTACAGAATTGTTGTAATATGTATGGCCCTTGTAAGTATGAGCCTTGTAACAATTTATACGTTTCAGCCCATATTGATTGCGAATATGGGTGGAAATACGCAACATATGGGTATTGCTATATTTGTTTACGCTTTCAGCGAAGTGCCGTTTATGTTTTTCTTTTCAAAAATTGCATCAAAATTTAGGCTTTCGTTTTTGCTTTCGGTCTGTTATTTCTTTGTTATTTTAAGAGTTCTTTCTAGCGTGCTTGCGCCGAACCTTACAGTGCTTTTATGCGTTCAAGCTTTTCAAGCAATTTCCTACGGGCTTTACTTGCCGTCGGTATTAATGTTTTTAACGCTTAATACAGAAGATACTCTTAAATCAAGCGGAATTACTATTGCTTTTGCGTTAAGCGAAGGGCTTGCCGCAATTTTGGGCAATGCTATTGGAAGCGTTATTGCAGAATTCTTTGGAATTAAAATGGTGTTTTACGTATTTTTAATATTGCCGATTACAGCGTTTTTGCTTTTTACTTATAAAATATCTTTGAAAGATATAGTATAATAATAAAAAAGTATATTGAAAAGGGGTACATTTAATGAATAGAAAAATATTAGTTGTTGACGATGAGAAAAATATTGTCGATATACTTGTGTTTAATTTGAAAAAAGAGGGATACGAGGTTATAACAGCTTATGATGGTCAAAAAGGGCTGGAGCTTGCCTTTTCTGAAAACCCTGAGCTTATTTTATTGGATATTATGATGCCAAAACTTGATGGCTTTGAAGTTTGCAAAAAAATTCGTGAAAAAATGCAAACTCCCATTATTATGCTTACAGCAAGAGCTGAGGAAATTGATACTGTTTTAGGCTTCGAGCTGGGAGCGGATGACTACGTTACAAAACCGTTCAGTGTGCGTGAATTAATGGCTAGAGTTAAAGCAAATTTAAGAAAGCGAGAAACAGGTCCGGAACCTGTTGAAGATAAATCTTTACAGTTTGGTGATATTTCTATAGACATTGGGCGTTACGAGGTTTATAGAAGGGGTGATTCTATTGAACTTACAAGGCGTGAATTTGAGCTTATTAAGTTTTTGGCAACTCAAAACGGTCAAGTTTTTTCAAGAGAAGCCCTTCTTGAAAAAGTATGGGGTTACGAATATTTTGGGGATGTGCGTACAGTAGACGTTACAATAAGACGTTTGCGCACAAAAATTGAAGATAACCCGGACAAGCCAAAATATATATTAACTAAACGCGGCGTTGGCTATTATTTTAATCTGTAGGGCGTGTTTTCGTGAAGAATTTTACTGTAGATAAACTCGTTTTTAGCAGTATTAAGCTAAAGCTTGTAATTATATATCTGGCTTTAGTTTTTATTGTTATGCTTGTAAGCGGAACGTTTATGCTTGCCAGCATGAGAATTGAGGAAACAAATAAATCTGTAGATTCATTAAAGCTTTTTACTAAAAATATTAATGAAAACGTTATTCAAACCGTTAGCCCAGAAAATTTTCAGGATGCGCTTAAAAATTATCCGTCTAAACAGCTTGGGTATATTCTTAATAAAGAGGGTAAAACAATTGCCTATACAGGATATATTGAGGACGAAAACACAGTTTCGAGGCCTCAATTTAGCAATTCTGCTATAATTTCTGCAATTGCCGGTGTTTCTAAATACTCATTCGGTAAAAACGCAGACATAGGTGGGCAATATAAGGAATGGCTTAACTATGCTGAGCCTGTTAAAAAAGAGTCAAACGGCATGGAATATATAATTTTTACCCGTATGGAAACTAAAGACATGAACGACAGGCTTTTGGAGATTGCAAAAATATTTTTGCTTACTATTGTTATGGCTCTTGTTCTTACAGGCATTTTAGGGTTTTTGTTTACGAACACTCTTACTGTTCCCATTATCAGTTTAACAAAAAAAGCAAAGGAAATTGCCGCTGGTAACTTAAACCAGCTTATTCCTGTTTATTCAAATGATGAAATAGGGCAGCTTACAGAAAGCTTTAACTTTATGTCTGAAGAGTTAAACCAGTTTATGAGCACAATGGCTTCAGAAAAAAATAAAATGGAAGTTATTTTGCATAACATGACTGACGGCATTTTAGCATACGACAGCGACGGCGTTTTAATCCATGCAAACAACGCAAGCTACGATTTTTTAAACGAAAAAATAGATGAGCTTGCTTTTGATGCTGTAATGACCATTTTAGGCTGTGATGTTAAAAGCATGAAAGAAATTTATGAAGATTTACCGTCTACTCAAATTAATGTAAATGATAAATATTTAAGCATAAGCTTTACAAGTTACAAAGATAAATTTGGTGCGGTTAAAGGGCTTGTTATAGTTTTGCAGGATATTACAAGGCTTAAAAAGCTAGATAATATGAGAAAAGAATTTGTGGCAAACGTTTCTCACGAAATTAGGACACCTCTTACCACAATAAAAAGCTATACGGAAACGCTGCTTGACGGCGCTCTTTCAGATGAAGGCACAGCCAAAGAATTTTTAACAGTTATTGGGCAGGAAGCGGACAGAATGACTCTTCTTACACAGGATTTACTGGAGCTTTCCCGTTTTGATAATCAGCAGCTTCATTTAGAATTTAAGCGTATAAACATAACCCAAATTTTAAAGCAGAGCATAAAACAAAATGTAGTTATTGCGAAAAAGAAAAATCAAGAAATTATTTTTGAAGACTGCAATAAAGATTTTTGGATAAACGGCGACGGTCCAAGAATTAATCAAGTATTTACTAATATTATTAATAACGCTATAAAATATAGCAACGATAACACAGAAATATCAATACGGATGGAAGAAACAGACAGATATTTTCGTGTTTTTATAAGAGACAACGGCATTGGTATACCCAAAGAGGACATACACAGGATATTTGAAAGGTTTTACAGGGTGGATAAAGCAAGAAGCCGGGCAATGGGCGGAACAGGCCTTGGTCTTTCAATTGCAAAAGAAATAATGGAAGCCCACAACGGGCGTATTTTTGCTACAAGTGAGCCGGGTAAAGGCACAACTATGATTTTAAGGTTCTCAAAGGCGGAACAGGCAGGTGAGTAAATGGGTAATATTTCTAGGCTTAAAAATTTAGTTATTATTTTTCTTATACTAACAGCTATTTATCTTACAGGGCAGCTTTGGTTTGAAAAATTTTCAAACCGTAATTTTTACACGGCTGTTATGTCTTATTTCGTTAAAAATGAAACGTCTAATGAACAAATAATTACTCATATAATTAAACCTTATCGAAATGTGGTTAATGTAAAAGATACTTACGTTTTTTATAACAGAGATGAAAACACAGCCGGAAACGAAATTATTTTGCTTGCCCTTAAAAAGGGAGAATATGGCGGAACAGAGCAAAGAAAAATAAAGGATTTTGTTAATAGCAGGTTTTATATGCTGGAATATTCCTTTAATATGCCTATGGACTTTTTTTGCGAAGTTTCGGGGAATAAAACATCACCTGCTTTATCAAAAATTAAAAATTTCGATAAAATTATGATTGTTCCGGAAGAAGATAAGTACACTTTAAACGTATATTTTATTGAAGAAGAAACAAAAAATTTTCACTTATACAAAATAGTAGACGAGGAATTATTACAGAGACTTAATGATAACATGAATTCTGTTGCAGCCAATAGTTTAGTAAGGTATGCTTTAATTGATGAAGAAGATGAAGCGGCCGTAAAGGATTACACATTTGTTCCCCAGTGGGACCATGCCACCCTTTCATATAACGTTGTAAAAACTGCAAACCCATATGCGCCGAAAGGCGATTTAATTGTAACAGATATTGAGCAGCAGGTTGAATATTTATTTAAATATCAGGATTTTCAGTTTAGGCCTGCTGATGGAATTTATACTTTCAGTAACGAAAACACAGTTGTTCGTTATTACCCTAATAATGTACTGGAATATGCAGATTACAGCTTAAATAATGATAAAAATGTTATATATTCCGCCGCAAGTAATTATTTTGTAGCGCTTAATTTTTTGGAGCGTGATGAAAACATTATAAATAATTATTATTTGGCTGGCATGGATATAAACGAGAAAAGCAAAACATTTTATTTCGGTTATACAATGAATTTATATCCTATAAAAATGTCTGAAACAATTATTTCAGATATTAATATGGGCAGCCCAATTAAAATTGAAATTGAAAACAACAGAGTAACAAAATATAAAAAGCTTGCTTACAATTTCATTTTGGAAAATGATTATTATGAAAATGCTACTGTTAATTTTGAAAACACTTTAAACAGCATTTTTCCGAAAAATTCTGGCAAAACTGAAATAAAGGCAGGGAATATTTGTCTTGCGTATAGAATGGAAAAAAATAAAAACTTAAGGCTTTACTGGTTTATGGATATTAACGGAGCGTCTAACGTATTTCCGGCGCAGTTTAATCCGGGTTAAGAGGTGCTTGCAAATGGATTGGGATAAGGCAAAAAATTTAGCAATAATATTTTTGTTTGTATTAAATGCTGTGTTAATATTATTAATAAATATTAACAGCGAAAAATATACAATAACAAGCGAACAGGAAAGCGCCATTATTAAAACACTGGGCGAAAACAAAGTTACAGTTTCTGCAAAAATCCTCGGAGATTATAAACCGAGACCGCAAATAATTTTAAACCCACCAAGCTTAGACCAGAAGCAGCTTATAAATGCATTTTTTGGCAGCGATAAAGTTTTGACAGAAACCCAGGAATTTGAGCGCAACCTGTTTATTGATGAAAAAACTGGAGATACCCTTACGATATTTAATGACAGAGCTGTTTTTGAAAAAGGGGAAGCAGGAGAAAACACATATAATTTAAGTGAGTTAAATGAGATATGCGGTAAGTTTATTGAAAGCAATTCCGAAGTATGGGGAAACCTTGTGTTGGATAGCCCAAATATATATGAAGACAGTGATATTTACAGGATAGAATACCGCCAGAAATATGAAAACACCATAATTTACAATAATTATGTTATCTTCACGTGTACTAAAAATGGAATACAAAAAATTGATTATTGTTACAAAGAACCACAAGGGCTGGACGAAAAAAATCGAGAAATAATATCCCCGGATGTTGCCATGTTTTTGTTTATGCAGCATTTACTTAGCCTTTACAGAAACAGGGAAGTTAATATAAACCAAATTGATATTATTTACTATCAGAATGAAAGTTCTGATAAATACGGAGAACCATGTTACCGCTTTTATATAGAGGGTACATCCCGACCATTTTTAATTAATGCCTATACAGGGGTAAATGAATAAATATAATTTCAGGAGTGGATTTATGGATATTTTAAAACAGTTAGAGGTTGAATTTAAGCTGTCGCCCGTCCATACAAAAAACATTGTAGAACTTATTGACGAAGGAAACACAATACCTTTTATTGCCAGATACAGAAAAGAGCTTACAGGCTCTATCGACGATCAAAAGCTAAGAGAGGTTTATGACAGGCTTGTTTATTTACGCAATTTAGACGAAAAACGAGAACAGGTGCGTAAATCCATTATTGAGCAGGAAAAAATGACAGATGAAATTTCCAAAGCTCTTGACGATGCCATTACTCTTGTGGAGATTGAAGATATTTACCGTCCGTTTAAGCCCAAACGCCGTACTAGAGCTACTATTGCAAAAGAAAAAGGGCTGGACGGGCTTGCTAATATTATATTTTTGCAAATGACGGACAAGCCCCTTGAAATAGATGCCGAACAGTATGTTTGCGAAGAAAAAGGCGTAAATACCATAGAAGAAGCCCTTGCCGGGGCAAAAGATATTGTTGCCGAAATGATTTCCGACGATCCAAATTACAGAAGTATGATAAGAAAAGAGATTTTCGACAAAGGCTTTGTCGTATCTAAAGGCAATGAAGGGATTTTAGAATCTGTTTACGAAATGTATAACGAGTTTTCAGAGCAAGTTAAAAAAATTGCAGGGCACAGAATTTTGGCAATTAACAGAGGGGAAAAAGAAAAGTTTTTAACTGTAAAAATTGAAGCGCCGGATGATGATATATTCAGAAGCCTTTATAATGAAATAGTAAGGGAAAATGAGTTTACAAAGCAGGTTATGATTGAAATTATAGAAGACAGTTATAAACGCCTTATTTTTCCGTCTGTTGAGAGAGAAATACGTAATGCCTTGACGGAAAAAGCGGAAGAGGGGGCAATTAAGGTTTTCGCAGAAAACTTAAAACCACTTCTTTTACAGCCTCCAATTAAGGGGAAAGTTGTTCTTGCTCTTGATCCGGGCTTTAGAACCGGGTGTAAAGTCGCTGTTATAGATGAAACAGGAAAAGTCCTCGATACAGGAGTTGTTTACCCAACGCCCCCTGCAAACAAAACAGAGGAATCAAAGAAAAAGCTTATTCTCCTTATAAATAAGCATAATGTTGATATAATTGTAATCGGCAACGGCACGGCATCTCGAGAGACAGAGCTTTTCGTTGTAGACATGCTTAAAGAGATTGATAAAAAGCTTCATTATATTATTGTTAACGAAGCTGGAGCTTCTGTGTATTCTGCATCTAAGCTAGGAGCTCAGGAATTTCCTGAATTTGACGTTGCCCTTAGAAGCGCCGTTTCTATTGGGCGCAGGCTTCAAGACCCATTGGCGGAGCTTGTAAAAATTGACCCTCAAAGCATAGGGGTTGGGCAATATCAGCACGATATGAACCAGAAGCACCTTAACGAAACTTTAAGTGGTGTAGTTGAGAGCTGTGTTAACTCTGTAGGTGTGGACTTAAATACAGCTTCGCCGTCGCTTCTTTCTTATGTTTCTGGGGTTTCTGCCACAGTTGCAAAAAATATAATTATTTACAGAGAAGAAAACGGCAAATTTATTTCCAGAACCCAGCTTAAAAAAGTTAAAAGCTTAGGCCCAAAAGCGTTTGAGCAATGCGCAGGCTTTTTGCGCATTTCAGAGGGCAAGCATGTGCTTGACAACACTGGAGTACACCCGGAATCTTACGATGCGGCGGAAAAGCTTCTTGAAATGTTAAACCTTTCTCTTAATGACGTTAAGGAGAAAAAGCTTAAAAACCTTAAAGATAAAGTAAGCGATATAAAGAAAATTGCAGAGCAAATTGGTGTTGGCGTTCCAACCCTTGTTGATATTATAAAAGAGCTTGAAAAACCCGGCAGAGACCCAAGAGAGGATATGCCGCCGCCAATTTTAAGGGGAGATGTTCTTGAAATGGAGGATTTAACCGAGGGAATGGTTTTAGCCGGAACAGTACGCAACGTTATTGATTTCGGAGCTTTTGTGGACATTGGCGTTCACCAGGACGGGCTTGTTCATATTTCGCAAATTTCCGAAAAATTTATTAAACATCCTTTAGATGCCGTAAAAATAGGGGATGTAGTTAATGTTAAAGTTCTTGGCGTTGATATAAAGAAAAAACGAATTTCATTAACTATGATAGGTGTTAACTGATTGATTAACCCTTTAAGAGCCTGTTTGGAATATAAATTTCAGTGTCTTTTCGTGGCGTGTTTACATCGTTTTGAAATTTTTTAATCAATATTCAACACGCCCTTTCGGAAAATTTTCCGAATCGCTGCGTCAGTGGCAAACGACCATACTTCTTCTTTAAGTAAGTTATATGCTTTTAATAAAGAAGTAAATAACAAGCGAAATAAAGATAGAAAATAGAATTGCTTCAAATATTCTCTTTTTATTAATGTGATAAATAACTGAACAAGATAAATTTATAATAAGTAATATGTAGAGTATAAAGTCAAGTTTTGACCCCATATACGATAAATAAACAAGGAAACATGAAAGAAGTATGTTCAGGATTTTAAGTAATTCATAATATTTATTCGAGATAACTGCTATAATTTTATTAAACATATTTAGAAACCTCATCCTTAATAAATAGAGTAAGTACTAACATATAGTATATAGTATATATACGTCATGTCAAGTAAAATGCAGGTTTATTTTAAATGCTTAGATAGGCATAAAAAAGCCCTTACCATAATATACTAAAATAGATATGGCGAAGGAGGTAAGTTTTTATGTCTTACGAGCTTGTAAAAGAGAAAATAATACTTGATGAAAAAGTCGGCAGAGAAACAACTCAAATTCTTATTGAGGGCGATTTAATTGTACCAGATGTTAAGCCTGATATGGCTGTTATATTGCAGACAGAATCTAAGGTTGTAATTGAAAGAGCCGAAGCAGGCGGCGACAGAGTTAACTTTGTAGGTAAATTAGAGGTGCAAGTTTTATACCTTGCCCGCGGGTCTGAAAGACCGGTACATAGCATGAGCATTACTACCGCTATTGACGATTTTATAAACGTCAACGGCGCAACTAAAGAGATGTGGGTTGAAGTTAAGGCTGAAATCGCAAATATTGATTATAAAATGCTTAACGACAGAAAGGTGAGCTATAAAGCGGTTGTGGATATTATAGCCCTTTGCGAAAACACTAACGAGCATGAAATTGTAGTAAACTTAAGGGATATTAACGAAAACCAGCTTCAAAAAAATGGTCTTACCCTTAACAGGCGTATAGAAAACAAGGTTGACCGCTTTACAATTAAAGATGAACTCGTTATACCTGCCGGAAAGCCAAATATCCGAGAAGTTTTGCAATGCGGAATTATGGTTTCCAGCAAAGAAGTGCGAGCTGCCAGCGGTCGGGTTGTTATAACCGGGGAGCTTAACGTTGCAACACTTTATATGGGGGACAACGAGTCCAGTTTAATTGAATTTGTTGAGCATGAAATGTCTTTTAACGGAAGTGTTGACGTTAACGGAGCTAAAGAAGATATGATGGTTGACGTTTCGCTTCAGGTAATTGACAAGCATATTCATGTAAGACCGGATTCCGACGGCGAAGAACGTGTTTTAGAGGTTGAAGTTACAATTAGCGCAACTGTAAAAGTTCATTGCCAGGAATCAATGGAAATTTTAGAAGATGCTCATTGTATAAACAAAAGGCTTTCTGTAAGCAAAACACCAATAAAATATCCTAAGCTTATATGCCGCAACAAAAACCAAACTCCAATAAAAGAAGTGTTTACCCTTGATGAAAACTGCCCGGACATTTTGCAGATTTTTAGAGTTAAAGGCAAGGCAAGGGTAGACGAAGCGAAAATTATTGAAGATAAAGTGGTTGTTGAGGGAATTATTGCAGCCGATGTGCTTTATGTTGCAGAAAACGACCAAATGCCTTTATTTTCTCACCATGTTATGATGCCCTACAGGCAAGTTATTGAGACAAAGGGCGCAATATCGGGAATGGACGTTATAATGGATGTAAGCATTGACCATATAGGCTTTAACATGCTAAGCGGCCGTGAAATGGAGCTCAGATTCTTATTAAGCTTTAATACACAGGTTATTCACGAACAAGAAATGAGCATGATTACAGATATAGCGTTTGAGGATATGGACAAATCTGAAATTGATTCAATGGCCAGCATGACAGTTTATATTATTCAAAAGAACGATACTTTATGGAAAATTGCAAAGCGTTACAACACTAGTGTTGATGAAATAATGCAAATTAATGAAATTGAAACCCCTGCCAAAATAGGCGTTGGGCAAAAATTATTAATTCTTAAAAAAGTTTGTTAATAAAATGCGGCAATCACCTTTAAAATGGGATTGCCGCTATTTTTACGTCAAATTGCTTTAAACGATAAGTTAGAGCAACTTGACAAAACATTCACCGCTGTTCCTGGGAACATAGCTGTTTATGTTCTTCCAAATGGCTATATTAACCCTCTTTTTTCTCCAAAATACCCTTTAAATCATTTAGAACATGTTGGTGTAAGACAGAAACAAGTGCGCCGAATTACTCCAACGCACTCAAACGGTATAAAAATATTGGGTATTTTGTGTTATGCTCATTTGGTACGATAATATTTTCTGTATGCAGATAAGGAAACATTGGCAAATATCATGGGCACTACAGCATATCCAGCATTGACTTGCCCTTTGTTAATAAGTACATAAGCACACCCAATGAAAGTTAAAGCAACGGATAAAATGCAAATCACAAAAAGTATTTTTTTCATACAACCCCACCTAGAGCAATTTAAAAATTTACCGCAAATTGTGCGAATATAATCAAAGTTCGATGAAAATTATGTTTTTTATAATTTTCGTCGAACTCACATTAAACTAAAAATTACTTCTATACAAGACTTTTTACAAATTCTGCAGGGAACATAGTTCGCTCGGCAGTTTCCTCAACGCTAAGCCCCTGTGCTAAAAAACGCTTTGCGACGCTCGTCATGCTTTCGGCCACTTCAACTATAAATTTATCATAGTCATAAAACCGGATAACACGCTGTCCCCAAGGATATTCTTTTGCCTTATGGATAAATTCAATTCCTTTAGTGCTGTTTATTTTATCTTGCCAAAAACCCAAATCCTCCACTTCAAAGTAAAGTTGAAAGTTGTTCGGCTGCACCTTACCAGGCAGATCAACACCTACTAATTCAGAATAATTGGATTGCAAGGCAAGCCCTCCTTCAAAAGCCACATGCACCCCTAAGTCCATCATTACCTTTTGTTCCATTACAGTTTCATAAAAATACTTTGCCTTCGCCATATCAGATACGGCAATCAAAGTGCCTTGATACTGCATAATATCACCCCTGTCCTAAGTTTCCTTTCATTATACATTAGAATTTGGCTATCTCGTTGTAAAAATCGGACATATTGTCCCGATATTCCTGTGGGGTAATACTACAGATGGACTTGAAATCATTAATAAAGTGAGGCATATCATAAAATCCGGTTTCAATGAAAACTTGTGTTGGGCTGTAATTGCGTTGCTGCAAAAGCCGTATAGCCTTGTTTACACGGACAAGGCGAGAAAAAGATTTTATACTCACGCCCATATATTCATCAAAAATTCGGCCTAAATGCCGTTCGCTGAAAAACACATTTTGTGAAAGTTCTTTAACAGAAAGAGTTCCTCCGCTATTTATAATCATATTGTTTGCCTGTGAAAATTCCTGACGATAAAAAGCGCCTTTCAAGTGCGCTAAAAAAAGCCTGTCTATTTTGGTAATTAGGCTATGAATATTTAACGTCGCTTCCAATTCTTTGGTCATTAGGCGGTTCATTGCAGGATTTACAGTTTCAAAGTTTATCACGCAATCTGTTATTTCTTTTTGAGGCATTCCGCCAAAGGCGTAATAGCCCGCTGGTTGAAACTCCACAATAAACAGGAGGCTGAAATTATTGGCTGACTTGCCAACGTATGCAGGTTTAGTTATGGGACCGAACAAGCTCCCAGAAATGAGACTATCGGTACATGAAAGAACCAGTGTGGCACTTCCATGAGGAATAACAGCATAACTGTCGGACATCATACCCTTACTTGGAAAAGTGATCGTGTAATTGGAAATAAAATTTCTAAGCTCTGGATGAGGTAGCAGATATATAAAATCAGCACCTTGGATTAATACACGATTATAGTTGATGAAGTTCTGTATTGAATCTTTTGCAATCATTGCCACGCCCACCCTCTTTGACTTTTTCCGGGATTAGAAGTTTAGTCATTATTTTTCAGCTCTAATTTTTTTCCACTTTCTAATTTTACTACGAAATGACTTGAATGGAGCAGCCCTGCCCGATAAATCTGATTTGGAGCGATACGATACAAGGCAAAACCCAACCCCCACAATGTTAATTGTTGATTCTAAAACTATACAAAATGCGGATACTGCAGCAGAAAAGGACTATGACGCAGGTAAAAAAGTCAGGTGTAAAACTTCATATAGCAGTAGATGCTCTTGGTTTACCATATGCGCCGATTGTAACAACCGCCGATGTTACTGATAGAAACGGAGCAGTTTCATGCTTTCTTGCAATGATTTTATCATGCCTTCACTCAAAACTGTGCTTGCTGATGGCGGTTATACAGGCGAAAACTTTGTTAACGCAGTCGTTGAAGCTACAGGCGCAAGGGTTGAAATCACAAAGCGTAACAAACTTCATACCTTTGCCGTAAGCCCAAAGCGTTGGACTGTGGAGCGTACTTTTGGTTGGCTTGACAAGTGCCATAGGCTATGGAAAAACTGTGAGCGAAAGTTGGAGAACACTTTAAACATGGTTAAGTTGACCTTTTTGTCTATTTTATTAAGGAGACTTTGAACAGGCTCTAAGATCATAATTAGTAAATAGTAATTGGGCGTGTTGAATAATCCTTATTTGGAAAATTTCAGATGTAAAAACCACCGGATTTAGGGGCGTTTTTACATTGTTTTAAAATTTTTTAATCAATATTCAACACGCCCTAATTATAAACGATCGCTCTATTTTTAGTAATTGCTTTAATTTA
>CAZJGG010000051.1:0-21686 GCA_964545475.1 uncultured Eubacteriales bacterium | reverse complement strand
ACGGCGAAATATATCTTACCACACGTTCTTTTATTTGTCAACATGTTTTTTAAAATAATTTGAATAATTTTTAAACTTGCAAAAAAACCTTTAAAATCAAGGCTTTCATGCATAAGGGGAAGACGCATTCATCTTCCCCCCTCAAGTTTTTTATTCACTTTTATCTTTTTGCGCAAGAATTTTTTCTTGGATGCTGTTTAAAAAAGCACAAATCCATCTGTTAATAGCAGGATTAATTGATGTTTCATCTTCATATGCTCTAAAGCTTGTTTGAACTGTGCTTAAATCATAAAAATAAAGCATATCAACAAGTCTTAAAACGTCTAATAGGAAATTGCTAAATACAACGTCCTGTTCAAAATTACCATCAACAGATATAACGTCAAATAAGTCCGGGCGGCTTTTTATTTCGGCCATAACGTTGGGATGAAGTGTTTTGTGGTCTGCATTTCTTTTATACATAATAGCAAGCTTATCGTCATCTCGTCCGCGGGAAAGAAGTCTTTCTATGATAATTTCAATTTTACAATGTATATCAATAACCAATACTCTCCAATTTTTTTCTTTAATGAATTTAATTAAATCAAGAGTCTGAGCTCTGTTCCTTGGATAACCATCCATAAGTGCTGGTACATTTTCATTTGCAAATTCTCTGAACATTCTACAAACCGTCTTGTCCTCTACTAAGATGCCTTGTTCAATTAAACTTCGAAGCTCAGGGTCAGTTTTAGATCTTTCCCTGAAATACTCGCCCATACTCGCAGAAACAAGATTCGGCAGCCAGTACTTCATGATATTTTTTACCAAAGTTCCCTTTCCGCTGCCAGATTCACCTAAAAGAACGATGAAATCCCATTTCTCCAAAATAAGTGGTGCTTGCGCTTCCATATAAAAAACCTCCTAAAAATTATATATTCAATTCCATTTAACAGGTAATTATTAAATGGAATAAAACTTGTTTTTTTAATATTGCTATAGTACAATTATAACTGTTTTAAATATAAATGCAATAACAATATTTTATGATAATTGTAAATTGAAAGGGATTATACTATGAAAATTGTGTTACAAAGAGTATTAAACGCTTCTGTTTCTGTAGATGATAAGATAATTGGAGATATAGAAAGGGGGTTTGTTGTTTTACTCGGCGTTTCTTCAGAAGATAATTTTGAAAAAGCAGACAAGCTGATAGCTAAAATAAAAAAACTAAGAATATTTTCAGATGAAAATGATAAAACAAATCTTTCTATTGATGATGTAGACGGAGAAATTTTACTTGTTTCTCAGTTTACTCTTTATGCAGATTGCACAAAGGGAAATCGCCCCAGCTTTATTAACGCCGGAAGCCCACAGCTTGCAGAAGAAATTTATGAATATTTCATTAAGCAGTGTACACCTCTATTTAAAAAAGTTGCAACCGGTGAATTTGGCGCCGACATGAAAGTATCCCTAGTAAACGATGGGCCTTTTACTTTGGTTTTAGAAGCATAATAATATTAAATGAATTTATCCCTTATTACTTATATATATGGCGGTATGTATCTGTTTTTTATCGTAAAAAACAATTCATACCGCCAATATATTGGTCTCACTCTTAACCACTATAACAAGAACGGTCTTTTTATCGTAAAGTTAATTAAATTATAGTTATAAACATTTTTTGCAATTTCGATTTCATTTTTCAAAACTGCAGACTTTGCTGCATCAACCTCATATTGAGTAATAAGCCCTGCCTTGAAATTAATTAATGCAGTATTATACGCATCCTTTGCTTTTTGCAAATCCAGTTGTAAAATACCGTTGTTTTCAATTATAGTTTCTAGCTTAACTTGAGCAGCCTCCATTGCCTTTTCCATCGTGTTTTTTGTATCCGTCAAGTCCCTTCCGGCTTTATTAACTTCATTTTGAGTTTTTATCCTGTTTGTATCAGGGTTAGCAGCCGTACTAGTTTCCTGTTCAAGCTTGTATTTTGCTAATTTATATTCCTCTTCCTTTATCTTAACAGAAGGGTCATCTGTTATTCTTCCCCAAATTTCGGAATTTGTTAATTTATTTAAAGGTTCAATTTTCGGAGTCATATCAACTTCGACAATATCTTCTGTATTGTATCCAATAACCTTATTTAGCGTAATTCTTTGATTTTTAATGGCTAATTGAAGAGTCGCCATATTAGCTTTAGCTTTATCAAGATCCTGTCTTGCCTTTTTAACATCGCTTTCGCTGGCCATACCAACATCTTTTTTAAGCTGCAAGTTACTATAATTTTTCTGCATTAAAGATATATTTTGTTCCAAAAGCTGAATGTCCATTTCAGTAGTCTTAAGCGTGGTAATAGCGCTTACAAGCAAAAACTCAGATGTTGTTTTTAAAATTTCCTCATTGAGTTTTAAAATAACAGCATTTACTTCCATGCTTCTAACAGTTATAAGCCAATTTGTAAGCGCATCTGTATCAACTTTATAGGTAGCCGGATTTATATATCCTGTTGATACATCAAAATAATTTTTATCGTAATCTTCTCTCATTTTAGTGTTCAGATCAACATTTTCAGATAACGTATCCAAGTTAGAGTTCTTTCTCATTGCAAGTGCAAGTGCATCAACATAACTAAGTTTAATAGCTGCTGGGTTTTTTGCATTGTTAGCCACTGCCAGCTGGTCTTCTGTAATACTAGTTTTTATACTCACTGTATTATTTTCGCCACTCCACAAAATGTTTATATTAAATGCTTCGCATATGCTTCTTAAAGGAAGCAGTAAACTCTCATCCTCAACAGTAGCTACTACCGGCAGATATTTTTCAATTTTATCCATAGTGTACTTTGTGTTTCCGTCTTTAAAAACAGCAGTTATTTTCCCATTTGAAAGTTTTAATGTTTTATTTTCTTTGTTCCATTCATGCTTTAATGAAAGCATTTTTGCTAAATCCTTACCGTTCATTACCATATATCCGCTTACATTTTTAGCATTCACTTTATCTGATTGCACGATACCATTTACTTTGAACGAAATTTCATCAGCAAATATATTTGTTGCCGAAGATGCCACAAATGCTGTTGCTAAAAAAAATGCGGCAAGTCTTTTAAACTTCATATTTTACTCCCCCTATTTTTCTATAAAAGGACAAAAAACCCCTTGCGGGGTTTTTGCCTTTATTTATTTATTATTGAGCAGCTGCTTCTTTAGTTTCTTCTTTAGCTGCATCAGTTGCTGTTTCTTCAGCTGATTGAACTTTTGGGTTGTAGATAGCTGTTTTAGTTGCATCATCCCATACTACTGTGATACCGAAAGCATCGCCCATAGCTCTGAATGGAACATACATTCTAGCGTTAACGATTTCAGCAGATACAGTGTATCCAGATGTTGACATAGCTATTTCAGATCCATCAACCTTCATAACTGAGCTGTTAGCTTTGAACTGAACTACTCTGTTAGGAGCAACGATAGTAACAGTTTTGTTTTCATCATCCCAAATTACTTGGTTGTCAGATAAGCCAAAAGCTTTAGAGATAAATCTTACAGGAACCATAGTAGAGTTAGAAGCTTCAGAAATGTATGGAACTGCATCCATTTCTTCAGTTACGCCGTTTACTGTGAAGTAAGATTCACCAATTGTTACTCTAACTTCTTGTTCAAGGATGCTTGATTTGCCACTGCCTGAAGATACCACTTTGAGGTAGTCAGTCATGATACCAGGAGTTGCAAATTTGTCTCTAGCATACTTGTTGTAGTTGAAGTATACATAGTTAGGAGATACAGATGGTCCCCAAACTACTACTTTGTATGGTTTAAGGTTAGATTCAGGAACTGATCTGTTAACCTTAACTGATACGTTAGAAATAGTAACTGTAGAAGCTTGGCTGGAAGCTGCGCTTACAGTAAATTTGATTGTACCACCTTGACCAGCGATCATAGTTTCGCCTTGTTTAGCAGAAGCTGCATAACCTAAGCCAGTGTAGTTAACATCTTTAATTTTCAAGTTACCAGCTGTTACAGCAATCTTAGTTTCGTTAGAGAATGCCATATCAGTGTCAATTAAGTCAGTTACAGATACGAAAACATCTTTGTCTTTTTGAAGCATACCTGCTTTAGTTTCTGTAATAATAATATCTTCTGTTTGTTGGAATTGGTAACCAATTTTAATATCTTTAACTTTAGCAACAACTTTAATTGGGCTGATTGCTTTAGCAATAGTTACAGGTGCAACTGCGCTTCCGTTAGATTGAGATGGAATTGCAGAACCAGTTACAGAAAGTTTAACGTCACCTTCAAATCCTGATTCAATAGAAATCCAAGAATCGAATCTGATAGAAGCTTTTTTGCCTGATTTAACTCTTAAGTCATTCCAAGTCATTGTGTTGCCGTTGATTGTTACATAACCATGTTTTTCGCCATCGTTAATATAGAGACCTTTATCTAACACGTTGTTGTTGCCAGTTACTAAGTTACCGTCAACATCTCTCCAGCCAGTTTGGTGCTGACCGTAAATAGCGTCTTCATAAGCTTTTTCTAAGTTTTTAACTTCATCAGATACGAATTTAACTTTTCTCCATTTAGCTTGGTCGATAAGTGTAAATTCAGTTTGTCTTGATGCCCACCATGCTGCTGTAGAAGCTTCAGAGAATAATACTCTAGCTGCTTTGTGAGTTGAATCAGCTGCATATAATGGGTTTTCTTTTTCATAACGTCCGTTTGTTAATTCAGGAATTGTACCTTCAGCTTTAAGGATAATATCCCATTCAGCTCTAATACCTGCTTTGAAAGTTTCTTCAGTTACAGGGTTGTTAGCAGATACGTTACCGATTGTGAACATAATATCGCCGTAAGGAGCGTTTTCTTCAGCTGCAAATTCAAGGTTTTCAATATACATTGCACCTGGAATATCAGTAGAAGGTTGAACGCCTCTGAAAGCAAATTCTAATACGCTTCTGTCATATACAATAGGGTTAGTGCTGATTACTCTGTAGCTAAAATCATAGTCGCCAGTTACAGGTATTCTGCTTGCATATTGTTGAGTATATGCGCTGTTAATATTTGCACCTTGAATGTTCCAGAAGAAACCGTTTTGAGTTGTTCCGGACTCTGCCCATTCAAAACCTTTTCCACCGTAACCAGTACGTGATGGCATGTTAGTGTTAACTGGGTCATTCGGGAATGAACCTGTTCTTGTGTAAGGACCCCAAGAAAGACCTTGAACAACGCCTACTTTAACGCCTGAAGCAATAGGATCTTTCCAAGTAAAGTGGTCAGCAGCTTTCAAGTAGAAGATACCGTCTGTTTTGAAAGAACCGATTCTAACTTCGCTGATTTTTAATTTATCAATTGCAAAATTATCTCTTGCAGTGTCAATATCATCTGCATCTGCAGTTGTTTTTGTAGCACCTTTAGCTGTTTGAGAGAACAACCAAGTACCGCTGGAGATAGCTGCAATGTTTTGTGGATCAATTTTAACTTTAACGTCTGAAGTAGATTCAGTAGTTCTGATTACAAGAGGAATTCTGATTTCATTGTATCTACCAGCTCCGCCGTATTCGCTTACTATAGATACAGGACCTTCAGATGTTTCAGCTGCTAATGAACCTGCATAATCATAAACATCGTTTAACACTGTAATAACAGCTACAGATGGTTCAAGATGATTTACTGATAATTTGTAAGGAACTTCTCTAACGTTATCCCATCTACCAATACCAGTAGGTGCATTAATTGCAGCATAGCCTGCATCTAAATAGCCTTGACCATAATAAGTGTCAGTGCCTTTGATTGTTCTTATTGCAACTGCATCTTCTTCAACAGTATCAACGTTTGGATACAAAATTTGTGGAAGTCTGTAGTATTCGCCGCCGATGTCGTCGCCGCCATCAGTGTAGTTTTTACCCCAAACACCTTTAGTTGGGTCATAGGTTAAATAAGTTCCGGAACCAGTGCCACTATCAGTTGCTCCGCCAGACCAGTAAGAACCAGCACCAAATGGCATCCAAGTGTAGTTGCTGCTAGATACTCTAAACGCACCAGTTGGTTCGCCTTCAACTTCACCATTTGTTGGAGAGTAAATATTTTCGTATGCATCATACGCTAATGCTTGACCTTCTTCATCATTAACTCTAGTACCTGTAAGGCTAGGTAATGGTGTACAGTTAGTTGGAGCACTGTAAGCTGCACTACTAGTAGTTGATGCAAGACCACCAAATACATCAGTAGATGAAGCTACTCTACCACTAACGTATGCATCAGCAGAAACAGCATTTACAACACCGCCGTTAACGCCAGCAAGTACTGAAAATGGTTGTCTGTGGCTACCACCTGTATATTTGCTAGCTACAAGACTTAAATCTTGATTTTGAACAGGATAGTTCCCTCTAAAGAACCATTTTGCGTTTTCAAGAACAACTTTGAAACGATCGCCTGCTTTTAATTTGTTAGAAGTTTGAGCGATTTGGATAACAAGATCTGTACCGTCAACTACATAATCTACGTCTGGTTTAGCACCAACGCCAACCTTTAAAGATTTTGTGGCAGCTTGGTAGCCTCCGCCGTAATTGTTGCTTTTGTCTACAGAGAGCCAGCCTTCTTCATACAATACACTTTTGCCAACGATAGTTGGAACTTGCGTAAGATTGTTTGTAGAAGCCGCAAGAGCAGACGTTGCTGGAGCAAGAGTCATAACTGCCGCCAACAAGAGAGCTATTTTTCTCTTCATTTTCTTTCCTCCTTATTAATTTTCGAGAAATTTTTGAGACACTTCAAGTTGCCTCATTGCACAATGCGATTATAGCACTACAGAATCACTCAGTCAATAATATGCGGAAAGTTGTTATGTTAATGTAATAGTTTTGTAAAGCTTCAACCCATAATAATCAAAGCTTAAACTATGGAACACTTAAATTGCACGCTTCCGCAAATAATTCTGAAATTCTGAAGCCTACGACAAAATATAACATGAATTTTTTAAAATTTCAAGGTGTTTTCCAAATTGTAACGCACATGTAATATTTTAAAAACACTTGAAATAAGAAAGCCGGTTGAGAAATTACGGCTTTACTGTATTATCTGTTCACTATAGTAATTTTATTCGCAATGGTTATTTCATTTATGTTACATAGTTAAATGCCTTTAAACTAAACCGTTCCATTAAGAGCCGCTTTAACAAAACTAAAAAACAAAGGGTGCGCTCTGTTTGGCCTAGATTTAAATTCCGGGTGGAACTGCACGCCTACAAGCCAAGGATGAGTATCTTTCGGAAGCTCAACAATTTCTACAAGTGTTTCATCCGGTGAAACTCCTGAAAGTAACATTCCCGCTTCCAAGAAGTCTTTTTTAAATTGAATGTTAAACTCATAGCGGTGTCTGTGTCTTTCGTAAATCAAATCTTCATTATAAGCTTCAAAGCTGTGGGTGTTTTTTGTAAGCTTGCAAGGATAAGCTCCAAGCCGCATTGTGCCTCCCTTTTCAGAAACATCAATTTGCTCGCTCATAATGTCAATAACAGGCTTGTCCGTATCAATATCTATTTCTGTTGAATTTGCATTTGTAAAATTTAAAACATTTCTTGCAAACTCAATTACAATACACTGCATACCAAGGCATATCCCAAAAGTGGGAATTTTATTTTCTCTTCCATAATTAATAGCATTTATTTTACCTTCCATGCCTCTTTCACCAAAACCTCCCGGAACAATTATGCCGTTTACACCTTTTAAGTACTTGGCAGGTTCACAGCTTTCAAGGTCAACCGCATCAATCCATTTAATATTTACTAAAGCTTCATTATAAATACCTGCATGGTTTAAAGCTTCAACAACGGACAGATAAGCATCGTGAAGTTCAACATATTTGCCCACAAGAGCAATTGTTACAGTTTTATTTATATCTTTCTGCTTTTTAAGAACTGCGTGCCATTCTTCAAGATTAGGTGTTCTATCTTCTATTTTAAGCTTTTGGCAAACAATTTGAGCAAAATTTTCTTTTTCCAAAAGAATTGGCACTTCATAAAGCGAGTCAGTGTCTATATTTTGTATAACACTGTCTTCACGCACATTACAGAACAAAGCTAGCTTTTCACGCATACCCGGCGGCATTTCCCTTTGAGTACGACATACAATCATATCCGGCTGAATACCGATAGACAAAAGCTCCTTAACGGAATGCTGGGTAGGTTTTGATTTCATTTCACCAGATTTAGACAAAACAGGAAGCAGCGTAACATGTATGTATAAAATATTGTCACGCCCCACATCATAAGTAACCTGTCTTATAGCTTCAATAAACGGAAGGCTCTCAATGTCTCCAACTGTTCCGCCGATTTCCGTTATAACAATGTCCGACTGTGATGCTTTGCCGGCTCTGTATATTTTTTCTTTTATAACATTTGTAATATGGGGAATAACCTGAACAGTTGCGCCTAAAAAATCCCCTTTGCGCTCTTTGTTTAAAACAGACCAGTAAACTTTACCGGCAGTTGTGTTTGCGTGTATTGTCAGGTTTTCATCAACAAAACGTTCGTAATGGCCTATATCAAGGTCCGTCTCAGCCCCGTCCTCCGTAACAAAAACTTCACCATGCTGATACGGGCTCATTGTACCCGGGTCTATATTTATATAAGGGTCAAATTTTTGCAGCGTAACTTTATATCCCCTTGCTTTTAAAAGCCTGCCTAAAGATGCCGCCGTTATGCCCTTGCCCAAGCCGGATACAACGCCCCCCGTAACAAAAATATACTTAGTACTCATTCTTTCACCTCATTTAAAGAAAATCAATTTAATTTAAAAATATATAATACAACATTTTTTTAAGTCTGTATACATAAAATTAAAATATCCTACAAATTACATATTTATATACCCTCTAATGTTACGTGATATTTTGTCAAATTATCGCTAATTCAAATATTAAAATTAATTTTCATTTGTAACATTTTTGTCATTGATTTTTTACAATTTATATTGTACAATGGCTTAAGGAGGAATTTTTTTTCCTTAGGAATGAACTTTTTAAAAAAATTAGGAGGGTAAAAATGAAGAAAACAAAAAAATTAGTGGCAATTTTAGCTATTGCTTCAATAGCTTTAAGCTCAGTTGTTACGTCATTTGCTGCAGAAGAACCTGTTGCAGAACCAAAAATTTATCAAGACCTTGTAGCTAAAGACAAAACCTATTACGGTGATCAATCTGTTGATTGCGGCATTTATCCGGTTATTGATTCCGTTGACGGATTAACAGCGGAAATCGAAGAAAGCATTTGGAAGAATTACAGAAATTTCCGTTCTGATTTTCCTAACTTCTATTCCGAAAAAAACGCTTTCTCTTTGGACTACAAAGTAGAAAATTTCAACCGCTACGCAGTTGTAACTGTAAACATTAAGTACAACAAAAGCACTGTAACAACACTTCCTACTGTTGATGCTCAATACTACTACATTGACAAAGAGACTAACAAAACTATCACTAAAGATGAATGCGAAGCAGGCGTACTAGCTCAAGAAGAAGAAGTAAAAGCTTACGAAGAAGCTCAAGCTACTACTGAAGAAGAAAAAGCTGAAGGCGAAGAAGCTACTGAAGAAGCTGCTGCTGAAGAAGGCAAACCAGTTGCTCTTATGCAAGTACGTTCTAACTGCGATGCAGTAGGTCTTGTACTTCAATGGGATGCTGAAACTAACTCTGTTCTCGTTTTAAGAGAAGTTGAAGGCAGCACAGACCGTGAAGTAGCTGTTAAATATGTTGTTGGCGAAAACAAATACATTGTTAACAACGAAGAAGTTGAATTAGAAGCTGCTCCTGTTATTCAGGAAGACAACTATACATATGTTCCTGTTTCTTTCTTTACAAAAATTTTAAAAGTTGAAGTTGTTGAAAAAGACGGCGTTTACACTGCTGTAACTAAAGAAGTTGCTCCAGAATCAGCTGAATAATTTCAATTAATATTACAAGTGTCTTACATAGGCACTTGTTTTTTTATTTCAATCCTGTATAATACAATGGTATGATTAATCATTATATAGCTATTTTCAAAAACATAAACAGATATGTTCGCAGAAACACCTGTC
This sequence comes from uncultured Eubacteriales bacterium, assembly GCA_964545475.1. Classification (GTDB taxonomy): domain Bacteria; phylum Bacillota; class Clostridia; order Lachnospirales; family JAISER01; genus CAZJGG01. The sequence goes on along the minus strand of CAZJGG010000051.1, from coordinate 11,645 downwards.
AATGTTTTGTCAAATTGCTCTACCAAGACCAAGTATAAAGGAGTTTTATGATGGATAAGCAACAAAAAATAAATTCCGTAGAAGTTATAATCTCTGGGGAGATTGTTACTTTAAGCGGAACAGAAAGCGAAGAATACTTCCATAGAGTAGCTAGATATCTTGACAAAAAAATTGCTTCCTTGCAAAGGGAAAAGCAAGTTTTAGGGATTAATTCTTTTGCAAAAACTTTGCTTATTTCCGTTAACATTACAGATGATTTGTTTAAGGTTATGGACGAACGGGACGAAATAAAAGAAGAGCTTGAAAAATATCGCCAGGAGCTGGGCAAGCTACAGCAGGAAAACACTCTTTTAAACGACAAAATAAGCGACCTGCAAATAGAATATACAAATTCCCAAAATGCACTTTACAATACAAAAAATGAACTTATTCAAACACAAAAAGATTTAAACGAGTATATATCAAATTTTGATAACAAGCAGGACAAAGAGCCTCCCAAAAACGTATACAAACTTAAAAATTCAAACAAATAAAAGAGATTAGAGATTGATTATATGAAAAATAATATAAATAATATGCCGGAATTATTGTCGCCGTGTTCCAGCTTAGATTCTTTGAAAGCGGCAGTTTCTGGCGGATGCGACAGTGTTTATTTCGGTGGCAAAAGCTTTAACGCCAGAGTAAACAGCCAAAACTTTACAGATGACGAGCTTTTAGAAGCAATTGACTTTTGCCATTTATATGGCGTAAAAGCTTATATAACAGTAAACACAATATATAAGAACTCCGAGCTTAAAGATGTTTATGCCTTTTTACAGAAAATGTACAAAGCCGGAGCAGATGCTTTTATTATGCAAGACATTGGGGCAGCAGCTTTTGCTTTAAAAGAATTTAAAGATATAAGCATACACGCTAGCACACAAATGACCGTTTCGGATCTTGAAAGTGCCCTTTATATGAAAGAAGCTGGGTTTAAAAGAGTTGTTTTAAGCCGAGAGCTTTCTCTACCGCAAATAAAGCACATTAATGAAAACTGTGGTATTGAAACAGAAGTTTTCGTTCACGGCGCTCTTTGCGTTTGTTACAGCGGGCAATGCCTAATGTCCGGCATGATAGGAGGGCGAAGCGGCAACCGAGGCACATGCGCTCAGCCTTGCCGCAAAGGTTATTCTCTGTTAAAGGATGAACAGGAAATTGAATCTGGTTTCCTTTTAAGCCCTATGGATATGAACACCCTAGAAATATTGCCCGAAATTATAGATTCCGGCGTATCCTCTTTAAAAATTGAAGGCCGAATGAAAAGCCCAGAATATGTTGGGCTGTCCACAAGGCTTTATAACGCTCAGCTTGAAAGAATAAAAGTAGGCAAACCTTTTGTTTCTTCTGACGAAACTTATAAAATTACCCAAATTTTCAACAGAGGTGGCGGTTTTAACAAAAGTTATTACCAAAGCCATTCCGGCAAAGATATGATGAGCACTGAAACCTCTAAATCTACGGGAAATTTTATCGGCACAGTTTTAGAATACGACAAATCCCAAAAACTATGTACAATAGAAATTATAAAAGATTTACACCCAGCCGACGGCATTGAAATATGGACAGACACAGCTCCCCATACAGGAACAAACTTAAACTACTTTTACAAAGCTTTTTCTAAAATAAGGCTAACAATCGGCGGCAATATAAAACCCGGAAACAAAGTTTATTTGTCATACGACAAACAGCTTTCCGACGAACTAAAGGCACAGAATTCAAGAATTGAGAGAAAGCTCCCAATAAATTGCAGAGTAAAGGCAAAAACAGGTGAACCCCTAGAATTAACCCTTTACTATTCAAATATAGATGTAACCGAAACTGGTAATGAAGTTCAAAAAGCAATGAAAGCTCCTATTACTACCGACAAATTAACAGGGCAAATTACAAAAACAGGCGATACCACATTTTCTATAAATATAGATTCAATTGATGCAGATGACGATATTTTTATCCCGGTATCCGAAATAAATGCTGTAAGGCGTAACGCTGTAGAAGCCTTTAAAACAGCATATTTACAAAGTTTTAAGCGTGAATATACCGATAGCGCTGTTGCTTTGCTAAACATCGATAGCGATATCCATAGCGATAACAACAATGAAGAAGCAAGCCATGAAAAGCAAATTTGCATCTATACAGACATAGATCATATTGAAGCAAGCTTTATAAACGGGGTAGATGTTATTTACGCCGAGGTTTGCCAACCTTTTATGGATAAACTGGACTACTTTATACAAAAAGCAAGCGAATTAAACATTAAACTTTATGGGGCGCTTCCTGCCTTCCGAGATTCGTCTGAATATATAGAACTCCTTGAAAAAAGCGAAATTTCCGGTTATTTAATAAGAACTTACGGTCAATTACGCCTTTTACGCCATACCAAAAAAGAAAAAACTACGGATATTAATTTTAATGTCGCTAACAACCTTTCGGCAAATTATTTAAACAAATTTGCAAGCTGTGTAACAATTTCTCCAGAACTAAATTTTAGGGAAATAAATGATATTAATTCCCAAAATTCGGAAATAATTATTTACGGCAGATTAACACTTATGCAAACTAGGCAATGCCCTGTAGGTCTTTATCATGGTAACAAACAAAGCGGAAAATTTTGCTCTTTAAAGGGTCATAACGGCATAAACTACGCTCTTAAAGACGAAAAAGGCGTAAGCTTTCCCGTAATATCAGACTGCGAAAGCTGTATAGCAAAAATATTAAATTCCCAAACCGTGTTTTTATTAAACAAAAGCATGGATGTAAAAAATTCTATCCCCAGCAGTTTGCGTATAGTTTTAACAACCGAGAGCCAAGAAGAATGTAGAGATTTAATTGCTTCCCATATTAACGCTTTTAAATATAACTTGCCTTATGACGGTATTCTGCCCCAAAACATTACAAACGGACACTATTTTAGAGGTGTACTATAATAAATGTTTGATTTTATAATAATTTTAAGCCGCTATTTATTTTTAATATACTTAGGATACTTTCTGCTGGAGGGCGGCTTATTTATTATGGGCGAAAGAGGTATTTTAAAAATAAACTGCCCCCGGTGCGTTTCAAGACAAAGAGTTGTTATAGTCTTTATACATTTAACTGCGTTTTTAATATTAGCATATATACCGGAAACCTATACATTCGATTCTTATATATTGGCTTTAGCCGCATTAGGGCTTGCTTTTCAGCTAATTGGTCAGTTCCTAGTGGACAAGTTTTATAAAAACGGCTGCCCCCTAATGTGGAATGCAGTTTTTTGCCTTTTAGACATTGGGTTTATTATGCTTGTGCGGCTTAATACGGATTATGCCCAAAGACAACTTTTATGGTTTTTAGTAAGCCTTTCTTTAATGCTGTTAATACCTGTTTTTCTCGCCTTTATACCCCAGTTTGAAAAGCTAGAAATAATTTATTTAATATTTTCTTTTGCCCTTATAGTTTCGCCGTTTATTATCGGTACAAGAACTTATGGGGCTCTAAACTGGATTTCATTTATGGGCATGAGCTTTCAACCGTCAGAAATCGTAAAATTTTTATATATATTTTATTTAGCCTCAGTTTTCCGTAAAAAGCTTAATTTTAAACAAGTCCTATTTCCCATAGGGATAAGCGTAATGTATGTGTGTATTTTGGTTTTGCAAAGGGATTTAGGCGGAGCACTAATATTTTTTATGACATTTATGGTAGTATTTTATATATCCACCGGCAATTTTATTTTTACGGCTTTAGGGTTAATAATAACCTCTGCCGCTTCCTACGGAGCATACTTAGTTTTCCCTCATATAAAAATAAGAGTAATTGCCTGGCAAAACCCATGGCAAGATATGAACGGCGCAGGTTATCAAGTAATACGCTCTCTTTTTTCAATACTTACATTCGGAGCTCTTGGGAGTGGTCTTACAAGAGGTATGCCCCATACCGTTCCTGTTGTTGAAAGCGATTTCATATATTCGGCTATATGCGAAGAATTTGGCGCCTTTTTCGGAATAGGCATGATTTTTGTTTATATTTTAATATTTTACAGAGGAGTCCACATTGCTTTAAGGTGTGGCAGAAGATATTACAGCCTTCTTGCAGCCGGCTTTACATCAATGCTTGCATTCCAAACTTTTTTAATTATAGGAGGAGTAACAAAGCTTGTGCCGTTAACAGGCGTAACCCTCCCTTTTGTAAGTTATGGCGGAAGTTCTATATTAGTATGCACGTTAATGGTAGGTATTTTGCAATGGGTTTATATTTTTAACAAATCCGAGAATAGAGATGATGCATAATGAAAATCGGTCATTCAGCAGATATAAAAAAAAATATAAGAAGAGTCTTTTGGCTTTTCTTTTTGCTCTTTGCCGTTCTCATTGTTTATCTTTTAAAGCTTGTGCTGTACGACGGTCAAAAAATTGTGGAAAACACAGCAAACCCCAGAAATACCTTAAGCGAACAGGAAATTTTACGTGGGGAAATACTTGATGCCAAAGGCAATGTATTAGCCACTAACATAAACGGAGAACGTAATTATCCATTCGGAGAGACCTTTGCTCATTTAGTAGGTTATTCAAACCTTGGGCGTTCAGGAGTTGAAAGCAAATACAATTTTATGCTTCAACGGCTGGATCTAGAGGTTGTGCAACGCTTTAACCATTTCTTTCTTGATAAACCTTTACAGGGCAACAACTTGGTTTTAACAGTTGATTCGGACTTACAGCAAAAAATATATAAATGGCTTGGAAAACAAAGAGGCTCTGTTGTAGTATTAGAGCCTACAACAGGCAAAATTTTATCAATGGTTTCATATCCTGCCTTTAATCCGAATGAATTGACCAAAAATTGGGAAAAACTTATAAAAGACGAAAAGAACAGTCCTCTTTTAAACAGAGCGACCCAAGGGCTTTATCCCCCCGGCTCTATATTTAAAATTATAACAGCCGCCGCCGCTTTAGAAAACAGCTTTGAAGATACACATTACAACTGTGAGGGTGTTACAGAGTTTGGAAGCAAAAAAATACACTGCGCCAAAAACAAATCTCACGGAGAAGAAGATATGTCAAAAGCCTTTGCTGTATCTTGCAATACTTTTTTTTCAACAGTCGGCTTGGATATGGGCGGAGACGTTTTAAAAAGTGTTTCCGACAGGTTATACTTTAATAAAGAATATGATTTTCCGTTGCCTTATTCTAAATCTTCATTTGTACTTAATAATAGTTCCAGCGTTTCGGAAATTGTGGAAACATCTATCGGGCAAGGTAAAACTCTTACAACTCCTGTTCATATGGCAATGATAGTATCTGCTATAGCAAACGGTGGTTTAATGATGGAACCTTACGTTGTAGATTACGTTAAAACTAATAACGGTTATACCGTCTTAAAGAATTTCCCAACCCCTCTGGAACAAGTTTTTACTCTTGAAGAAAGCGAAAATTTAAAAAATTTAATGGTAGGAACTGTTGAAAACGGAACAGGAGTTAACGCTAAAATTAACGGAATAGAAATTGCCGCAAAAACCGGGACTGCTGAAAACCCCCAAGGAGCAGACCATGGCTGGTTTGTTGCATTTGCCCCGGCGGACAACCCTCAAATTGCAGTTTCAATAATACTCGAAAATTCAGATGGTCCTAAAAAAGCTGTACAAATAACTAAAGACATTATAAACGCATATGTCACAGCTGATTAAGTAACCACTGAATAGCTAGGAGGTTAATTATGAATAACAAATACTTTAATGCCATAGGCTTTAGCGACATTCCTAAACACTATATGAAAGATATTATTAACACCGTAACAAACGATTCCGATGAAAAATACATTCTGGGTAAAAATAACACTGATATTTACGTAGAATTTTATAAAAAATATGGCTCGGACTTTGGGGTTTACTTAAGAGGAAGCCTTAACGAGCAGGAAGAAACTGCAATAGATTATTATTCCCCATACCGCATTGCTCTTAACGACCTCGATTGTGACGAAATTTCTGTAGAAATGCAAAACGGCAACTATACGGTTACTGCCCACGATTCCCAAACAGGTAACGAAATATTTTTTCTTCTTCAAAACGTTCTTGATTATTTCGAAATATGCGATACCGACCGAAAATTTTCTAAAGTAAACGTAGTTGGCATGTCTATAAGCGGAAAAGTATTAATACCTATTGTTAAAAATGAATGCTGCCAAACTTTTAAGCAAGACGAAAATGAAAATTATAAAGACTTGGCTAAAAAAGCGCGCTCCGGCGATAAAAAAGCCTTAGAAATAATTGAAAACCAAGAGCTTGAAACTATAGAAGCAATGCTTGAAAGGCTTAAAAAAGAAGACCTTTTATCAGTTATCGAAAGCTTGTTTATACCAATTAAAGACAATGACTGCTATTATTCAGTTTTGGGGGAAATTGAGCTTTTAGACAAAGAAACAAATTCCAAAACCCATGAAAATATATACAGAATGGTTTTAGATGTAACAGGAACTAAGCTTGAAATATGTATTAACGAAAATGACTTAATGGGTGTTCCCTCAGTAGGAATGCGTTTTATGGGAAGCTGCTTTTTCCAAGGACGAATTATTGCATAGATTTAGCCATATTCTAATTAAAAAACACTGATTAATTCACTGGAGATTCCGTGTAATAAATCAGTGTTTTAATTTTATAGTCTGTTTAAAATCGGTACAGTTTTCAGTGATATTTATGCCTCAATAAGACCTTCACGGAATTTTTCAAGATAATTTAAGCAATATTCATCGTTGCCTAAAATAGCATCGGAAGCGTATAGGAATGTCATAAGCTTTTTATCCAGTGGGTCTAATATTGCGCCGTCCATACCAGCGTTCATTGCAGAAACCAAAAATACTTGATTCAACACTTTACGGGCAGGTATACCGAAAGAAATGTTACTTAAGCCGCACATAATATGTACTTCTGGGAATTTCTCTTTTACAGCACGCATGGTGTTAAGCGCTACTATACCGTAATGAGAGCCGGTACCAATTGGGCGAATCATAGGATCAATGTAAATGTCATCATGTTTTAATCCAATTTTTGTAAGTTTACCTATAAGACTTTCGGCAATTCGGAAACGGTCCTCAGTTGTTTCCGGCATTCCGTCGTCGTCCATACAAAGGGCAACTACGCCTGCTTCGTATTCGCTAAGCAAAGATGCAATTTCGTTAAAACGGTCTTTTTCATCTGTAATAGAGTTAATTAAAGGCTTTGGATTTTTGTTAACCTGTAATGCACGTTTGAGAGCTGCCGGGTTTGGAGAGTCTAGTGCAAGTGGAGCGTCTATAGCCCCCTGTACAGTGTTTACAAGCCATTCAAGCGTTTCAACCTCTGTCGTGTGGAACATACCTGCATTCAAGTCAATAAATGTAGAGCCTGCTTCATACTGTTTTTTTGCTACGTCAATAATTGTTGCCTCGTCTCTGTTTTCCATAGCTGGTCTAATCGCTTTTAACGTGCTGTTTAATTTTTCGCCTACGATAATCATTCGCTTACCTCCTAATGAAATTTATTTAAAAAAAATAATATAGCTATTTGCAAAAACATAAACAGCTATGTTCTCAGGAACAGCGGTGAATCGTTTGCTGTTCCTGCTCCACACCTGTCAATGTTTTGTCAAATTGCTCTACCTAACATTACAATTATAACCAACCAAATACTTCTAGTCAATGCAAAAATATAATAAATTACAAATTTTCATATATATTTTTTAATAATTTTTATGTTTATGCTTATAAAACATTACCCAAAATTTCCCCGTTATCGTTTATTTTACAATTGTTTTAATATTATTTCAGTGGAGAATTATATTTGTTAAAAAACGTATAATATATTGAAAGTCTTTTTTAATTATGATATATTAAATTATGTACATTTGTGAAAGGGTTTTATTATGAGGAGACTAACTAGAAAATTAGCGGCACTAAGCTTGTGCATAAGCATGGTTTTTTCAAGCACAAGCAATTTATATGCAAAGGACGACAAAGCTTTTTTAAATATAATGAATTCTATTCCGTTTATAGATAAACTATTCCCGCCAGACAAATCGCCGTTAACATCTCCGATATTGCAAAGGCTTTCTTTATCTCTAGACTTTAAAAACATTTTGCCTAACGAAACCGGTCAAATAATGGTTTTAATGTATCATGGGCTTGATAAAGATGTTCAGTCTGCCCCGTATATGCGTACTATTGCGGGTTTTAAATCCGATTTGCAGGCATTGTATGATAACGGCTTTAGACCAATTTCCGTTGAGGATTATATAAATAATGACATAAAAGTAGCAGCCGGTTTTACTCCTGTTGTACTTACTTTTGATGATGGTCTTAGCACTGCGTTTTCCTTTGAGGAAGAAAACGGTAAGCTCGTCCCTGCCAAAGATTGTGCCGTTGACATTATGAACAAATTTGCAGAAGAGCACCCAGACTTTGGTAAGGCCGCTGTATTTTATATAAACGGTACTGGGCGACCTTCCTTTCACGGTAAGGGCACTTTAGAAGAGCGTTTTAAATATTTGGTAGATAACGGATATGAACTTGGCAACCACACATATTCTCATCCTATGTTAAGCAAATTAAGCAGCGAAAAAGTTCAAATGGAACTCGCAAAGCTCGAAAAACTTGTTAACGAAACTCTACCTGGGTATAAAATGTTAAGCGTTGCATACCCTTATGGCGAAAGACCTAAAAAATATTTACGAGACCTAGCTCTTAAAGGTTCTTATGACGGAACAAGCTACGAATATAAAATTGCATTTAGAGCAAGCCCTATTTCCCAAACGGCAACGCCAAACAACGTTGGTTTTGATATTATCAATGCCCCACGAGTAAGAGGCACAGACTGCGCTTCCACTGACTTGGGCTGGCAAATACGCAAATATAAAGAAAACCCTGAATTAAAGTATATTTCAGACGGCAACCCTGACGTAATTTCAGTGCCGGCAAAAGCCACCCAATATATTGACGCTCAAAACCTAAACGGCAAAGTTTTAAATATTTATGATTTAGAGCATTCACAAGAGAAAAAATAATGGCTATTATAACTTGTTAATAAAAAATAACCAGTACTTCTTGTTTTCCTAAGAGCTGGTTATTTTTTATTTAATTTTATTTATTTCAGTTACATCATAACATATTAAGACATAATAAAGTGAGGTGATATACATTTGTTATTTAATCGGAAGAAATCGCAAACAGAAAAATTTGAAAAATTGTGTAAAGAATATTACGAGAAAATACTTCATTATCTATTTTTTAGCCTAGGTAATGAAACTATGGCTAAAGACTGTACCCAAGAAGTATTTCTTTTGGCTTTCCAAAAAATAGATAAACTCTCTCATCATCCAAACCCCGGAGGATTTTTGTTTCAAACAGCAAAAATATTATGTAAGAAAGCAAAGAGGGAAAGCTTTCTGCGCTTGCTTAAAGAAGAATCAGCCGACGAGATTGCAAAGGGTATACCAGATATTAATTCTGATATAACTTTTGCCCTAGACAAGGAAATTAACGAAGACGAGTATATAGATAATGTATTATCACATCTATCAGACGAAAAGCTTAAATTATATAATTTATATTATATAAGCAAAAAAACCATGGGAGAAATTGCAGAAATACTTGGCTTGGAGGAAACGGCAGTAAGAATGCGTTTTGTTCGCTTACGCCGAGAAATAAAAGGAATTGTATCTGAAGTTGCAAAACAAGAATTTAATTTTTAAACGGCAAGTTACATTTAACATATTTAATACATATATAAATGAACAATCAAATGGCCGTTTGAATGTGAAAGGAGAAATTTCCAATGAACAAAAAGCAAAAGTTATTAAAAGATATAGACCGTTCAATTGACAGCATGGATTTAAACAGCGTTAACAACGGTTTAGACGCTTTGCTTCATATGGAAAACCAAACTATAGAGGCAGAGGACTATAAGGAGTTTGCCGCAAAAATAATAAATAAAAATATGGAGGTTAAATCTAATATGAAACATAAAAAAATTATTCAAATTGCTATTGTTGCCGCTATCGTATGTACAATGGGTATTACAGCGTTTGCTTCAAATGTACTTAATATGTTCACATTTGTTAAAGACGGAAAACTTGTTAATATAGTAACAGACCAAGAAATGACCGAAGCGGAAGCCGAAAAACTTGCAAGCGAAATTGATTTTATTCCCGGTGTAAACAGCGTAGAAAGCGAGGACTTAACTTTTAATACTATTGAAGAAGCAGAAGCAAAAATGGAAATTAATTTAATTATTCCATCCGGGATGCCGGAAATGAAGCTTGCGAGCGCAAAGGGACAAACATTTAATTACCCAAATGCAAAAAATGATTATATATGGTTGGACTATGAAGACAATAACGGTCGTATGTTTGGCATTACAACAACAAGAGAAACCTTGATTGACAGCAATATCGCCGTAAGCAAAATTACAAGCACAGATATTGACGAAGGTAGCCTTGGCTCTTATGTGAACAAAGACGGAATTGAATTTACGACTCTTACAGAAAGCGACGATACTGGCGAAAGAACTGCGCATATCGCAACAACAAAAATAAATAATTATGAGTATTCTCTTGTGTTTTTCGGGTTTGAAGAAAAAGAACGCCAAGCCATTATAGACAGCGTAGATTTATCGACGTATAGCAAATAAGCCCTCATTTCAAAATAAAAACCGTGTTAGTTGCTAGCTTATTTAAGTAGCAATTAACACGGTTTTTATAGTTTAAAATACTCAAAGTAGAAGTTGAAACTTTAATAAATTTAAAGTATACTTAATATATGTTTTAAAAACAAAAAATTATATGGGAGCGTGTTTTATGTCGAGAACTGAGCTGAAAGAAAAGGCAAAATCTCAAATCAAAGGTAATATAGGCATTTTATTTGGTTGTGCGTTAGTTGTTAATCTAATAAGTGGTGTCTTAGCATACATACCAATTGTAGGATATATTGCATCATTAGTAATTACACCTGTTATGTTGTTGGGAATAACCATGATTTATCTATCTCTTATTGATGGTAAATCTCCTGATTTAGGTGATATCTTTCAAGGCTTTAAATATTTCGACAAAGCATTTTTACTTCAATTGTTGATGGGTTTATTTATATTCTTGTGGTCTTTATTGTTTATTATACCAGGAATCATTAAATCAATTTCATATTCAATGTCTTTTTATATTCTTGCAGAAGATCCTGATATTTCGGCATTAGAAGCTTTAAATGAAAGTAAGCGCTTAATGGATGGGCATAAAATGGACTTTTTCGTTTTGTTGTTATCATTTATAGGTTGGTGGCTTTTATGCATAGTAACATTTGGGATAGCCGCCATATATGCCGCTCCTTATATTTCAGCAACTATTGCAAACTTCTATAAATCTTTAAAGCCAGAAATTAATGCAAATTAAATGGATTAAATAAACAAAAAAAGCGCTACCTTATTATAGCACTTTGAGTGAGTTACCCGGGGCTCGAACCCGGGACAACTGGATTAAAAGTCCAGTGCTCTACCAGCTGAGCTAGTAACCCATGTTCTTTAAATTAAAATAACTTTTCTTAATTAAATGACGGGTGGATGATGGGACTCGAACCCACGACATCCAGAACCACAATCTGGCGCTCTAACCAACTGA
>CAZJGG010000050.1:0-22405 GCA_964545475.1 uncultured Eubacteriales bacterium | reverse complement strand
TGTATATTGTTTGTTCGCACATTTGGTTGATTTCCTGTTTTTTTGATTGTTTTATACTTTTAACCTTTTCATTATGGGGCAATTGGTTCTCCGGCAATAAATCTGGCGTTATCGTAGGTTCAGTTCCCCATGCTTCTGCTATTTCGTGCCAAATTCCGGGATAATTTTCTTGCAAATCTTTACGCCCATATAAATCGTTAATTTTTGTTACATTGTAACCGTCAATTACTGCTGACATTTCATTTTTATCAAATTTTAGATTTTCAAACAAAATATTCCCCCTATCGTATTGTATAAAACACTTCAAATGTAACTGTAAGAGCTGAATTTTTTATTTCGTCCACATAAAATGCGCTATTATCTCGTTTCCCGATTTTTATTCTATCGCCATCGTACCTACGTATTGCAGTAATGCACGGAATATTGCCATATGCAGCAAAATTTGTGTATTCTGCCCATTGACTATCTGGTAATACTGGCAAACCAGAAAACGATAATCCACTTACGTGTGCGGCATTTAGTGTATTTAACGTTAAGTGAACTACCCCATGCACAAATCTACCCATCTGCAACCACACATTTGAGTTGACTTCTACAATGGATATGTTAGCCGTTGTAGAAGCTGTATGTACTTGTATGTTTGTATTAAGTGATTGAAATGGTAATGCTGTTTTTGACCAGGCATCCACAATGCCATATCCATTTAAAGTTGTTGGTTTTCCAGTTGTAATTTTTGACCAATCAAACTTTACAATATTAAAAAACAATTTAGTTGCAAGTGCGGTCATAGCGGCGGTATTATCCGTTCCAGCTTCGGCTATTGTTTGAGTTGCAATTTTTACAATTCCGGCTGTGGTTGTTGTTGCGGCTAGTAAATCGCTTTTGTCAAGTTTGTTATTGTATAGGTTATTTATATCAGTTTCTTGCAACATTAACAGGTCATCAATACTTATTGTCTTTGCCAATAATGTTAAAATGTTGTTTATAAATGCGGCGTGGTCATGCTCTGTGTAATTACGTGCTATGACCGTATTTGCCGCCCAGCTTTTTGCAAACCCTTGAAATCCACGCTCAACCGTTAGTTTATTACCCTCTTTGCGTATAAGCTTTACCGTTTCTGCGCTTGCTAGGTTGCCACCGATAACAAGGAGATTAGGTGCATCTGGTATGCGTGTATCGTCATGCACATATATAGTATTGTCCGTCTCTGACAATGCGTTAGTTATTACTGTCTCAATGCTGTTTACAAAGCCTTTATACATTTCCATCATCGTCATTAATAATCGCCCCCGCCCCGTGAATTTGTGAAAATGTCTAAAAATAAATATGCTGATACCCTTGTTAGCTTATCGGGTATAATTTCAATTTTGTGCCAAGTGTCTCTTGTAATTCTGCCGCCGCTGTCTGTAGATAAGTATTTGATAACGTCTATGTTATTTAGGTTTGTAGAAGTAGGTACAGCTTTGTTGTCAACTTTTATGCTTATTGCACTTGATGTTGTGCCTTGATAGATTCCAAACTGTATATCATGTGTGTGTTCCGGCAAAGCAATATCATGAGTGTGTGTGGGTATATCAACGCTATGTGTGTGCCCCGGAATGCTAACGCTATGTGTGTGTGCTGGAATGCTAACGCTATGTGTATGTGCCGGAATTTGTACACTATGCGTATGTGCTGGTATACTTACACTATGTGTATGTGATTGTATACTAACATCATGCGTATGGGCGTTAAGCGTAATTCCGTGTGTGTGTGCTGGAATTACTACGTTGTGACTATGTAATGTAACAACTTGCACGGTGTGAGTATGTGCCGTTCCGGCAGATGCGCCGGATGTTGTCCTGTCACCCCACTGGGCATCTGGGTCTCCGCTTGCAGTTGCCGTACTTGCGCCGCCGGATGCTGTTGAAGTGATTGTTGCACCGCCATTTGACGTTGATGTGCTCGACCCCCCACCGCTTGAAGATGTTTGGTTACTGCCGCCGCCGTTTGAAGATGTTTGGTTACTGCCCCCACCGCTTGAAGATGTTTGGTTACTGCCGCCGCCGCTTGAAGACGTTTGGTTACTGCCGCCGCCGTTTGAAGATGTTTGGTTACTGCTACCGCCGCTTTTGGTTGATGTTGTAATTGACCCACCGCCTTTTATGGCTTTTGAGTAACCTCTAAATGGTTGTAACTGTATCCGCAATAAAGCCTTGTTAATATTTACCATACTAGATGGCAAGAAGAATTCAAACGTTGCTGGGAATCCCACGTCTGCATTATCATTATATGGGATTGTTAGTAACGTGGCTGTTCCTTGCGAATATGTATCATTTATCCTTGCACGCTCTTGTAAGTCTGCGATGCTCCCTGCAACATTTTTCTTTTTGTTAGCAATTACAATACTTATATCAGCTTTTGTGACATCGTTTTTTGTAATCTCAACAACTTTGGCATTAAAGTCAATGCCATCCTCTTTATCAATTACCCGTACCACTTTACCCTCTTTATATTCATCAAAACTTTGACCAGTCTTTTTAAAAAGGTCTAATGTTGATACGGTGTAGCTTATATAAGGAGTTTTTAACTCGTTTAACATACTTTGGGCAGTGGCTTTTAAGCTCTCCGCATCTTGAAAGCGGCGGTCTACCCAAATTACTTCTTTTAGCCCATATGTGCTTACTGTATCCGCTGTAATATAAGGTACTTTGTTGTTAATGCTTGCTATTGTTAGCTGATTATCACCCTCACCATAACCAAGAGGATATATACGTGTAACAAGGTTTGTCGGGTCAACATCTTTTTCGATAGACAGCATATTTTTTCTGTAACGTATCTCACATCCTACAGATTTTTGCGCCGCTAATAGGTTTACAGTCCAAGGATAACTCGTTGTGTCGTAAGTCCAGTGGTAGTCTTCAATAAATGGTTTTGGGATTGAAAATAACGCGCTACAAAGATTCTCGTTTTCCCATTTGTATAAAAACTGTTTACTAAAATCACATTTTCCTAATTTCCAGTTTTTTTCTACTTGCCTATCTAGCACATAGCGTATAACTTGTGGTGTATAAACTCCAATGTTCCCGATTTCGTGAAACTTAAAAAGAATATTGTCAATAAGAGTTGCTATAACGTGCTCACAATCGTAAGTTGTGTACCCGTTCGCCGCTCTTGTTAATCTGCTGGGTACGATTCTGAATAGTTCGATGCGTTTTTTTCCGTCATATATTTCTACGTAGTTATAAGGCGTACAATATTTATTTTTCGGGTCATCTGCTGGCAAGGTAAAATGTGCAGTCCATAAACCGTTATAAGCTTGGCTGTATCCAACATTTATAGCTTTGTCTAATAAACATAGTCTTTTACGGCTTTGGTCATAAATTTGCGGAATATTAGCATTCCCCATAGTGTTGTCACCCCGCTTAAATTAAAGAAATGCATCTTTCCAAAGTATTTTTATATCTGCCTTGCTATTTACTATCCCGTTTTCAAAAATAATAATGTTTTCGCCCGGTTTAATTGAAAAAAATTCACTGTCAATTGTTAGATAATTGATGACGTTTTGTCCGTTTAATTCTACAGTCATTTCGCCAGTATCTATGATAAGTTCATCACCTTGCCTAAGTGTAAGCCCAGTTAAAGTAATAAATTCATACCCATATGAATTAAACCCCGTGCTTTGGGCATTTGTTTCAATAATTGAATTTCCCTCAAATTTTCTTACCCTCTGTAGCTGAATACAATTCGTAGATGTTTCTATTTCTGAATTTCCTTTAAACTTGCGTGACTTAATTAAATTTCCTTGTGTTATTGTTTGTATATTGCTGTTGGCTTGCATTGTTTTAACTGTAGTTAATTCAGCTTTTGCGCCAAAGCTTATAATTCCCTCCGCAAAAAAAGAAAAAGCATCTTCTGTTGTAGAATTAAATTTTCCTTTATTAAATGGCTGTTTGTTAAACAATACAGCACCCCCCTTTAATCTGCTGATATAGAAAGGGTATTAAGATTAAATTTTGCTTCGTCTCCGTTTTCAATCAACTTTGGAACAGGTACAGCCCCATAGGTTAGTAAATTCCCGCCTGTTTGTGCAGTGCGTATACCAAAATGAGAAACTGTTCCCCAATTTGATGTTGCAACAGGGAAGCGGATTTCACCGTTATTTTGTATTGTTGCTTTGCCGTTTACTTGTGTTGGAGCGGCAAAGGTTATTTGCTGTCGTTGGTATGCCCCTCCTTGTATTTCTGTCCCCGTGTCGTTGTCTGTTGGGTCTGATATGTATAGTGCCAAGAACAGTTGTGCAGGTGACTGTATATTTCCATTTCTAAAAAAATGATTTAAAACCGCTTCTTCTAAATAATTGCTTGCATTCATCTATTTCCAGCCCTCCTTGTTATAACTATGTTGTTTATATTCGTAGCACTGATATTTTTAATAATAATTATACAGGCTGTAGGTTGTGTGCCTTTGCTTGTTATTTGCATTTCAGTGCCATTTCCAACATTTGTATAATTGTTTTGAAAATAATTAATTGATGTTGCAAACGGCTGGCACTCAAAAGTGACGGAAGCCCTTTTGCACCTTATAAGTTGTTCTGTGTCTATAGCGTCATAAACTTTTGCATCATATGCCTTATCGGGTTCATCGTCAAAAATCAACATACCTTTGCCGCTTAACCAGTACGCTATATCCCTTGCTTTTAGCTGTAGGTTTGATACATTTTCACTTATAAAACATATATCAACTGTTATTTGCCTTGTATTGTATGTTTCATTTCCATAGTCAACTGTGCCATGTTTACCTGTGATTTCGTAATCGTTCCGGCGCAAGGAGGGAAGCAAGCCCCTTGCCGCCTGTTCCATAGCAATACTAAAATCTTTACTATGCTTATTGTTAAAGAAAAAGCCTATCATGTAATGGCTATGCCCCCTATCCTACTATTCTGGTTCACGCTTTGACTTATCTGCCGCATAACTTCTTTTGCTATTTTTGATATGTCGCTTTCTTCCCGGATAATAAATTGATTGCCAGTAATAATAATGTCCCGTGGATTATCATTGTTTTGTGTTGATTTCCCAGATACAACATGATTGATGTTGCTAGTCATTTCGGGTAATGCAGTTTGCATACTGTCTAAAATATCTTTTGTATTGGTCATAAAATCAGTAGTGTCAATTTGCAAATTATCGCTAACGCCCTCTGAAATGCTTTTGGATGCTTCCATTAATTCATTTGCCTTGGATTTAAGCCCGACTACCATACCTTCACCAACAAACCCAAACATCTTTTTCATGAGCTTGGAAGGTGAAGCAATGCCAAAGAAATTTTTAATAGCGTCTGTAAAGCCGGAAATCATGTTGATAACTGTATCTTTTACATCTCCCGCTTTGCTTTGAAGCCCGTTTATTAAGCCGCCTATAATATCAGCACCAATGGATACCATGCCGGAAATAGAATTCTGAAACAAATCAAGCAACCCATTGAGAAGCGTTCCAGCTACACTTTGTATACCTTCCCACGCCATAGAGAAAATATTTTTAATATTATCCCATGCACCTTGCCAATCTCCCTTTAAAACGTTGGTAAATAGGTTTATTGCTTCGCTGATTATTCTAAGAGCCGTATTTATTACGGTTTTAATCACTTCAAATGCAGTACTTATGATAGTTTTAACATTATTAAAAAGAGTTTCAAATAATGTTTTTATTGTGCTTCCCCAGTTGTTCCAAAAGTCTTTTAAGCCGTTAAAAATTGTTTCTGCTAATCTTTTAATATTTTCAAAAGCCGTTGTAAATATAGGAGCTACTTCTCTGCCCCAATCATTAAAAAATTTCTTAATAGCATCAAATGTAGGCTTTAGATAGTCCCATAGGGCTTTCGCCTTTTCCTTAACTAAATCCCAGTTTTGATATAGTAAAACGCCAGCCGCCACAACACCTGCTATAACCCCGGCTATAGGCAAAATCACAGGTGCAATAGTCCCCAATGCAGGAACTAACCCGCCAGCCGCCCCTATTGATGTTGCTAATCCACCAAAGGTAGTTGAAATAGTGCCAACGGCAGTAATTAAGCCGCCTATACCTGTTATTATCGGAGGTATTACGGCGGCTATTCCGGCAAATACTATAATTGTTGTCTTTACGCTATTATCTAATCCACCAAACCATGTCACGGCTTCACTAATTTTTTCCGCAACTGGTTCAAGTGCAGGGGCAATAATTTCACCAAATTGAATAGCTGTATTTTTGAAATCGTTTAAAACTTTTGAAAAGGTAACATTAACGCCCTCTTGCATTGCTTGAAATGCGGCATCCGTAGCACCTGTTGAATTTTCCATTGCAACAAGTGCTTGATTTAAATCGCTCATTCCGTTCTGTGAAGTCAGTACTGTTACGGTGTTAAGAGCTTCGACCGACCCAAACAATTTCGCCATTACATCGGTGTTTCCGTTTGTTTTTTCTTTGATTTCTGATAAAAATTCAGCCCAACCGACAGACCCCAAATGAGCCGCGTTAAACTCTAAACCTAGTCCCTTTGCTGTTTTTGCCGCTTCTGCGGACGGCTTAATGATATTTGAGTATGCCGCCTTTAGTCCTGTTGTCGCTTGTGCAGTTGCAATACCGTTTTTTGTAAGTGTGGCATAAGATGCGAATAATTCTTCTGTAGATACATTTAGAGCGTTTGCAATTGGCACTACATTTCCAATAGATGAAGCAATTTCACCAAATGAAGTCTTACCGAGATTTTGAGCCATTAGCATTTGGTCAGATACTTTTGCCATTGCTTCTGCGCCTTTGAGCCCGTAAGTATTAGTTACAGTTGTTAGACCGTTTACGGCTGTCGCTGTATCTGTAAAACCACCAATGGCGGATTTATTTGCAACAGTTACATAGTCTACAACATCATCCCCAAGTGCGCCCAATGCTGACCCCATTTGATACGTGGCATCTGCTATGCTTGTTGCGGCTATACCTGTATCTGATGATAGGGCTAGTATCTCATTTTTTATTTTGTTAATTTTTTCGGGAGGTGCTGACAGGTCAAGCGTATTGATTTTATTAATTCCTGTTTCGTAATCTCCAAAAAATTTTACTGCGGCTGTTCCCGCTCCTAAAATGGGAGTAGTTACTTTTAGCGTTAAATCTTTGCCGACATCGGTTAATTTGCCGCCTATTTCTGTCAGTTTTTGTCCGCTATCTGTTAGATGTTCCCCTAATTTAGTCCAACCGCTTTGTTGTGTTTCAAGTTCCTTGCTTACTCCTTCTAAAGCCTTTTGCATACGGATTTCAGCCGTTTCACTTTCAAGAAGCTTGATTTTAAGAGCTTCTACTTCCCTTGAATTCTCGCCGTATTTTTCAGAAGCCTTTTCAACCATTTCATTCAAATTCTGTTGTTCTTGCTTATTTAGGCTTAATTTATTTTGTAAATCCGTCTGCTTTGCGGTTAAGACTTCAACGCTCTTACTGTTTTTCCCAAATTCAGCTGTGACCTTTGCCAGTTCTGTGCTACTGGTTTTCATGTGCAAGTTAATTTCTCTAAAATTTTGCTGAAATTCTGCCATTCCGTCAACTTGAAGCTTTATACCAGCAATCTTTATAGCTTCATCTGCCAATTAATTATCACCACCTATTTACCAAAACCCTTTTGGCAATTGGTCAAATGTAACAGTAGTCTTCTCTTTCTTCTTTTTTGCACCGTTTGCCAACAGCCATTGTTCCATCATGCCGTAATAAAAATAAAAAGTGGAATCCATGAATTGCTCATAGTCCCACCCTAATTTTGTTTGTGCAAAGTGAATATGATAAAACCAGTCAAATTCAACTACTTTTTTTCACTTTTTCCCGTGCCTTTGTTCACTTCTGCAATAGAAGAAACAACTTTCTGTGTACGGTTTAAAAGCTTTGTAATTTCCATCATTGCCCCTTGGAAAAACTCTGTAGAAAAATCCATTTCTTGAATATCATCAATCGTTACTTCAACCCCACCATACTTTAATGACACATAGAGGATGTTTAATATATCAGCTATGATAAAATCACCTTCTGCAAACCTATTGAATAGTGTCATAAAACTTTCATGTGTCAATTCTTCCAATTCTGCAAGGGCTCTAAATGTAAGCCTTGCCGGATATTCAACTTCGTTAATGGTAATAGTAATTGGTTCTAAATTACTTTTAACAAATTGCATTTTCATTTCCCCTTTATATTTTTATTTGTGCATTATGGAGTAGTAGGCAATTCTGTTTCTTTGTAAATCGGCTTTGCAAAAAAGTCATCAATAGAAAGCGGCGTTTCGCTTGCTTCTTCTGCAAGTTTTGTTGAATATTTCACACGCCATAATCCGTTATAAGGAATAATGACAATTTTAAATTCCCGGCTAGGTTCGGGGATTTCGTCTTTTTTTGTTTCGTGGCTTTCATCAGCCGGAACAAGCTTGCATACAGGATGCCAATAATACATAAATGAACCGTCCGAATTTTCGCCCCAGTATCCAAATGCAAATTCTTTGCCTATGTCGTTGGTCTTATTGAATGCCCAGCCACCTTCAATTTTTGTGCCTTCCAACTCATTCATTAAACCTTCCGGTAATGCCACAGCCCCCAGCGTAATTTCTGCCCCAGTTGTTTGTGAAAGATAATCATAAGTTATCCCGCTTGCGTGTACCTTGGCTTCGGATTGTGTTCTTGCAAGCCCTAATGTTTTGATAATGGGAATTTCCAGTACTTCATCTTTATAGTTGATATCCGTATCGGTGCGGCTGGTGATAATATCCCAAAAGGATGAACCTATGGTAACTTCATAGGCTGGTTTCAAATATTTTTTCATCTATATACCTCACATTTCTTGTTTATAAACTTCAAGCATTTTGTTCATTACATTTTCCTTTTCCGCTTCAAATGAAGCTTTTAAATGCTGAACTTGAATACGTCTACCAGTGGTGAGTGTAGCCCCGTTATCAAGAATGCGACCATAAAAAGCTTCACTGCTCCAACCTATATTCATTGCATCGCTTTGTCCGTCATATTCTGAATTTATACCACTCTCTAGTTTTCCCGTCCGTTTATGCTGTGCGGCAATGCGCTTGCCACGGGATACAATAAGTTTAGCCCCAGCTTCAAGGGCTCTACGCTTTACGCCCTTATCTGTAGCTTTTCGGCTTATTTTTTCGAGTTCTAAAGCCAGTTCTGCGAATCCGTCAATTGCTTCTGCCAATACCGTCACCCCGCATAATCATGTATCAATACCACGTCCAATTGATTTTGAATAATTTTATTATCCTTATCAAAAGTGGTTGCTACGCTAAAAAAGATACTGTTTTCAATCAGTATCTTTTTTAGTAAGTCAAATGTAGGGTCAAATTCTGTCTTGGTGAAATGGATAACTTCAACGCTGGTTTTTTCCGTATAGGCTTTATTGCTTGCAAAGTCATAGGTTGTGGCAAACTCTTGAAAAACAATGTATGGGCATTCATTCAATTCAACACTATAGTGAAAAACGGTAATGCCAACTTGCAAAAGCAAATCCCTAAAATCACTTAACGTCATATTGTTGTGTCACCCTCTCCAATGTTATATCTGTTATAGGTCTTCCGTCCTTGCCTAAACCGTGATAAACCCTGCCCACTTGGTATTGTTGGTCATCTATTATAATAACGTGCAAATTTGATAAGCTTTTATCTTGTAGAACCCTTACACGCCGTTCAATTTTTGTATTTGCTTGTTTGGCGGCGTAATATTCCCCGGTAGTGAAATTAATTTCACCATACCAAGCCCTTGAATACAGGTGAAGGACTTCCACAGGCATACCGCCGCCGCTTTGTTTAGGCTCTTTTTTGTATATGTCCAATATCCCTGCGTTAAGTTCCTGCATTATCCGTCACCTTGCCCTTTTCATTAAAAAGCCGTGTATGAATACGGAAATGTAAGTGTTTCGGTATTCCCACATCTTCATCACGCTTTTTATACTTCCATGCCGCATAGTCAATGACTAAGAATGTATCAGTCATATCTTTATCCGTATCAAGGGTAATGCCATAGCCTGTAATATCGGCTATGGCATTTTTAATAAGGGCTTCAAGGTATTTATCCTCAATATTACTTAAAAGCCTTAAATCGGCTTTTAGAAGTTCTAAGAGGTTATCAATATTAATCACCCTTTCATTATGGCTTCAATTATTTCAACCTTTAAATTGTGACTACTAATGCCGCCTATTCCCATGTTTTCAGCTATTTTTAATAATTCAACTTTTGTTTTGGCGTTCAATTGATTTTCCGTATAGAGTGGCGGCATTCCGTCACCCTCTAATGTTGCGGCAAAAGTAGTCGGTATTAGTTTCCCAGCGTCACCAACACAAAAGCATCATTTTTAACGGGCTTGCCGTCATAACGTGCCGTTCCTTTAAATACCGTCTGGTCTTGGATGAAACGCACGTGTTCTGATTTTGAAATTGCTACACTGCCACGTTCAACAAGCATATATTGCTTGAAGTCACCAAGAAGAATTGTGTCATCACTAATGTTGTTTGAAAAAACAACCCTAAATCCGGCTAAATTCGGGTTTTTTGCGTCACCGATAACTTGAACGCCAGCCGCCGTTGTTGCAAAGGTAAGGGGCATAAGTTTTGAATACCATGTCTTACGGTTCACCACCGCTATAATTTCCCCAGTTGTGCTTTCCCCGTTGTCAATTAATGCTACGTTTGCAAGAATATTAGGGATTGTCACGTCTGTAACCGTTACTTTGTGGGAAGCAGATAAAGCCGGGATAATGCCGCCCGGTTGTTTTTGTGCCGTACCTTGACCTTTTACAATGGCTTTATCTACCGCCTTTGCTATCGCCTGTGCCAACCTTGTTTCAACATAATTAGCAAGGTTAATCATTGCGTCTTCTAACAAGGCATTGCACACCGGGATGAAGCCACCAGCCTTAAAGCCGTCAAATTCAACCGCTTCAAATGCTGTAGCCATTTCCTGTACTTCATCACACATTTCAACCCAAATGGCTTCCGGGATAGCCCCGTCAAGAATCGCCCTGCCGTTGCCATTCAACGGAACAACTTGAACTTCTTTGTATAAATTGGAATAGTCTCCAAGCTGTAAGTTTATTCTGTCAAGCACAACAGCAGGGACAAGTAAGTCTGTTCCGGCTAAAGCCCTTTTTTGTACAACAGCTTCCCTCAATTCTGTGTAGAACTCTTTTACATCATCTCGCTGTAAATACTCTAATTCCTTTTGTCTTGCTTGAAACGCTGTTCCACCCGCTTTAAATCCCATAGTTTCATTACCCCTCCCTATAATGGTTTTTTCTTTTTCGGCAAGTTCATTCAGTTGCCTTTCAATTTCCGCAATGGTTTCTTCCAAGGTGCTTTCCTCTTGTTTTGCCGTCTCTTGGTCTTTTTCCAGCTGGTCAATGTCACTGTCTACCAAATTCATATCTTCATCCGTTTCAGCTTCATCCAATGCGGCGGTAAGTTCATCTTCCCTTGTTTTATAGCCGTCCATCTTTTCACGGACGGCGGCAAGTTCCGTTTTCTTTACTTCCAGCTGTTTTCTAAGCTTAATTTGTTTTAGCATTTTTCATGCCCTCCAATCTTTGTTTTGCTTTTTCTTTTCTCAAAGATAATTTTCGTTTTAATATTTCTTCAAAATCAACTTTCCTTGCGGAAATTGATGTTTCTTTGTATTGAGGGAATGTACAGGGGCTTACCTCGAAAAGCTTAATTTCTTTTATGTGCCAAGTAACAGAACCATCTTCTAGCCATTCAGTTTCTTCCCGGATGATGTTGAAGCCGAAACTGCATTGGTCAACGTCACCACGCTCAACACGGTAATATAAATTCATAGCTTCCGTGTCATTTTCGTTTATATGGATTCTGCCCCAAAGCCCTGTATTGTCGGAACGTAGTTCCAATGTACTAGCCTTCGTTCTGCCCAATACTAAGGTTGTATCATGATTGATTAAAGCTCTTACGTCATCTTCTGCTACAGCTCTATCAAATGCTCCCGGCTCTATAACTTCAAAAGCCCCTTGCCATAGCTCTGTTTTTATTCCGTACAAAGAAAAATAGCCTTCGATGAACTTTCCATCTTGGCTATTTTCAGCACGTTTAATCTTAAATTGTGTTTGAATACTTCGATATTGCCGCTCATCATTGCGATTGTCATCTTCCAAATTATTTACCTTCTTTCAATTTCTTCTGTTCGGCTAGTTTATCAACAGGTAGGTAATTTTCAAGCATAAGGATTTCGTCTAGCCCCTCTTTTGGTGTCATCCCAAACCAGTCTCGCAACTCATTTCTGTTCATCGCTCCTAGCTTCACCAATTTTTCGCCCACAATTGCAAGATGTTGTAAGTCGTATTGGTATAGGCTTCTTGGGTTAAATTTAAAATATAAATCCGAACTGTATAACAGTTTCTTCGTAAACTCCTGTACAATGTTTTGCGCCCAAGGAAGAATAATACTGCTTATGAAATTGTTATATTCATCTTTATTGAAATCTCCAACCCCAAGAAAAAAAGAAGGAACACCAAGTAAATTAGCAATAGATTTTTTATCAAGTTCCAACGTTTCAATTAAAGCTAAATCCTTTAACGTTAATGGCTTAATCTCTTTGACTTCAAAGCTATCTGCCGGAAGAATCCAAGGTTGCCCAGCTTCGCTTGTTTCTAAATACTGATTTAATATTTTTTCTCTGCCTTCTTTGTTGGATAGGGAATCCGGCAAGCCCTGCGCAAGTATAATTAAGCTTGGTTTCCATTTGCTACGAAGGAATCCTTTTTTTGTTGCTTCCGATTGCGCTAGGCTTTTCGCAATGTCAACCAGTTCTTTTGTAAAGCCCTGCCCAACAAAAGGATTATTATTTTTAGGATTAACAACAATATGTATTAGTTCATCAGCGTCAAAGGTCTGCCCGGCGTATTTAATTTTATAATCGCTTGATACGCAATCATAGGTCACTTTTCCCATGTCAAAAAAAATTAAATCATCTAAATATCCATTTGTATCGTACTTAGGATAAATTACACAATTGCCGCCGCCGTCTAAAATAGCCGTAGTAACAATATTGTAAATGAAGTTCTTCCGTGTCATGAGTTTATTTGGGTTCGTGTCTATTTTCTTTGCTAGTTCATTCTTTAAGCGAATATCACCGTTATCAGTATTCTGCATTAAATGTATAGACATAGAAGAAACTAAATCTGCTATTTTGTGAACCGCCGTTCTTATATCTGAATTGTTTCTGAAACTCTTGTACCCGGCGCAAAAAATTTCCTCTGCTGATATATCACTTATACTGTACCACTTGGTTTCTCTTTGATTTTCTTCCCGCTTTTGATTCTTTTTACGTTTTGCCATTATAACACCACCAACCTTTTAGGCAAAATGAAAGAGCTTTAATTATCTTTGTCATCAGGCATTTTAAAGCTCTTTGTTTCTTCACAAAGAAAAACTAATATCGCTTTGAACGCTATTTCAGCATTTTCTTTTCGTTTGAAAACTCCAAAGCTGATTCCCTCAATTCCCACTGAATACAGCGTCATCTTAGGGCTTTCAATTTCCAATGGTGAAATGTTTATCAAATTATTTTCACCAACTGTAAATACCTGTTGTCCGTCTTGACTGATTATAATTTTCATATACTCCTGCCCTCCAAGTTATTTGTTGAACCAGTCTTCTAGCCGCTTCCCTCTATAGCCTTTTTCCTTGTTGATAATCCATTGCTTACAAGCTATAACCGTTGCATCAAAATAATCTATTTTCCTATCCGGCATAACCTTTTCAAATGTAATTTGCTTTTGGGTATCTTCTGCCGCTTTCACATTGGATATACAATATTTAAAAGCTTCACTATGCAGAAAATAAAATTTTTCTGATAGTATTTTCCGTTCAACCTCTCGGAAGGCTTCTGACTTTTTCCAGTGTGACTGGTCAATGTTACTCATTTTGAATTTATGATTTCCCATTGAATCTACGAAGTCACGGCAATTGTATTTATCAAAACCCACATTTTCAATTTTAAAGCCCATAGCCCGCATTTTGATAAACCATCTTACAACCTGTTCATAATCTACAACATTATCATTACACATGGTTAAATGTCCTTTATCAAGCCAATCAAAATAGGGTATGTTATATTCATCCGCTTTTATCTTTGCCGTGGTAATAGGAATAAAGCCGTGTGTTATGGTAATACCTACACCCTTGGGCTTAATTTCATCAAAGCTTACAAAATCCGTGCCATTTTCTTCGTTGTATGACGCAATATCATTTTTGTATTGCTCTTTGATTTCATCCTTATACCGTGCAAATTCCTGTAGGTCAACATACTCCCCATACAAGCATGAAGATGTTAAATCATGCATTATAGAAAGGTCTGCCCCACCAGTCCACTTAATGGGCATTTTCAAGAGGTCGTCAATCGTCCAATTATATAGATTATCAGATGTTTCTACTTTAAACATATCAAAATAAGCACTAAGACTATTGGTAAAAATATTAAGGGACTTATTCAAGAACGTGTTTCTTGTTATCGGGTCATTTTGTGCCTGTAGAGATTCAGCCAATATTTCATTTGGGTCTATGGTAATTCGGTAATTTGGATTAGCCTTTTCATGCTCAACAGGGTTTGTGTAGTCATCCGGGTCATCCGCTTTACAGATAAAAATAAAATAAGATTCATCTTTGATTTCTTTTCTTAGAACCCGTTGGCAATAGTCAAGACGGGTGTTGCAGAAAGAATTATAATCATCCCCAGCTGTAGTAATGGCGATAAGTAACTTATTGTAATATGCCTTCATAGCTTGCTTAAAGGGCATATACTGTTGTGAATTTTTCATTTGATGAATTTCATCAGCAATAATTAAATTAGCGTTTAATCCGTCTGTGTTGGCTGGGTCATTGGCTATAGCTTGAATAAAAATGCTTCCTTCTTCGTTGCTTTTGTCATCATAGAAGCTTTTTTCAATAGAATGCTGGTTGTTATTATCCTGTATTCTAAATTCTTCATCTTCGTACCGCTTCAACCGTTCTACATTGTGTTTAATAATGCGAAAACTTTCAAGGGCTTGCCGTAATACCGCCGCTACAATATAAAGATAACTGCCCACTCTGTATTCAATAAGAGATAACGCCCATGACAGAGCACTCGAAAAGGGCGTTTTACCATTTTTTCGTGGAATAAAAATAAAGGCTTCTTGATAACGCCGTTTATCAGTGCCTTTATGTACGAATCCAAGCAAATTATAAACAATGAATAGCTCCCATACTTCCAGTAAGAAAGGCTGGTTTTTCTTTAAGCCTTTTACATGTACAAAAGTTGTTTCAATAATTCTTATAGCTTTTTCAGGTGTCTTGTAATCAAAATCATAAACCCCACTTGCAATATCATCTAAAAATCTTTGACACGCTTGTATTTGCTCAACACAAGCAACTTTTTTTCTAGTAACAATATCGTTGGCATAGTCCAAAACTTTTTGATAGTTTTCATACATCAGCCATCACGCATAACCTTTCCAAGCGTTGATTGTTTTTGCGACTGTTGAAGTTCGCCTTTTACATTCATCAAAGATTTTGGATTAAGCCCAAGCTGTGCCGAATAACTCAATATATCTTTTCGCAAGGTTTCCAAGGTAAGATACAAGGGCGTTTTTCTTTCTGACTGACCGCCCTTGTTATTGGTGTAAATTTCGCTAACCTTATACCCGGATAGCTTGAAGCTCTCTTGCAGAATTTCATACTGATAAAGAAGGTCTGCATAAATTCTTATAATGTCATCAAAGCCCTTGTTGTAAATCTTCATATCTTTCATTTGTTTAATAACTTTGTTGCGTATGGTTGTCGTTGGGTTTTTGGCTACTTTGGGCAATCATCGCACCCCCTTTATTTTTATATCCTTTCCTTAAATTGACCCGCTTACGGGGAAAAACCCCATTCCCCCCGGTGTTCCACCGTACCAGTTGCGTTTTTTGTAGTGGGGGGGGATTGCTTTTTGTTTTGTTTTTAGATGTTATTAGAATCTTTTGCCGCCTTTTTCAGGGTGTTTTTTATTATGGCAACTATCGCATAAGCTTTCAAGGTTACTGTCCTCTAATGCAAGCCGGAAGAACTCCGCTATATCAATTGAACCTTTAATAAGTCTGTCTGCAAATTCTTCTAATGGTGTTATATGATGAACTGTTGAAGCTTGTGTACTTCTGCCATACTTCCTACACTCTTTGCATAGGTGACTATCCCTAGCAAGGATGTACTTGCGCTTGTTGCGCCAGCGTTTGGAATTATAGAAGTCCGCAAGGATTTTCAGTTTCTTATTAATACTACTATCGCTCATTGAATCACACCCGCTTTGTATCATATGTCAACCCTTCTGATTTCCGGCGGTGTATTTAATATTTCATACAAGGTTACAATAATAAGACCATCCTCAACTTGAATGCTGTAACCCCCGTAAATATCTGTGTCTAAGAAGATATGAATATCAATTCTTTCCTCTTTATCCCTGCCGAAAAATCTTGAACCTTGAATGTCAATATACATTTTCTTTTCTTTGTTGTGCCAGTTCTCATTTATATACAGCATATCCTTATTAAATCCAGCCGCCTTATAAATGAGAATCTTCTCGCAATTTTCTTCAACTGCGTCAAATGGATATGTACATATCTCCATATCTGTCACTAAGCCGTGATTATGCGTTGGAATAGTTGTGTGTGTATGGTTCATAGTTTAGCCACCTTTCCTTATTCTTTTATATGTTGAGTTTTACATATCTTGTATTCTGTAAAACTTCTTTTAAATAGTTCCTTCATTTAATAAAACAAAAATGAGTATCACAGTTTACTTTTTCTCATTTTGTAAAACTAAAGCCCCGGACAAGATTATCTTTCTTATCTTGGTCAACACCTATGTACCGTAACG
Source organism: uncultured Eubacteriales bacterium (assembly GCA_964545475.1). GTDB lineage: Bacteria > Bacillota > Clostridia > Lachnospirales > JAISER01 > CAZJGG01. Next base: position 5,518 of record CAZJGG010000050.1, on the reverse strand, counting down.
TAATCAAAGGGCTAGAATGATTAAATATAGCCTGTATTGTTGCAATGTCCTTTGTATCTTGATACATGTGATAGCCAAAAGTTTTTCTTAATGTGTGAGTGCCTATATTCTCTAAACCGAAGCGAAACGCCGCTTGCTTTAATATCTGTATAGCCCGTTGCCTTGTCATTGCTTTTGTTTCTTGGTCTTTCTTTATTTTGCTGGTACGCTGTCGGCTAGGGAAAAGAAACTGCCAATCTTTCATATCTTTTATATAATCAACCAATGCCGCCTGTAATTCTTTATTAATAAATATAGTTTTCTCTTTTCCTGTTTTCTTTTCCCTAATGTACAAACGTTTTTTTCCTCTTATATCACGGACTTTCAATGGTAGAATATCGGATATTCTAAGCCCGGAATATATGCCGAACATAAAAAGGATATAGTCACGGCTATTCTTTGCTTTCAAATAGTCGACTATATCCATCACTTGGGACTTACTCCTAATCGGCTGTACCGTATTCATTCTATCACCTCGCCCATGCTTTACCTTTTGCTAATTATTTCATGGTATCATATTAACACGGGCTAATTATCATTACAATATACTTTTTTTATCATGATATGTTCAATTGACTAAGTAATCCGTCAACGCCGAATAGGAGAATACCCAAATTTCTTAACATGTCATTTTTCCATCGTCTAACTGTAAGCGGTGTGCAGTTATACTTTTCGGCTAATTCTTCAAAAGTTTCTCCCGTCACAAAATTATCAATCATAGCATTATATTTATTTTCTTCTTGTTTGCCTTTATCCATAGAATTTTTATGAAGCATTTCCAAAGCCATATCAATATGTTGTACCATAATCGTTGTACGTATTTTGGATTTAAGAATAGCTTCTATGTATAGGTTTTCAAATGTCAATGGCTCAATATCCGTTATTGATTGTGTGAATGAATAGACAGCATTTTCTGAATGTTGCTTTAGTACGTTATAGTTTTTCATAAGCAGTTCAGTGTTACGAAAAACTTTGCGCTTGTTAGTCTGCCGTTCTTGTTCAGATATTTCTTTTAGTACCTCTTTGATTAATTCTTTATTGCTGGTCTTTGACATATCCTTTTACCTCCGTGTTATCAAGCCCAAATTGTGACTATAAAACCTTGTTACCGTGTCGGTAATCTCTTTTTTGGTTATACTCCATTTTTTCAAGGATGGCATTTTCTAAGTCGATTCCATATAAACCGCACATATCAAAAATCCTAATGCAAACATCTGCTAATTCTGACGGTATGCCAATAGGCTTTAATTTTCCGTGTTTATCAGCTTCATAGAGTATTTCACTATTTTCAAAGCCATTTCTGTGATATACAAGTGCTTCGCTTAGTTCACTGTGACACAATACTATAAGCTCACCGAATGTTCTTTTTTCATCATGCCAACCCTTTAATTTTGCCGTATCATGCGATTTTTGAATCATTTCTGTTATTTGACCCATATTATTCATAATTATAGTCCTCCTAAATTCTTCATGATTTTCATACAAGCTGAATCATCTAATATATTTTCTATTCCGTTTCAAAAATATTCGTCTTTCCATTCTCAAGTTTAACTGTTACTTCAATCATTTTCATTCACTCCAATCATTTTTCTAAGGGTATGCTGCTCCATACCTTCCATCATAAGCGCAACCTTTAAAGCTTTATGCGGGTTTGTTTCTGAATTGGGATTTAGATTTTTAATTACTTCTTGTGGAAAAATCAAATTTTTACTGCAAAACGCTGACATGAAAATATTTAGTTCATCTGCCAATGCGTTTTTATAAAATTCATAATTTGCTTCAATCTCTATACGCTGGTAAGTAGTGCAGTACACACCAACTAGCTTAAAATTCCCACCTGCCCTCTTGTATGCATCCACTTTCCCTAAAACCATATAAATAATTTGATTCAGAAGGCGGCGTTGTAGTTCGTCTTTATATCTGAACCACTCACATTCAACTGTTTCTTCGTTTAGGTCACTTTCTGTAATCCCGTATTTATCCATGAGCCGGGAAAGGAATAATTGTGCAGATTCCTTCTCTCCACCCTCACCCCGTTCAGCAAGTGCCTTGATTTTTAATAGTAATTCCGTTTTATTACTCATTTCCCCAGCCCTTTCTACAAACCCGCACAATCACATGGAAACATGCTTAATTGCTCTGGAATTGTTCTATTGACTTTATCCCAAAAGCTTTTACCGTTTCCTTTATCGTTGGGGCAAATACCTTTATCTCTTGTTTCTTCAAATCGTTGTATCAAGTCTTTCATGAAATGCCCTTTTATTATGCTATATCCCAGTTTATTTTCAACTTGTATGGCTTCTTGGAAAATGTCCTGCCGCAAACAATAAACAACATACCAGTGTTGCATTCCAGCTTTTAAACATCCAATGCAATTGGCATGTTTAAAAATTTTGTAAGTTGTAGGCGGCTCAATTCCTATTTCTTTTGTGCTTTGTATCGTTCTATCCCAAAAAGCCAACGGATAATTACTAAAATACCCCATTGTACCTAGATAACTGCTTCTACGTTGTATCCTTGCTTTTTCGTTAGTGTCAAACCCATAGAGTATCGTTATGTCTTTACAAATATTGTCAACGGAAGCTGGAAAATTATTTTTAAGCCAGTCTGTAAAAGGCTTTGTTTTTAAGTTGTATGTACATAGTGCTTGTTGTGTTGTCGGATTGGTAAAAGCCCTTTCCATAACACTAATTTTAAGTGGTGTATTGTCTTGATAGTTTTCCATGTTGGCATATGTTATAGGAATATCCAAGTATTCAGCAGTTTGTGTTTTGAATCTTTTTATATCATGATGTTCCACATCTGCCGATATATCATGATTCAGTAATACAACATTTTTTTTGCCGTGTCTCCGTACAGCTTCTATTGCCACCAAAGCGGAAGAAATCCCACCGCTATAGCAAACTATATATTTCATGCTTATTACCAGCCCTTTTTAATATAATTTCACACCACATACAGAAATGTATATAACAAGGTTTGTGTAATGTAAATCCACTTCCATTTTGCAATTATAAAGTATTGTAAGAATATACTAACATCTTTTGCTAATACGCTTTGTAAAGCTCTTAAATTGGTCTATGGCGTATTCTGTGCCGTTGTAGTTCAAGCTCACTAAATTGTGTATTACCAACGCTCTAGGCTCGTCCTCTCCATTAATGCTTCTTGTTCTAGGCGCTCTATTTCTTCAAAATCCAAGTCTCTTTGCTTAAAGTTTGCAAACTTATTTGTTGACTTGCTCACATTTTGAACCTTTTGCTGATTTAAATATCCCTCAAATTTTGTACCGAAAAGAGTTTCGGGGCGTAAATATTTAACCATGTCGGGGCTGCATAACCATTCGGCGCATTTATTATCTATAACAGTTTTGAAATTTTCAATGGTAAATCCCTCGTTAAACCTTGCTATTACAAGATTTTTTGTTTTGCCTGTTGTCGCTTTATAGTTAGTATTTGCTTTTAAATTTAAGTATCCAATAATTTCTTCAAGTTCTTTAAATGTAGGAGAATTGCTTGTAGAAGTGATTGGCTGAGGGTCTGTCGCACTATCTTTTTTATTATTCTTTCCTTTACTTTCCTTTACTTTCCTTTGTTTGGGAATGTAAGCATTTTCTTCTGTTTTGTTAACATTTCTTTGCGTTATGTCAACATTTTTCAAAATTTGGGCAACATCAACTAAGAGGTATACATTTTCGATTTCAATTTGTTTTCTGCGGCTGACAGCTTCAAAATACCTTTTCTGCACTCCATGTGATGTAAGAATGCCGTATTTCTCAAACAAACCTTTATCGAAAATACCTCTGCGAATAGCAGCAGACACTATTTCAGAAACGACATCACCACCCAGCCCAACATTTTTGCCGAACAGTAACGCAACCTCTTTTGTCCATTCACAGTAATAACCAGCTCCCCCATATATCCTTTGGAAGAGCTTGACGATTACTGCAAAGCCTTTCAGCCCGAATTCTGCTTCTATTAACTCAAATTTTGTGTCCATGTTGACATCAAGGGAAAAATAAGGAATCCCTCTTTTACTCATGGACAACCTCCGTTCAGTTACTTTTTAGCACAAAATTGTTAAGTTATGTTTTTCAATTTCATCTTGTAAATTTTGCTTTAGATAATCAGCGATGTCCTCCATTACTTCGTTCTCCCACATTCCGGCATCGGCTTCAAACAATGCGCACTGACCACCTTGGCGCATTCTAAAAATAAATGGGCGTGCCGGCTGTAAAATTTCCGTAAATGTACAAAAAGGATGTAAGCATACTGGGTTAGGCACAACAGCTTCTCCAATGGTGGCAATACCTGTTTTAACAGTAACCTTTTGAGAAACTCCGTCATCATTAAGCTGTTTAATAGCTTCATCCTTTAAATTACCGACAACTTTTAAAATTGCATCTTTGTCTCCGTTATTAGCAAAAAGAGACTGAATCATAATAATAAAATCTTCTGCAGGGAAATATCTCCCAAAGTCAATTTGTGGCAAAGTTGGTATAGCTTCTATGTAGAAATCCCTTTTTTGGTCTTGTCGCAAAGCAGAATGCACAAAAACACGTTTTGAACCTTCAACAACAATCATTAAGTTTTCAAGTGCTAAATCGTCACGATTATGTTTTACATATTCAACAAGTGAAGACAGATTTTTAACCCTAAACATTTCGGGTGTTGGCTCTGTAATCATATGTAGATGTTTGTCTGAATAAGCATATCCTCCAATGCGTTCTGATTTTGGTGAAGACACTTCTAAAAAATACTTTAATGCTTCTTTAATCATAAATATATCCTCCTCTATTTTTGTTATGCCTTACGGTAATCAATTATTGATGCTCCGTCCGGCTTAGTACTTTCTTCGTTTTCTTCAGCATAAGTGTCAAAAGTTACCTGCCCCTTCATTTGGTCACGACCGTACTCTTCGGCGATAATTTTGTTTGTTTTATGGTCTTTGCCTATAAGATAGCGTGTTTCAATTGGGTTATAAGGTGCAAGCTTGGAATTGGTAGAAATGTTAGTTTCCACAAAGTCACGGTCTTCCGAAGGCTTAAAGGTTATAGTAATATTAATGCTGCGCTTAATGTTCGCTTTTGTGTTTAGGTCATAAATGTTTTGACATATCTTATCAAACTCAACATTAAATCGCTCTAATAGCCCCCCTTTTGCCATATTGTCTAAAGTTTGTTTATGCATGGGCTTCTTCCTTTCTTGGCTTTGGCAGTCGCATATTTCGCCTGGGTCAAGGCTTGCACCGCAAATTGAGCATTTTTTTAAAATCAAGTTAATCTCTCCTTTTATTTTTTTTACTTGACTCTTTATCGTTATCCGCTCCCTGCACTATCAAGTAATGAGCCGTTTATTTTATGTTTAATGACACAATTTTTACAAATTTGCAACCTCCTCACTTGACCTTTCTTTTTCCACTTTTATAAAATTGCGGAATGTCAATTTTGCGATTATCATTATGTTTGTTTGTTGGTTTAAGG
>CAZJGG010000049.1:0-22525 GCA_964545475.1 uncultured Eubacteriales bacterium | reverse complement strand
TAGGCGTGTTGAATATTGATTAAAAAAATTTCAAAACGATGTAAAAACGCCCCTAAACCCGGTCGTTTTTACAGCTGAAATTTTCCAAATAAGGATTATTCAACACGCCTCTTATAGGCGTGTTGAATAATGATTGAAAAAATTTCAAAACGATGTAAAAACGCGCCTAAATCCGGTCGTTTTTACAGCTGAAATTTTCCAAATAAGGATTATTCAACACGCCTCTTATAGCAACTCCATGCCGCCGTGTTTGCTCACAAATACGACGACAGCGAGTTTCAGAAGAGGTGTATTAAATAAAATTTTTATGGTAAGTAAGCGCAGATTATTCGGTGCTTACTTTTTTTGTTAAAAATAGGACAAATTGTATTTTTTTTGCATATGATATATTGGAAATATTTCCAAAGAATTTAAAATACTTAAGAAAGGAGGATTTTAATGAACAGTTTATTAAATGAAATTATAACTTGTGATCCATGTGGTCCGTTTATTAACTGCGCAACAGCAGATGGTAAATACATTGACCATTGTAATGGCGGGGGAGTGCAGCCTCTCCATGCAGAATCATCTGTGCGCATTGACTGTATCAAAGCATATATTGGCAAGGTAGCCGACAAAGCATGTGCTCAGACTGGAGATACAATACACTATACAATTACCTACGAGAATAAATCCTCAGTAGATGTACAAGATGTAGTAATTTGTGACACTATTTCACCTAAAACTACGGTAGTGCCTGGTTCTATTGTGCCTGCGCCACAGCCGGGAGAAACATTAGAAACCGGTATCAGCTTTGGTGATGTACCGGCGGGAGGTTCTGTAACACTTGAGTTTGACGTAACTGTTAATGATGGTGAAAGTGGTGAAATTGATAATGTGACGTGGGCAACGTACAGCTTTATTGACGTTAAGGGTATACAACACAACCTAACCACTGATACAGACCATGCACTGACATTGATTGTTAACCCATGCTTAAGCATTGTAAAATCTGCCGACAAGACATTTGTAACTCATTGCTGCGAGGAAGTGGTATTTACGCTGGTAGTAACAAATTGCGGTGATGTGAAACTTAATGACATTGTTGTAAGAGATAATATACCTGCAGGAATGAAGTATAAGGAACACTCAACTTATAAGAATCATGTAGGTCCGACCAATGAAAACCCTGAAAAGGGCATTACAATTGGAAACCTCGAACCAGGTGAATCTTATACTATTAGGTTTACTGTAACAGTAGAATGCAATAATTGTGATTAATATAACGTGAGTTCGACAAAGTCGAAAAGCCGCTTTAGCGGCTTAATTGGGGAGCAATTCTCACGTTATGAGCGACAATTTTCGGCGGTTTTTGCCGCAAATTGTGGGAATATAATCAAAGTTCGATGAAATTATGTTTTTTATAATTTTCATCGAACTCACATTATTTTAACGTGAGTTCGACAAAGTCGAAAAGCCGCTTTAGCGGCTTAATTGGGGAGCAATTCTCACGTTAATATAACAGCTTAAACACGCCCGTTTTATGAATGGGACTGTTGAATAATTCAAAAATTCTTAAAAAGCATTGAAAGAAAAGCCATGTTTTGGGCTTTTCGGCAAATATTTTTTAAGAATTTACCTTAATTTTCAACAGTCCCATGAATCAAAAATACATTTATAAAACGTGCGTGCAGCTTAGTACCTGCCCTCAATAAGCTGCACTCGTATCTATAGCCATTGAGGGTAAGTTTTTGTAATGGAGAGATGAGAAATGCAAAAATTTTTGAGTGTGGCTGAAGCGCATGGGTTGTTCGGTGATATACCTGTTACAGCCGAAAGCAACTGCTGTGTTGTTAATATTAACAACTGTAGATGTATTTGTGAACAAATATCTAAAAGAATATGTGTAAACAGTATAGAGTGCATTCAAAAATGTACAGTTCATCTTAACCATGTGAAATATGAGCAATGTGCCATTTCAGTATGGTATGACATTTTGCTCTATTATGTTGATTACTGTGGAAGAACAAGAAAAATAAGAGAGTCAGATAGCATGGTTTTTACCCCATTGCCTATTACATTTTCGGATTCCAATTGCTTCCAAGTTTATATACCCAAGTCCAATTGTGCCTCCATCTGCTGTGATGAAGTGCTCATTGGATTTTTTGTTAAGCTTTGCTGGTAAATTACAATTTAAAACTGTTTGCAGTATCGCTTAGCACCTCTGATTGACCGGCAAGCTCCTCTGTGCTGGCAACAACTTGTTCAACCGCTGTAGAATTGGTAGAGGCAATTTGGGAAATCTGGGTAACCTCGTCTGTTATAAGTTTAATTACATTCATCTGCTCTTCAATGGAAACCGAAATGGAGTCCATTAGCTCGTTTGTTTTTGTAAACCCTCCTATTATTTCGTGCATAATGCTTCTGGTTGTGTGAGCGTTTTTTGCACCCTCTGATATACGCAGAACTGCACTTTTAATTAAACCGTCAATTTCCTTTGCAGACTCTGTGCTCTTTCCGGCTAGGCTTCTAACCTCGTCTGCAACAACAGAAAATCCTTTGCCGTGTATACCGGCTCTTGAGGCTTCTATAGAGGCGTTAACGGATAATAAACCTATTTGAAATGAAATGCTGTCAATAACTTTTGCAATGCTTGTAATAGTTTTGGAAACTTCACCAAGTTCATTCATAGAGTTTATTAATCGGTCCATTTCCTCGTTACCCATCATTATATCTTTATTGGAATGTTCCGAAACCATTTTAGCCGATTGTGCCTGGGCAAACTCATTACTTACGCCCTGCTCCAGTTTTTCAACAGAGCTTCTTAAGACATTTACGGAATTTCGTTGGTTATTAACCCCAATTGATATTTCATATGTGTTGCTTGCAATAAAAGCGGCGCCTTCTGATAACTGCTTAGATGTCACACCTATGTTTTTCAAAATAATACTAAAGTTTTTAAGAATATTGTTAAGGGATTCCTTAATTTTACTAAATTCTCCCACGTATTCCCCGGTTACCTCCTGATTAAGGTTATTGTCAGCCATTTTGTTTAAAACCAAGGAGATTTCATGAATATATTCCACAATAGTTGAAATAGTGCTATTAAGAGAGGTTTTCATTTCTAAAAATTGTCCCTTATATTCCCCTTGCATAAGCAAAGAAAATTGTCCTTTTGAAACATGGTCTAATACAGTTGTTAACTCATTAATAGGGCTAACAATAGTATCCATTAATTCATTAAGAGATTGTGTTAAGGTCTGCCAGTCTCCGCTATATTTTAATATATCAACACGGTGGCATAATTCACCGTTGGAAGCCTCATTAATTAGCAGCTTTAAATCTCCGCTAACGTTAGATAAATTTTCGGCGAGGTTTGTCATGGCGTTTGTAATAGCAACTTTTTTGCCTGGATATTGATTAATTTTTTCATTAAACCGTCCATTAGAAAAGTTTTCAAGCCCGTTTGAAATTTCCGTAATCATGTAAGAATATTCTCTTGCCATATTAGAAGTTTTTTGAGCTACAGTTTTAAAAGAGCCGTTGTATTTGTCCTCATCTATTACAGCATCTATGTTTCCTTTGGCGTGATTTGTAGATAAATTAATAGTGTCCTCCAAAATGTTATTAACTATATAAACAATCTTGCTAAATCCTTGGTTTAAAACACCGATTTCATCATTTTCAGTATTTGGTAATTGAAAATTAAAGTCACCTTCAGAAATTTTTTCAGAAATTTTAGCCAACTCACTTAAAGGCAAAAATAGTTTACCAGTATATTTTATTGATGCGAAGGTTATTATAACACCTGTTATTATAATTATTATAACTACGCCTAATATTGATAAATTGCTGGCTAAAAAAATTTCAGAGTTGGGAACAACAACGCTTATACAGTAAACTTCATTTAATTGGTTAAAATATACAGGTGCTTTTATAATAAAGTGCCCTTTGCCATTTAAAACAACTTTTTTATCAACTTTTATTTCAAGAGAGTTATTGACGAAAACATTTTCAAAATGTTTTGGGGCCTCTTCCCCGGCAATTGATTTATCTGGCGAATATATAATTTTGTTATCACTTGAAGTTAAAACTATATAACCGTTATCGTATATTTTTGTGTTTAAAATATTATAAAAATTTTTCGCTTCATAATCAGAGCCGGCTATTCCAATGAATTTACCGTCTAAAATTATTGGTACTGAAACAGTTATGTATTCAAAAACTTCCCCATTATCTTCTACATATTCATAAGGTTTTGAAACGTATGGTTGTAAAGTGGATTTGGGAATGGTGTATATATCAAGCAAATAGTCATTATCCGAAGTCTCGGTATTTACTATTCCTACATCTGTAACGGTTTGAAAGTCGTCGCCTTCTCTATATGCATACATATACGCTCGGCCATTAGAATACGAACCTACAGTAGATGCGACAAATTCAGAATCCCTGCCGTCAAATGCATTTGGCTCAAACATCAAATATAAACTGTCTACGGTGTTAATTGACTGCAAAATATCTTTAAGAATTAATTCCGTTTCATATCTGTCTGTCAAATTATTTTTAATATTCATTTTTACCACTGAATCCAGTGTTTTTAAAATAAGAATATTTTCGTCAACAACCTCCCTAAATAAAGAGCTGTAATGCTGGGCAGTCTCAAATGTTTCCTTTTCAGTTTTTATGCTTACTAAAACATTTAAAGAATTAGTGAGTGATAACGTTAAAAAAATCATACCGATACCCATTGACACTACAAAAAATGTTACAATTTTTCTTTTAATGCTTTTAAATTTTTTTGATTTAATTAATTTCTCCAAAATATTGCCCCCGCCCATAAGAATATTTTAATTCCAAAGTCATATTTGATGTAATTATTGTGGAATATAAATGAAAATTTGTCAAGGCGAAATTTCATAGATAGAACAATTTGCTAAAAAATCAACTAAAACAACACGAGTGTGGGAAGAGAGCTATAAAAAAATAAGCTCTATAGAAATTGCAAAAACGCAACTTCTATAGAGCTTATTTTTTTATTATTTCACATTTGGGGAAATTTTCATCGCTTTAACAAGCCGCTCATAACATGTCATACAAATGTCAAAGCTGTGGGTTTCTCCGTCGTGGATAGAGCCATACCCCCACTTTTTTTTAACCGAAATGTGTTCATCCATATATCCAAACTGATTTTTGTTAATTTCGTGCCCGCAAAAGTTACAGCAAACCTTTTTTACCGCTTTTTTATAAACCAGTACCCTTTTATAAGCTTTCATAAATGTTTACCCCCGTATGCAAGCAGTATCAGTATTAGTCGTTATGTCGTAAGTATACAGCATTATTAATATTTTGTATACAGGTAAAATTTAACGTGGTTTTGACGAAGTTGTTATTATCTTAGGGCGTTTAAAAGTTTTTGAATATCGAGGTCTAATGGTTTTACAGTCTGCCATTTAATATTTACGCTGTCGTTATTATACCGGGGAATTAAGTGTACATGGAGGTGAAAAACCGTTTGCCCTGCAGCTTCGCCGTTGTTTTGTAAAATATTTATTCCGTCGCAGTTAAGAGCATTTTTTAATTTATTTGCAATTTGTGGAATAATTGTATAAAGCTTTCCATAAAGGTTTTTGTCAATTTCAAATACGTTAGGGGTATGAGCTTTAGGAATTATAATGGCATGACCTAGGCTTGACGGAAAGGCATCTAAAAAGCATTTAAAATCTTCATCTTCATAAAAAGTATTGCTTGGTATTTCGTTGTTTACGATTTTACAGAAAATACAGTCGCTCATTTTATACACACTCCAATATTTTTTTAAGATTTGATATTAACAACTGGTTTTCGCTGGGCATTAAAACGCATATTCTTATAAAGCGGTTGTCCAAAAAGGAATAACCGTCGCAATCCCTTATTAAATAACCGGTTTCCAATACTTTTTCAAAAATTTCATTGGAGTTAAGAGGGCAATTAGGAAGCAACTTAATTAAAATAAAGTTGGATTGGGATTTATAAGCTTTTATGCATTTAATTCTAGCAAGTCTTTCAAACATGTGTTTTTTTTCCGAAATAATTAATTTTTTTGTTTTATTAATAAAATCGGAATCATGGAACATAGCCTGCCCGGCGGCATCTGCAAGGGAATTAACGCTCCAAGGGTATTGAGAAGCCGAAAAAGCGCTTAAAATATTATAACCGGAGCAAAGGGCATAACCAAGGCGAAGACCGGGAATTGCAAAAAATTTAGATGTTCCTCTTATTGTAAATAAGTTATCGTATTTGTCGATAAAAACCGAAGTTTCAACACAAGTGCTTTCACAAAATTCTGCATATGTTTCATCAATCATAACAAAAATGGAATTATCACGGCAATGCATTAATAATTTTTCCATGTCTTCGTGGTAAATGGCTTTGCCTGTTGGGTTGTTTGGGTTACAAAGTATTATAAGCGAGTACTTATGAGTTAACGCCGTAATAAGCTGAGAAACATCAGGTTCAAAATCCTGTTCTTCTAAAAGAGAAAAAGTGTCATATTCAAAACCGCAGTTTTGAAGCTCTCTTTCATATTCTCCATAAGACGGGGCAATTAAAAGGGCTTTTTTATTTCCCCCTATGGATTTCACCGTTTTAATAAAAAGAGCTATTAGCTCCGTGCTTCCGTTTCCCACAAGAATGTTTTGGCTTTTTGCCCCGGTGTAATGGGAAATTGCTTTTTTAAGCCCTTCATAATTAACATCCGGGTATGTTGTTATTTTTGACAAACCCTCTGTTATGGCTTTCTTCACACTTTCGGGGAAGCCAAGGGGATTAACATTTCCGCTGAAATCAACGAGTTTTTCCATAGGTATTTGATATTTATGCTCTATCTCGTGTAGATTTCCGCCGTGAATAATTTTATTTGGCATTTATAACCCTCCTCTATTTCTGTGCAAATAACACACAGAAGTGATAATATTTATATAGGCAATCTGTATATTTAAACCCGGCGTTTTTAAGCCATAGGAGCTGATCTGAAAGAGTGGAGGGGTTATCAAAGCTAACCCTATCAAAAGTCATATCTACTTCTTCCCGGGAAAGCCCACTGTTTTCTACTTGTTTTCGCCACAAATCAGAAAACAATTTTTCAGCTTGGGGGTAGGGGCTTAAAACTTGGTCTGCATTGATAAATATACCGTTTTCACTAAGCATTGAATAGCATTTTTGGTATAATTCCTCTTTTTGTAAAGCTGTTAAATGGTGTATTGACAGAGCGGAAATTATAATGTCAAAGCTTTCTTCAAATTCAAACTTTGTATAGTCTGCGCAAATATACGTAAAGTTAGTTTTGCCTGAAAACCTTTCTTTAGCAATGTCAAGCATCTTATCAGATAAATCTATTAATGTAAATTCAGCGTTTGGGTATTTATCCAAAACAAAAGATGCAAAAATTCCAGTACCAGTTCCAATATCCAAAATTTTGGGGCAATCTCCCGGAAAGTCCATTAAGGAAAGGGGCAAGCCGTAATAATCATCAAAACACGGAAGAAGAAGTTTTCTCTGTTTATCATAGTTTTCCGAAACATTATCAAAGTGTTCTTTTATACCCATAATCCACCTCTTAAGCAATTCTATTTTTTTTATTTGCTTCTATTATAATAAAAAACAATAAATTTTTACAGTCTTTTTTTAAAAAGTATATTGTTAAATTATTTGAACATGATATAATGTAGTATAAATCACATTAGCCGCATGGTTCGTGAGCGGTTTTAATCATGTAAAACGGAGGTTTTAATATGGCAGATTTCAAGAAAAAAGAAATACTATTGGAATCCGGAACTAACGAGCTTGAAGTAATGGAATTTACTATTGCAGATAGGCATTTTGGTATTAATGTTGCCAAAGTTGTTGAAATAATGCAATATAATAGAGTAACACCAATGCCAAACTCCAACCCGTATGTAGAAGGAATTTTCAAGCCTCGGGAAGTAATTATGACAGTTATAAACTTAGCCTCTTATTTAGGACTGCCTCCCTCTGAAGATGAAAGTAGAAACATTTTTATTATTACTAATTTTAACAAAGTGAATACTGCTTTTCATGTACATACTGTTGAGGCTATTCACAGAATATCTTGGCAGGACATTGAAAAGCCTGATGCATCCATTTATGGCGGGGAAGACGGTTTGGCAACAGGCATTGCTAGGTTTGACGACCGGCTAATCACTATTGTAGACTTTGAAAAAATTCTTATGGACATTAGCCCAACATCAGGTATACAAATGAGTGAAATTGATAAAATGGGGGAAAGAAATATTCAAAACAAACCTATTTTAGTTGCGGAGGATTCACCTCTTCTTGAAAAAATGATTGTTCAAGCGCTTGAAAAATCCGGTTTTAAAAACGTTACAATATGTGATAATGGTCAAGAAGCTTGGGAACACCTTTTAAGTTATAAAGAAGCTGGAGGGGCAATTGAAAACTATTGCACATGCGTTATAACAGATATTGAAATGCCTAAAATGGACGGACACCATTTAACAAAACTTATTAAAGAAGACAAAGTTTTGCGCAAACTTCCTGTAATTATTTTTTCTTCCCTTATTAACGATGAAATGCGCAGAAAAGGTGCACAAGTTGGAGCGACTGAACAAATAACAAAACCAGAAATCGGAAATCTGGTCCATTTAATTGACCGTCATATATTATGAGAAAAAAGGCTGTTGAGTGGATTGAATCCATAGGTATTGCAGCTTTGATACTTACTGTTTTATATTTTGTTCTTTGGCCTTTCGAGGTTGAGGGAAAATCTATGGAAAAAACCTTTTTTACTAACGACAGAATTGTAATTTCAAGAATTGCTCCTGCTGTAACGGGCATAAAGCATGGAGATGTAATTGTATGCGATATGCAAGAGGGCAGCAGGCAGTTAAAGGTTATAAAAAGAATAGTGGGGCTTCCCGGAGACCATGTTGAAATTAATGATGGGATTGTTTATATTAATGGGGAAGCTCTTGACGAGCCATATACAGAAAACACTCCAACAAAAGGGCAATCGGATATTACGCTAAATGAAAATGAATACTTTGTTCTTGGAGACAATAGAGACGATAGCTACGACTCAAGGGATATAGGATCTATTAATAAAAAAGCTTTAATCGGCAAGGTTATTGCAAAATGGTTTCCTTTTAACGAATTTAAAATAATATCTAATTCTAATTAAAAATGCGCCTTAAAACTGAATTTAATTACAACATATAGAGCAATTGGCAAAAACATAGCTGTTTATGTTTATGCCAATTGCTCTAACATAAGAGGTGAAAAATGCCGGTAAAATTTTGCCCGCTTGCAAGCGGCTCCAGCGGCAACAGCGTTTATATAGCAACAGAGAATACTCACATACTTATTGATGCCGGGCTATCGGGCAAATCTATTGAAAACGGCTTGAAATCTGTAGGGTCAACTTCAAGCCTTATAGATGCAATTTTTGTAACCCACGAGCATTCAGACCATATTGCCGGTATTGGGGTGTTATCACGAAAACATAACATACCCATATATGCAACAGAAAAAACATGGAAACAAATTGATAAGATTAGAAATATAGGTATAATTGGGGAACATAACAAAAAAACGGTTTACATACAGGAAAATTGCATTATTAACGATATTATCATAAATCCTTTTCCAATACCCCACGACAGCGCAGCGCCTGTTGGTTATTGCATTTTTGCTCAAAATGCGAAACTTTCCGTGGCAACTGATATAGGTCACGTTACTGAATGTATAAAAGAAAGTATCGTTGATTCCGACGCTATATTAATAGAAGCCAACCACGACGTGGACATGCTTATTAATGGAAGATATCCAGAACACCTTAAAAAGCGTGTTTTAGGGCAAAACGGGCACTTGTCCAACGTTTGCTCAGGCAGGCTTATTGCGGAAATAATGTCTAACAGGCTTAGATACGTTTTTTTAGGGCATTTAAGCGAGGAAAACAACGACCCAGCTGTTGCCTACGAAACGGTTAGCTCCATTTTAGCGGCTAACAAAATAAACATTGAAAAGCATGTTTCCCTTATGCTTGCTCAAAGATTTACAGCAAGCCAAATGGTTACGATTTAGAGAATTTTTATATGTAGAATCACATTTTCAGATGACAATATGGGATTGTAGGGAACGCATTGCATGCGTTCCGTGGGTTGCGAAGGGTAATGATGGAAAGAAAGGAACGCATACAATGCGTTGCATACGGGATATGAAGATTTGATTTTTATTATTTAGAATCGCATTTTCAGATGACAATGCGTTCCCTACGGGATATGATGATTTCATTATTTCGAGGAATCCGCATTAAAATTACATAAAAATTCCGCAAACAATTTTACGTGTGGTGGCACTATGGCATCATTTTTAAATATAAAATAGAAGTCTCTTTCAGGCAAGGGGGCTTCTAATTTTATTTGGCTTATCAACCCTTTTTCCAAATAGTCTTTTGCGGCGATGCTGGAAACAACTGAAACGCCAAGACCTTTTGAAACAGCCTGAATAATACTTTGGGTGGATGAGAAAGAGGCAACAGGGTGTAATTTATCCGGATTAACGCATTGTTCTCTTAAATAATGTATCCAGTGATTTCTTGTGGCAGAGCCTTCTTCTCTCATAACTACTTTTTCATTATAAAAAAATTGTGCAATATTTTTTTTGGATATATTTTTGCATTTATAATCCGGCGGTGCGATTAATATAAGACTTTCTCTGGTAATATGGATATAATCGCATTTGCAAGATGCAAGTTTGCCGCCGACTATACCTGCCTCACACGTTCTGCTTATAACAGATGTAATTACCTTCTCAGTGTCGGACTGTATAATTTTAAACGATATGTTAGGGTATTGCTTGTTAAAGCTTACCATTGCTTCCGGCAACAAATATTGGGCGGGAACGGAAGAAGCAAAAATTTCAACCTCTCCTTGAAATGTATCTGTTTTCATTTGGGTTGCAAATATTGCCTTATCTTTGAGAGCCAGTAAATTTTTAGCATATTTATAAAAAACATCTCCTGCTCTTGTGGTGCTTATTTCTTTGGAATTTCTAAGCAAAAGCCTTGTTTCAAGCTCCTGCTCCAAAGCGTTTATGTAAAGGCTTACTGATGGCTGGGAAATATAAATAGCATCTGCCGCTTTAGAAAAACTTCGCAGTTCGATTGTCTTTACAAAGGCTTCCAATTGCTTAAATTCCATTCTATCACCTATATTAATATTTTTAATTTCATACATTATATATTTTAATATATAATATGACAAGCTTTTTTTACTAAAATTTACGTCTGTTTCATAAAACGACAATATGCAAAAATATATTTAACAACCAGCGTGACTAAAATTTTTATCTTACGTGATTTATTAATCTTTATGCTACACAAAACAACTTAAAGGTGTTATAATTTAGCAAAATAGATATGTTATAAAAGGAGTTGCTAATATGAATGAGATTTTTAAAAGGGCAAGCGTTAGAAGTTTTCAGGATAAGCCCGTTGAAAAAGAAAAAATAGATATGCTGCTAAAAGCCGCTATGCAAGCGCCGTCTGCCAGAAATCAGCAGCCTTGGGAGTTTATTGTTGTTGAAAACAGGCAAACATTAAATAAGCTTGGAGATTTAAGTGAATTTGCAAAACCAGCTAAAGAGGCGGCATTGGCTGTTGTTTTGCTTGGTAATAAGGATTATATTGCTATTGAGCAGTGCTGGCAGCAGGATATGGGGGCTTGCACCCAAAATATTTTGTTGGAAGCGGTAAGCCAAGGCCTTGGAGGCGTATGGCTTGGGGTTGCCCCAAGAGAGGACAGAATGGAATACGTTTCAAAGCTTTTAAATTTACCGGGAAATATTATGGTTTTTGCGGTTGTAGCCATTGGATACCCAAAAAACGAACCTAATATAAATATCCGTTATGATGAAAAAAGGGTTTATTTTGAAGAATATAAGTAAGAAACTGAACTGTTTAGAATCTCTATTTTTGTGTCTTTTCGGCAAATTTTCCTAATTACTGCGTCATACTGTTCTCAATTAAGAACAGTATCAATGAAAAATGTACGTACAGCGTATAGCTATTTGCAAGTATGCCAATTTCTCACTGGAAAAACCACAAAAATCGAGATTTTAAACAGGCTCTAAGACCCGTAGGAGGATAATTTTTTAATGACGAGACAACAACTTATTAGAAATTTTTGTATTATTGCCCACATAGACCACGGTAAGTCCACTCTTGCGGACAGGCTCATTCAAAAGTCCGGTTTGCTTACCGAAAGGGAGATGCAGGAGCAAGTTCTTGACAACATGGATTTGGAGAGAGAGCGTGGAATAACAATAAAAGCTCAGGCAGTCCGCCTTATATATAAAGGAGACGACGGCAACGAATATGTTTTAAATTTAATAGACACTCCCGGGCATGTGGATTTTACTTATGAGGTTTCCCGTTCTATTGCCGCTTGCGAAGGGGCTGTGCTTGTTGTTGATGCAGCACAAGGAGTTGAAGCCCAAACTCTTGCAAACGTTTATATGGCGTTAGACCACGATTTGGACATAATCCCTGTTATAAACAAAATTGACTTGCCTAGCGCCGACGTTAACAATACAATAAAAGAAATTGAGGATATTGTAGGCATTGTTGCCGCAGATGCTCCTCAAATTTCCGCAAAGGCAGACATTAATATCCATCAGGTTTTTGAAAAAATTATTCACGGTATAAGACCACCTTCCGGCGACGAAGATGCTCCTCTTAAGGCTATGATTTTCGACTCTTTTTACGATGCTTACAAAGGCGTTATTGTATTTATGCGTGTTGTAGACGGCAAAATTAAAAAAGGCGATTCTGTTTTGTTTATGGCAACAGGTGCAGAGTTTGACGTTGTGGAAGTCGGCAATTTCGGCCCTGGGCGTTTTTTGCCGTGTGATGAACTTAAAGCCGGGGAAGTTGGATATATGACTGCCAGCATAAAAACCGTGTCCGACACACAAATAGGTGATACAATTACTAGTGCAAGCAACCCAACAGGCACACCTTTTGCCGGGTATAAAAAAGTTACCCCAATGGTTTACTGCGGTGTTTTCCCGGCGGATGGGTCGAAATATCAGGATTTAAGAGAAGCTTTGGACAGGCTAAAATTAAATGATGCTTCTTTGCAATACGAGCCGGAAACTTCCGTTGCCCTTGGATTCGGCTTTAGATGTGGGTTTTTAGGGCTTTTGCATTTGGAAATTATTCAGGAAAGGCTGGAGCGGGAATATAACTTGGATTTAGTTACAACTGCCCCCAGCGTTGTTTATAATGTATATTTGACAGACGACACAAACTTTTCGCTGTCTAGCCCCAACGACTTACCAGATGTTACCCGTATTCATAAAATGGAAGAACCTATGGTTAAAGCGGAAATTATTTTGCCGTCAACTTATATTGGCGCAATAATGGAGCTTTGCCAGCAAAGGCGTGGGGAATATGTTGGCATGGAATATTTAGAGGAAACAAGGGCAAGGCTCACTTATAAAATACCACTTAACGAAATTATTTACGACTTTTTCGACGTTTTAAAATCCAGAAGCCGGGGTTATGCATCTTTTGATTATGAGCTTATAGGTTATGAGGAATCTGACCTTGTAAAGCTTGATATGCTTGTAAACCACGAAGCCGTGGATGCCTTGTCTTTTATTGTACACCGCTCTACCGCTTACGAGCGTGGGCGCAAAATGACGGAAAAGCTTAAAAAGGAAATACCTCGCCATTTGTTTGAAATTCCTATTCAAGCGGCTATCGGTAATAAAATAATTGCCCGGGAAACTGTTTCTGCTATGCGTAAAGACGTTTTGGCTAAGTGTTACGGGGGAGATATATCCCGTAAGCGCAAGCTTCTTGAAAAGCAAAAAGAGGGCAAAAAGCGCATGAGACAAATTGGTAATGTGGAAGTTCCGCAAGCAGCTTTTATGAGCGTGTTAAAGCTTGACGAAGAGTAAAAATTAAAAGTCATATCCTGACTTTTACAGCGAAAATATAAAAAAATGTGAGTTCGACGAAAATTATTGAAAACATAATTTTCATCGAACTCACATTAGACCTCTTCCGAAACTCGCTGTCGTCGTATTTGCAAGGAAATTTTTCGTTTTGCAAGGAAGAGGGAAGCGGGCATACTAAGCACCGTATGTACGTTTCCCTCTGACGTAGTCAAAACGGAAAATTCGCCTCAAAGACGGCGGCATGGAGTTTCGGAAGAGGTCTATTATTTATCAACAATAAATGCTTTTGCCGTTTCTTCGCATTTTTCCTCACCCAATAAAGCATTAACAAGGGCAAAGCCAAAATCCATTGCCGCCCCAGGGCCTTTTGCGGTTATAACATTTCCGCTTACAACAACTGTTTTGTCTACAATGTTTGCGCCGGTCATGCCTTCTTCACAGCCGGGGTAACAAACAGCATCTTTGCCGTTAAGTATTCCTAATTTGCCTAAAACCGTCGGGGCGGCGCATATGGCGCAAACCCATTTTTTATCCTCATAATAACGTTTTATTAATTCTTTCAGCCCGTTATGAGAATTAAAATTTTCAGTTCCGGGTCCTCCGGGCAATACTAGCATATCCCCTTGTTTGTCTGCATATTCAAACAATTCATCTGCCATAACTGTAATGTTATGAGAGCCTGTAACTGCCATTTCCCCAGTAACAGACACTGTTGTAACTAAAATACCACCTCGCCTTAAAATGTCGGCGGTAACAATAGCTTCTGTTTCTTCAAAGCCGTTTGTAAGAAATAATAAGGCTTTTTTCATCTCTTTTGCTCCTTTATTCTTTTTCATTAAATTCAATAATTTCCCCAAAATAAAGCTTGTGATAGTCGTCTTTATAAAAGCTGTCAATAATTTGCTTTTCCATTAAGTTTTCTTTAAAACTATCGCCATATTTTATAATGCATTCATAATAAACGTCACAGCCGTCAACAATAGGGCTATTAACACTTTTAGAATCCTTAAACGTTACAACTTTGCTTTTGTCAATATCAGCTCCGGATTTTGTTCCGCAAATTTTAAGTTCCTCTTTAAGAGTGCCGAAAGGTACACTTACAGTAAAGTCATTAGCGTTTTCGATAAGCTTAAATGTATGCCTTTGGGGGCGCACAGCAACAATAAAATAAGGCTTGCCCCATAAATACCCAACAAAGCCCCATCCAATTGTCATAGTATTTACTTCTTCTCCGCTTTTAACTGTTAAAAATGCTCCCGATGTGGTAAAATAATCCATCATTTTTTCCATGTTTTTAGAGAATTTCATAGCTACCTCCTGCTTGAAAATATATTTAGTTTATGTTATTATATCAAAGAAAAGACTATAAAGGAAGTGAAAAAATGTGTGAAGCATCTAAAGTGACTTTTAAAGACAAAAATATCGACATTGACAAGCTGTTGCCTGTGCTTTTGAAATATAAAGACATAGAGGGCAGCTTAATTACCGTGCTTCAAAAAGCTCAGGAAGAGTACGGTTACCTGCCCGTTGATTTATTATATTACATTTCTCAATTTATGGGAATAAAACCTTCAAAGGTTTTCGGAGTCGTAACGTTTTACGCTCAATTCCGTATGCAGCCTGTTGGAAAATACTTGATTCTATTGTGCCAAGGAACGGCTTGTCATGTTAACGGCTCTGTAATGATTGAAGAGGCTATTTGCGATGAGCTTCAAATTAAAGACGGCGAAACTACAAATGACGGTCTTTTCACGCTTTCTAACGTTGCATGTCTTGGCTGCTGTTCTTTATCCCCTGTTATGATGATTAACGACGAAACATACGGTACTCTTACTCCAGACAAAGTTCGTAAAATATTAAAAGAAATAAGACAAAAAGAGGTGGAGGCATGAAAATATTAGTTGGCAAAGGTAGCTGCGGCATTGCTGCAGGGGCTAACAAAATTTCCGATTATTTAGAGGCTTGCCTCAAAGAAAATAATATCGGTGTGGAAGTTGTTACAACAGGCTGTATTGGTATGTGTTATTTAGAGCCTATTGTAGACGTTTACGACGATAACGGAAATAAAAAAACTTATGTTAAAGTAACTAATGAAATTGTAGACGGTATAGTTAAAAGCCTTAAAGAACCGCAAAGCGAAGAGCAAGGCTTAATTGACGAAACTGACTTAAATAATTTAACAAAACAAAAAAGAATTGCTCTTAGAAACTGCGGCATTATAAACCCTGAAAATATAAATGAATATATTGAAAAAGGCGGTTATGCAGCGGCTAAAAAAGCCCTTACAGAAATGACACCAGAAGACGTTATTAACGAAATTAAAGTTTCCGGTCTTGCAGGGCGTGGCGGCGCAGGATTTCCCACTTGGTTTAAATGGCAAGCGGCAAGAAGCTCTAAAGGTGACAAAAAATATATGATTTGTAATGCCGACGAGGGCGACCCAGGGGCTTTTATGGACAGGGCGGCTATCGAAGGCGACCCTCACAACATTATTGAGGGTATGTTAATAGGGGCATACGCTATTGGGGCAGACGAAGGTGTTGTTTACGTTCGTGCGGAATATCCTCTTGCAATTTTAAGGCTGGAAAAAGCTATTGCAGATGCAAAAGAAAAAGGTATGCTTGGCAAAAACATTTTCGGAACTGGTACAAGCTTTGAGCTTCGCATTAAAGCAGGGGCTGGGGCGTTTGTTTGCGGCGAAGAAACCGCTCTTATTGCTTCTTTAGAGGGCGAAAGAGGTATGCCGAGACTTAAACCTCCGTTTCCGGCGCAAAAAGGCTTTTGGCAAAAACCATCTAATATTAACAACGTGGAAACTTATGCTAACGTTCCGTGGATTATTCAAAACGGAGGCTCTGCTTTTTCCGCTATGGGAACAGAAAACAGCAAAGGTACAAAAGTTTTCGCCCTTACAGGCAAAGTTAAAAAAGGCGGCTTGGTAGAAATCCCTATGGGTGAAACCATTAAAGACGTTATTTTCGGCGTTGGTGGTGGCATAAAAGACGACAAAGCTTTTAAAGCAGTTCAAATGGGTGGTCCGTCAGGCGGATGTATTCCATCAGAATTAATTGACACAATTATAGATTATAAAACTCTTACCGCAACAGGAGCTATAATGGGTTCTGGCGGTATGGTTGTTATGGACGAAACTACATGTATGGTAGATATGGCAAGGTTCTTTCTGGACTTTACAAGGAAAGAATCCTGCGGAAAATGCATTCACTGCCGTATAGGAACACGCAGAATGCTTGAAATCCTTGAAAGAATTACTAAGGGAGAAGGCAAAGATGGCGATATTGAACTTCTTCTTGAAATGGGCAGCCAAATTAAAGAGGGCGCACTTTGCGGTCTTGGGCAAACAGCACCAAACCCTGTTCTTACAACTATACGCTATTTCCGTAATGAATACGAAGACCATATATACAACAAAAAATGTACGGCAAAACAATGTAAACCTCTTTTAACCTACGAAATTTCAGAGGAATGTACCGGCTGTACAGTATGCTCAAAGAAATGCCCGACAGAGGCAATTTCCGGCAAGCTTCGTGAAAGACACGTTATCGACCAAAGCAAATGCGTAAAATGCGGAAAATGTAATTCCGTGTGCCGCTTTAATGCGGTTAATGTAGAATAGGGGGGCTGGTCATGCTAAGAATTAATATAAACGGATACGAACTTACAGGCTTTGACGGGCAATCCATTTTAGACATAGCCAGAGAAAATAATATAGAAATTCCAACGCTTTGCCACGACGAAAGAGTTAAAGCATACGGCGCTTGCGGTGTTTGCGTTGTAGAAATAGAAAATTCGCCTAAGCTTGTTCGGGCTTGTTCAACCCTTGCGGCAGACGGCATGGTTGTTAAAACAAATTCTCCAAGAGCTAATGCCACAAGAAAAATGGCAATTGAATTTTTATGCTCAGACCACGTGGGGGACTGCCGTCCGCCGTGTACAATCGCCTGTCCCGGTCATACAGACTGTCAGGGATATGTTGGCTTAATTGCTAACGGTCAGTATAAAGAAGCTCATAAACTTATAAAAGATAGAATTCCTCTTCCGGCTAGTATAGGGCGTGTTTGCCCTCACCCTTGCGAGGAAGCTTGCCGCCGCCAGCTTGTGGAAGAACCTATAAGCATTGCACAGCTTAAATCTTTTGCGGCGGATATGGACATTTTTTCAGACAATCCATACGAGCCTGAATGCCAGCCGGATACCCGCAAACATATAGCAGTTATCGGCGGTGGCCCTGGTGGGCTTACAGCGGCATATTTCTTGCGCCGTTTTGGTCATGCCGTTACAGTTTATGACGCAATGGACAAAATGGGCGGTATGTTAAGATACGGTATTCCCGAATACCGCTTGCCAAAATCAATTGTAGACCTTGAAGTTTCTTTAATTGAAAAATTAGGCGTAAAAATGGTTAACAACGTTAAAATCGGCAGAGATATGACTTTTGACCATGTTAGAAACAACCATGACGCTGTAGTTGTAGCTATCGGCGCATGGACTTCCAGCGGATTAAGATGCCCGGGGGAAGACTTAAACGGTGTTTACGGTGGCATTGACTTTTTACGTGACGTTGCTCTTTCTAACCCTGTTATGACAGGCAAAAAAGTAGCGGTTGTTGGCGGTGGTAACACTGCAATGGACGCTTGCCGTACAGCAGTACGCTTAGGCGCATCAGAAGTTTATGTTGTTTACAGAAGAACAAAAGATGAAATGCCTGCGGAGGAAATTGAAATAACCGAAGCAATGGAAGAGGGCGTTGTGTTTAAGTTTTTAACAAACCCTATTGAAATTTTGGGCAATTCAGAGGGTAAGGTTTCAAAAATTAGGCTTCAAATTATGGAGCTTGGCGAGCCGGATGCCAGCGGAAGAAGAGCCCCTGTTGCCGTTAAAGGTAAAGAGGAAACTTTAGAAGTTGACACGGTTATTGCCGCAATCGGTCAAGGTGTTAACCCGGCAGGTTTTGAAGAGCTTTCAATTACAAAATGGAACACAATAATTTCAGACGAAAGAACTTTTACAACAAATGTTGAAGGTGTTTTCGCCGTGGGTGATGCCACAAACAAAGGCGCAAGCATTGCTATTGAAGCAATCGGCGAAGCGAAACGTGCGGCAGATGTTATTCACACTTACTTAAATGGGGCAATAATTCCGTTTAAACCAGAATTTATTATAACCCAGGAAATAACAAGTGATAAACTTTCCGACAAGCCAAAGGTTGCAAGGGAAAAAATGAAACATCATACCCCGGAAGCAAGACGAGGCAACTTCAAGGAAGTTAACTTTGGTTATTCCGAAGAGCAAGCTAAAAAGGAAGCAAGCCGTTGCCTTGAATGCGGTTGTGCAGATTATTTTGAATGTAAGCTTATAAAATACGCTAATGAATTAGATGCTAAACCAGAAAAATATGCCGGGGAAAATCATGATTTCCCAATGGATTTATCCAATCCGTTTTTCTATAGAAACCCTAACAAATGTATTTTATGCGGTTTGTGCGTAAGAGTTTGTGACGAGGTTATGGGCAGAACAGCTTTAGGCTTTGTAGACAGAGGCTTTGATGCAACGGTTAAACCATCTATGGGTGCGCCGATTGTGGAAAGCGAATGTATTTCCTGTGGGCAATGTGTTCATTTATGCCCTACAGGTGCTTTAGGAGAAATAGCGGCAATTGACAAAAACGTGCCTGTTTCCGAAAAAGCAACTCAAAGCGTTTGTACTTTCTGCGATACTGGTTGTTCTACAACTGTTACAAACAAAGGCAATATGGCTCTTAGAGTATTACCCAATTTAGATGCTAACAAAGAGCAAATTCTTTGTGTTAAAGGACGTTTCGGTCATACAGAACTTAAACGCCAGCATAAAATTAATGATCCTCTTATAAGAAAAGACGGCAAACTTACACCAGCCGTTATGAGAGATGCTTTAATGTATGTTACTAAAAAAGTTCAAGGTATTGGGGCGCAATACGGAACAGACAGCGTTGCTGTTTCCATAAGCGACAGACTTACCCTTGAAGATATTTATTTAGCTAAAAAGTACGCAAACGAAGTTTTAAATACAAATAACGTATATTCCCTTAACAGCGTTAAAAGCGGCTTAAAAGAAGTTTTAGGCAATGCAAGCAGTACAAACACAGCTTACGACTTATTGCAGTCAGAAGTGTTAATTCTTATTTGTGAAGACGTTTTAAACAGCCATGCAATTTTAGGCATTGAAATTAAAAAAGCTATTGAAAAAGGTTTGAAGCTTATTCTTGTAAGCAGTAAACAAACCCAAATGGACGGTTATGCATGTATTAAAATTAATCCGTCTAAGAGCCTTGATACCCTTAAACAAATGGTTAAAGCTCTCACAGATATGGGGCTTAACCCGAAAAATGCAGAGGGCTTAGAAGAGCTTAAAAATGCATTAGGTAAAGTTTCTCCAACAGACGAAATTAAAGCCGCTATGGAACTTTATGCAAAAGCTAAAAAAGGCGCAATAATGTTTGACCAAAAAGAACTTACTACAGACGCCGCAATTCTTGTTGGGGATATGGCGGTAATTTCCGGGCAAATCGGCAAGCCAAGAGCAGGTGTTATGCCACTTCTTCCTTCCGGAAACAGCCAAGGTCTTGTTGACATGGGCGTTAACACAGACAGCGCACAGCTTTTAAAAGACGTGGAAAAAGGCAAAATTAAAACGCTTCTTGTTTTCGGAGAAGATATTCCGGAAGTTCAAGTTAACAAGCTGGACTTTATGATGGTTATGGACTGCGTAATGACTGAAACTGCGGAAATGGCAGAGGTTGTTCTTCCGGCGGCAACGCCTTTTGAGCAATCCGGTTTAATCGTAAGTTCTCAAAGAAGAGCCCAGAGTATAAATAACTCATTCAGCCCTTCTTGCGGTTATGAAAACTGGGAAATTATAAAAATGCTTGCAAACATTTCTCAAAAACACTTCTCCTATGAAAATGGAAATCAAGTAAGACAAGAAATCGCCGCAAAACATAAAGAATACGAAAGCGTTATAAACGCCGACCTATCTCAAAACAAAGTTTTTGTTGGTAGCCCGGTTTTACACGAAAATAGCTTTAGCTTTGAAAACGGCAAAGCTAAACTTACAGCTCCGGAACAAAACACAATGTTTAACGAAAGCGAAAACAGAAACGCTATTACAAGCAAATTTATTAAGTTTTTAGACAGCAAAAATTTAATTAAATAAAGATATAGATAAGACACCCCATTCCCTTATGGACTTCCCGGGTTGTCGAGGACGCCAACCCCTACACGGTGCTCAATCTATGCATTAAATGCATTGTAGGGGACGGCGTCCTCGACGTCCCGAACCCTCGGAAGACGTGGGGCGACTGGTTGTTGATTTATGAAACAAATGTGCGGACAGTTAAAGCTGTCCGCATTTTGTTTTTCTAAAATTGTTGTAAATTGTTGTGCACTGTAAAAAAAAGTAGGTTGACATTAAACTTTATGTAATGTATACTTTAAATAACCGTGCTAGCCGGGGCAGTAGCGGCTCCCTGAACCTGCAATCCGCTATAGCAGGGGTGATGCTTGCTTTAGGTTCCTTCTTTGTGGGGTCCGTTTTTTGCAAGTAGCGTTGACGGCTAAGTCTTACGCAACGAACGTTTGTGAAGCGTGTCAGGTTCGGAAGAAAGCAGCACTAAGCAAAGCCGTTCGGGTGCCGTGAGGTTGCTTGGCCCGAGCTAACTACAGAAAAAACGCCCGGAAAGAAATGTCGACAGCAGGCGCACGGGGTTTTTAATATACCAGGTTGCTTTAGTAAAATGAAATATTTTATTAAGCGAGTTGGTTTTTATTTTTTGCAATGAAAGTAATGAAAAATTGAATGAAAGGAAGATTTTATGGTATCTAAAAAATTGCTGCTTGTTGTACTGGTCACATTTCTCCTGACTGTTTTTAATCAAAGCCTACTTTACGCCGAACAAGCAGAAAACCAACCCGACAGCGTGCAAACCGAAGTTTCTGAAAACTCTGACTTAGAGCAACAAATAAACGAAGAACCGGCTGATTCTGAACAAACCGACCAAGAACAAATTGACCAGGAACAAATCACTGACCCCTATGTTATGCAAGAAACAAAACCCAACTACAATCAAATCCAAATACCCGACATCGATAGCCTATCCCCAGAAGAATACGCATTATGGAAAAGCTCATTATTTGACTCTGAAAACTCCTACACAGCTTCAATGTCCCCCGGCTCACAATATGCTGCAACATTTGTTGATAATAACTGGCTTAGAAATGAATTTATTGAGCTGTATGTTAATAGTAGCGGACGCTTTACTATGGGAACAACAGGAGGAAATCCAGGAAGTGCAACAGATAATGGCAAAAGGCTGTTATACGGTCATCCCGGCTCACGTACATCGATAACAACAATAAGAATTAACGGAAGAAATAATATTTTTGAGTCTAATTTTCAAAATCCAATTACAAATGCTGCAGGTGACACTAACGTATCAATTCAAAAAATTAATAATATTAAAATAACTCAAACATTAGCTTTTCAAATGAACCCTTATACAGGGCAGCAAGAT
>CAZJGG010000048.1:0-23165 GCA_964545475.1 uncultured Eubacteriales bacterium | reverse complement strand
ATTATTTATATGTAACGCACCTTTAGCTCAGTTGGTAGAGCAACTGACTCTTAATCAGTGGGTCCAGGGTTCGAGCCCCTGAAGGTGCAGTAAAACAAAAGCCTTGCAAGGTTAAAACTTGCAGGGCTTTTGTTTTTGGTGCATATTTAGGGATAATTCTACAATTTTAACACATCAAATATAATTTAGGTTTAAATATGTTGTACTTTTGATGTCAAAGTTTTGTATGTGATTTAAAGGATTGCATCAGACCAGACTTTATTTAGTGAATTTTTTGATTAAATATAAAAGTAGTTCCTGATAGCATAAATATTTGTATGTAATTTTTTATTTTTGCATGTAATTGAGTTTTGTAAAAATATAGTATATAATTGTAGAAAAAGTTAGTACTTATATTAATATTCATTGGATATGTCTAACACGATTTTAATAGGGAAATAGCTGTTCTTGTAAGTTAACTATAATGGTAAAGCAAGAGCGAGCAGTAATGAGCAGTTTGGATAAACGCTAAATTTTCTCTATAGTGAGAGGGTTAATATTAAGAGAAGAATGAAAAGTAGTAAAATATTCTATATGATATGTTTTGATTTTTAGGAGGGGATTGTTAATGGAGAACAAGCATGAAATAGTAATTGTTAGTGAACAGCAAATAATAGACGCATTTAGTAATAATTCCGCAATGGATTTAGCGACAGAGATTGGATGGGAAATGTTTAAAGAGTTAGTTGTAAAAAAAATACCTATATTTGGTGAAGCTTTCAGTGTTGCTGACAATATTAAAAATTCTAGACAAATGGATTCAATGATGAAAGGGCTTAAGTATATTTGGTTTAACTTTAATATTCTGAATAACAGTTTGAATGATAAAATTGATAAAGATTTTGCAAGTGAGTCTAATGCAGAATTTGTTTCACTTGTTTATCGTGTTTTAGAGCAAATAACAAAACAATATAAAGATGAAAAAATTAAGTTGTTAGCGAATTTTATAGCCAATATAGTAACAAAAGATAACTCATCATCATTTAGCAAAGAAATCATATTGGAAAAAGTATCGTATTATAGTGTTGAGCATATTGCGGTTCTTAAACATATTTATGATATAGACATAATGGATGGAGGGAAGAGTGAAGCTGAACGTTCGATATTAACAAATAGTAACTTAAACATAAAAGATATAGTCATTAATGGAATTGACCAATATGTTATAAAGATATGCATGAGAGATTTAAAGTCAGACGGATTTATAGATGAAATCACAGGTTCTTATTTTGACTATACAGGGGGGAATTATTATATAACGGATTTCGGAAAGATATGTATAGCGTTGCTTAGTGATATTAAATAAGTTACCTTAATCCATATTAGATAAATTTTTTACTGAAGTATCGAACTTATGTTAGAATATAAATTTAGTAGTTCAAACTCTCCAAATATCTAAACTGGTGAAGATATTTGTATATAATGAACTTCCTACATAATGATAGCAAATTAGGTTTTAGTCGCCACGAGTTGGCGGCTTTTTTATTTGGCTGAATTATTATACATAAATATATTTCAAAACTTGTAAATTTTATTGAACTCAAAACAGACATACCAAAATTCATTTTAGACCTGTTTTCAGACTGTATTCCATATCAAAAAAAACATTGATATGGAGTGTTAGCATGGCACAGTTTCGTAAAACAAAGAAAATGGACGGGGTTGGAATTAATTGAGATGACATCGTTAAAAAGCACATCAACAAACGAAACAGTCAAATTGAAATTAAGACGAAGAGAGTTTCTAAAATAATGTGAGTTCGACGAAAATTATAAATAACATAATTTTCGTCGAACTCACATTATTTTAATGTTTGGTTTGGTCACTTAACATTATATTGTTTTTTACGCGTGTGTCTTTTTATTTTTTACCGTGCATTTAATTTTACAATGTTTCAAATTTTACCATTAAAAATTTTTAAAAATAGTTGACTTAAAGTAACTTTAAGGTGATATACTGCGTTCATGGATAAGTACTTTTCAATAAAAAATGTATCAGAGTTTACAGGATTGTCCCCGTCCAATATCCGTTATTATGAAAGTGAGGGCTTGATTGAAAATATTAACCGAGATGCCAATGGCGTTAGGCGGTTTAGTGAGAAAGAAATTGAATGGATACGCTTTTTGGGGAAGCTTAAAGAGATGGAAATGCCTATTGCAAAAATGAAACAGTATGCAGTGTTAAGAGCGCAGGGTAATAGTACAATTAAGGACAGAAAAGAAATTTTGGAGGAACATAAACAATCTATACTAAAAAAAATGGATAGGCTTCTTGAAGATGTTCGCTTGTTGGATGACAAAATAGAGATTTATGAGAGAATGGAGAAAAATAATGATGAATGAAAATTATCGGTTTGAAAAAGGGCTTAAAAAGTTATTTGAGGTTGATGGTAATACTGGAGTGGAGATTACTGAAAATTTAGGGGATTTAGGACGATATATCGTTGAATTTGCATTTGGTGATATTTATAGCAGAGAAGGGTTATCTCTTAGGGATAGAGAGATTGCCACAATAGCAATGTTAACTTGTTTAGGAGGGCGTGAACCGCAGTTAGACGTTCACATTCATGCTGGGATGAATGTGGGGTTGACAATGCAGGAAATTGAGGAGATAATTATACAAACAGTGCCCTATGCAGGGTTTCCTACAGCTATTAACGCTATGAATATATTGAAAAAAGTTAATGCTGAAAGCTAAATTGTGAAAGGAAGAAGAAATTGACACGTGAAGAATATAGAGAAATAGAGGCTTACATGCTGTTGCAAATGAAGGACAGTGCTCATGACAAACACCACGTTTATAGAGTTTTAAACTCTGCTCTTGATATTTACCACTGGGAGCATTCAGTAGACATTGATGTATTAGTGGCTGCATGTTTACTCCATGATATTGGACGGGAAAAGCAATTTGATAACTTAGAACTTTGCCATGCCAAGATTGGTGGAGATATGGCATATGAATACTTAATTGCACGCAAATGGAGTGAAGAAAAAGCTTTACATGTTAAGGCGTGTATTTCGTCTCATAGATACAGAGGGGATAATTCCCCGGAAAGCATAGAGGCTAAAATACTTTTTGATGCTGATAAGCTGGATGTAAGTGGAGCGGTAGGTATTGCTAGGACGCTTATATATGGAGGTCAGGTATCTGAACCGCTATACATATTAGACGAGCAAAACAATATTATTGAAGGCGGTGGGGGAGCAGAAATATCTTCATTCTTTCAAGAGTATAATTACAAGCTAAAGAATTTATATGATTGTTTTTATACTGAACGAGCAAAGGGTATAGCTATGGAGCGGCAAAAAGCTGCCGCAGACTTTTATTACAGTTTACATAACGAAATACGTCAAAACTACAAAAACGGTATTAATCGTTTTTATGATGAATTATTGTGAAATGCAATTTGATTCGGAGCAGTGTTAGTATAACCATAATATATCAGAATAATAAAACCTCCAAAGCAGATAATAGCTTATGGAGGTTGAATATTATGGACATAAATTGCATTCACAAATGTTTTTACCAAACAGACGGAAAATGTACACTTAGAAGCTTACCGCAAGAATTGCAATTAACAAACAATATCAGTACATCAGACGAAATTGACTGCCTTTATTTTAAAATGATTTAAGAGCCTGTTCTAAGAGCCTGTTCAAAGGTTTACAGCGCAATGTTACGAGCTATCCAAACACCGGAAGCTCCTGCTTGAGCAAGCCCCCTTGTAACGCCTGCGCCGTCTCCGCCGCAGAAAAGCCCGCCGATTTCCGATTCCAAAGTATTTTTAAGAATAGGTCTTGCGGAATAGAATTTGGCTTCAACGCCGTAAAACAAGGTGTGGTCTGAAGCTATGCCTGGCGTTACAAAATCAAGGGCTTCAACCATTTCTACAAGGCTTTTAAGAGTGTTATAAGGAAGCACAAGCCCTAAATCCCCGGGGACAGCTTCTTTTAACGTAGGCTCTATAAAGCCTTCTTTTATTCGGTTATGCGTGGAACGCCGACCTCTTTTAATATCGCCGTAACGCTGGATAATTACGCCACCGTTTGAAAGCTCGTTAGCTCGCATACATATTTCCCGGGCAAATTCATTTGGTCTGTTAAACGGCTCTGTAAATTTATGAGAAACAAGCAAAGCGAAGTTAGTATTGTCTGAACCAAGCTTAGGGTCTTTAAAAGCGTGACCGTTTGCCGCCATAATGCCGGAATGATTTTCCACAACTACATGACCCGATGGGTTTGAACAAAACGTTCTAACAAGAGTGCCCAGCGAAGTACTGAAAACGAGTTTACCCTCGTATAAATGTTTATTGATGTCGTGCATTATAATGTCCGACGTTTCAACTCTGACTCCAACATCAACCTGATTGTTTATAAGCTTTAAACCATTTTTGCGTAGTATTTCTGTAAGCCAAAGCGAACCATCCCTTCCGGGAACAATAACAACTTTTGAAGCCTTAATTTCTTCTCCGTTTTTAAGAGAAACACCACATATATTGCGTTTATTATCCTTTTCTAAAGTTAAAATATCGGAAACTTCTGTTTTAAAACGGAAGTCCACTTTATCTTTTAAGCTTTCATAAATGTTTTTAAGAATTTGTAAATTTATTTCAGTTCCTAAATGCCTTACACGGGAACGAAGAAGCTTTAACCCTGAACCACAAGCTTTTTGCTCAATTTTGCGTACTTCTTCAGTATTAGGGTCGGTAATTTCATGAGTCGCACCGTGGGTAAGGTTTATTTCATCAATATATCTTATTAGCTCCAACGTATGGGAATTGGATAAATAATCAGTAAGCCAGCCGCCAAATTCTGTTGTAATATTAAACTTGCCGTCGCTGAACGCACCTGCTCCTCCAAAGCCAGCAGTTATGCTACAAGCAGGTAAACAGCCGGATTTAGATTCAAATTTTGGGCATAACTTTATTTTGCCCTCCATAATAGGGCAACGCCTTTCATAAATGCTGTTGCCTTTTTCAAGAAGCATAATTTTTTTGCCCGGGTATTTTTTTACAAGCTCATAGCAGGCGAATATGCCAGCAGGTCCTGCTCCAACAACTATTACATCAACATCCATCGGACTCACAACTTTCATTATCATTAATATTTCTATAGTAAGAAACAAGCTGCTCAATATCATTTTGCTCAAGTGCATTTCTGCCCTTTTCAGTCAAGCGATAAATACCTTTTTTCGGGCGAAAAAACCAGCCATAAACATTATTATATAAAACCATACGAGTATCTTTAGGGCAGTTATATTGTTTAACTAATAAGTTTGCGGAAGCTTCCCCAAGTTTTTCAAGAGCACAGGCGATTTGCACGGACTTTTCTTTATAAGCAGTTATAATTTTCTTTCGGTTTGTTCCGCCTGTATTTAAGTTTATTGTTCTGCCGGATATTTCTTTAAGAAGATAATCGGTATTTTTATTATTTTTAATATCATGGCTTTCAGGAGTTAATATAACATCAATTGTTTTTAACGGGCTGTCTACAGCTACTGTAATTAGACCAAAACCACACTTTTTTAAAACATAAATCATATTTAGCCAGTTTTTAGTATTGCTTATTTCGGGGCGTGGTATGCAAACATAAACAAAATCTGTAATTTTACGTCTTTCAATTGCCTGAAACAAGAGCTTTAAATTAAAAGCGGTTTTAAGCTCTATTATAATTAATATGCTGTCTTTAACCGCTGTTACGTCACAGCCCCGGACTTCCCCGTTAACTTTATAGCCTAAACCCTCAAAAAAATTTTGAACAGGCTCGAAAAGCTCGCTTTCTTTTATGTACAATGAAATCTACTCCACAAAAGTAATAACGCCGTCATTTAGGGATTTAACTCTGGCGAGAGATTCAACATGCAAGCCCATTTCTTC
Source organism: uncultured Eubacteriales bacterium (assembly GCA_964545475.1). GTDB lineage: Bacteria > Bacillota > Clostridia > Lachnospirales > JAISER01 > CAZJGG01. The sequence goes on along the minus strand of CAZJGG010000048.1, from coordinate 17,251 downwards.
CACATATTGTCGGCCCTTTTGAAAGGCTTTTTCAATAACAATTCCTGCTCCCACAATTTCCGCTCCGGCTTCTGAACATAATTTAACAAGCCCCTTTATAACTTCGCCGTTAGCTAAAAAGTCGTCTATAATAAGAAGCTTGTCTCCCTTTTTAATATAGTCCTTTGAAATTGTAATTTTATTAATTTCATTTTTAGTATATGAAAACACTTCGGTAGACAATAAGTCATCACTTAAAGTTACAAATTTACGCTTTTTTGCAAAAATTACAGGAACATCAAATTTTTCGGCTGTAAACAACGCAGGAGCAATGCCGGAGGACTCCACAGTAACTATTTTTGTTATAGAACCCACAGAGTCTTTAAACCTGTTATAAAATTCATTGCCGATTTCTTTCATTAAAACAACGTCAATTTGGTGGTTCAAAAATGAATCCACCTTTAAGACGTTGTTTTCAAGAGCTTTACCTTGCTCTAAAATTCTATTTTTAAGTAATTTCAATTAAACCGCCTCTTCTTCCTTATCGACTATATAAAGCATGTTACTAACTTCGTTAAAATAAAGGTCAATCATTTGAGATATAACTTTATCCTCAGTTGTGTCTTTATCGCTTAATTCTTCTAGCAGCTCCCAAATGCCGGCGTGTTTTTCGTCAAGCTCCAAAAGGTTAGCATCAAGCACAGCTTTGTCCCTTGCAAGCTCTTGAGAATATTCAATTTTGTCGGAAACATTTACGGTCTTTGCAAACTGTTCAATTGTATATTTAGAAAATGTAATTTTCTTTTCCCGTAAAAACTTTTCAATCTGTTTTTCAGTTTCATACATTATTTTACGAATAGCATCTAACCTTGAAGCAACGTGTTTGTAGCTTTTAAATTCCTTTAAATCCGATTGAAGCATTTGTGTGTTTCTGACTTTATATTTTTTGTATTCAAAACGCAAAAAGTTTGTGTAATAAGCGCAAACAACGTTTTTCTTGTTTAAAAGCTCAACGCATTTTTGCTGCTTTTTAATGTTAAGCTTTAGCTCATATCTCATGCGTTTATCAAACATATATAAAAGGGTACACACAACAATTGTCATAAGTACTAAAATTGTGGTAGGCACAAAAATAGGAGATTGCTCAATCATAAAAATGTAAGCCAAATAAACAGAAACAAGCCCGAACAGCAAAACACAGCCAAGGGCAAAGCGTTTAACAAAAATAAGCCCAGTTTCTAAAAGCGCCTTTTCATGTTCAAGCTGCCCTTTTTCTCCCTCTAAATAACCAATGTCCTGCCGTAAAATCCTTTGGGTTTTTTCTGCATCCTGCATTCCGTTTACAGCTTTTTTTGCATCCTCTTCCAAGAAGTTCATTCTTGTAACACCTTTGTCAAAGCCCACAAGCTGATACATAAGCACGTTTCTCTCTTTAATAAGAGAAGTAAAACGATCTAAAAGGTTCTTTAATGTTTTAGCTTCGTCTTCGTTTAAACGGAAAAAGCAATCAAGCTCTAAAAGGTTTTCTTCAATGGTTTTAATTCTGTTGGCTAAAATAAGGCGCTGCCTTGCAATACGCAAAGCTTCGTCGCACAGTGAAACAGCCTTTACAACGTTTTCATACATTGTATCGTCACGTTCTAAAAATTCTAAAAAACGCTGAAATCTTGAATAAGTTGCCGTTACAACCTCTTTTTCTTCTTTAGTAAAAATTCTTTTAACAAAACTAAACAAGGACGTAAAAAACGATTCCTTTTTTGTAAGCTTTACGTCCTCTGTAATTTCAACATCATCCTTGATTTCATTATCCGGCGTAATTTCATGTGAATTTTCCATATTATTCGCCCCTTAATAATTAATAATTTCCAGACATGCCATTATTGTTTAATATAAAAGCTGTTTTTATACAATCTATGGCGATAACCATTGTTAAGTCGTCCGCTTTTTCAATAAGCGGTTCACCATCCTTTTTAACAATAACGGCAGAAACGGGCTCGGTGTTTTTAATCCAATACTTTAAAAAATAAACTCCATCATTTTGTTCAATTTGCCAGTGATGTGCTGTGCAAAGTTTTATATTGAAATCGTCGCCGCAATTAAAATAGTTTAATAAATTACTTTTAGCGGCTGCATATTGATAAACATAGGTGTTCAAAATATTTATCCCCCACGAATTAATCACGGCTTTTTATAACAGCTAAAACTCCGTGTTTAATTTTAATAGTAGCTTTTTCTTCTGTAAGTTCGTTACTTATGCCTCTTGGTGTTCCCATAAAAAGAGGTTCGTTGTTTAATTTATATTTTAGCCCAGAAGTTGTAATTCCGTCAATATTATTTATAAACGGAATTAGAGAAACATAATCTCCAACTTTACCGGAAATTGTAATTTCATCATTAACTAACATAATTTCGTTATTTTCGTCAATGATAGAAGCTTTAACTCCGGCGTTAAGGGCGTGTACAAGCACATGTACGTTTGCTAAAGTGTGGTCAAAGCGAGTGCCTGTTGAACCGAACATAAAAATTTCATCCGGCTTCTTTTTTATAGCCATAAGCATGGCAAGCTCTGTATCAGTCTCGTTTTTTTCTTGGTTAAACCTTATAACTTCGCTCCCTTGCTTTTCATAACTGCTTAAAAGGCTAGGGTTAACAGAATCAAAGTCACCGATTATAAAATTTGGAAATACATCAATTTTGCTTGCATGTTTTAGTCCGCCGTCGCAGCAAATAACAATATCAAATTCGCCGTAATTTTTTATATAGCTGTAATTATTAATTGTACCGTTGGAAAAAATAGCGATTTTCAAATTTGATGTTCCTATTCTCTAAATATTTTATAAAAATCCGAAACAGACTGCTTAATTGACTGTGCGCCGAAAACGGCTGTACCAGCCACAACAACGTTTACACCTGCATTTACAACGTCTTTAGCGTTATGCAAATAAATTCCGCCGTCCATTTCTATATCAAAAATTAAGTTGTTGTTTGCTTTATAATCGGCAAGTTTTAAAGATTTGTTTAGCATTTCCGGCAAAAATTCTGCTCCACCAAAGCCCGGTTCAACGCTCATAATAAGCACCATATCAAGAAGATGAAGATACTTATAAATTTCCTCAATATTTGTTGCAGGCTTTACCGTTATAGCGGCTTTTTTGCCTAAAGCTTTAATTTTGGAAATAACTTCAATAGGTTCATCGTCACATTCTATGTGAAAGTTAATAATATCTCCGCCGGATTTTGCAAACTGTTCAACATATTTAAGCGGATTAGTTATCATCAAATGAACGTCAAAAACCATTTTTGAAGCTTGTCTTATGCTTTTAATTACAGGTGCGCCGAAAGATATGTTAGGCACAAAATGCCCGTCCATAACGTCTAAATGCAAATAATGCGCACCGGCATCCTCAATTGCTTTAATATTGTTTTTTAAGTCAGAAAAGTCAGCGGCAAGTAGGCTTGGCGCAAGTTTAATCATTTAAATGGCCTCGCTTCTAAGGCAACCACTAAAAACCCCATTCCGCCATCTTTTCGGCAAATCTGACGAAAGCGGGTTTTTAGTGGTAGCCTAAAAATGTTTTGTATCTTTCATAACGTGTATTGCTTATTTCTTCTCCCACATGTTCTTTTACACAGCAAAAAGGCTCATGTACGTGTTTGCAGTTCGTAAATTTGCAAATGCCAATAAAAGGGTGAAACTCTCTAAAACAAGCAGGCAAAGCATGTTTTTCAATATTTTCAATTTCAAGGGTTGTAAACCCGGGGGAATCCACAACGAAGCTGTTTTCCTCAAGCTCGATAAGCTCGGCATGGCGTGTTGTGTGCTTGCCTCTAGATATTTTAAGGCTTAATTCCCCGGTTTCCATATGATTTCTTTTAAGAACTCCATTAATAAGGCTGGATTTTCCAACGCCGGAAGGACCTGCAAAAAGAGAAACTTTGTCTTTCAAAAGTTCCTCTAAACAGTCCATACCGTCATTTGTTACGGTAGAAACAGAAAGTACGGTATAACCTGCCTTTTCATACATTTGAAGCAAGTTGTCCTGTAAGTTGCGAGAGTCATTGTCTAGTAAGTCATTTTTTGTAAAAACAATGACCGGTTCAATATTATGATATTCTGCTGTTACTAAAAATCTATCTAGCAAATCCATATTTATTGCCGGTTCAATAATTGAAAAAACTATAAAAACTATATCAATGTTAGCAACTTTCGGGCGGACTAATTCATTTTTACGCTCTAAAATTTTTATAATAGAACCTTTATGCTTTTCCTCCGCTATTTCTTCAATTTCTACATAGTCGCCAACTAAAGGGGATTGTCCTTTTTTTCTGAAAATACCTCTGCAAGCACAGCCATATTCTCCATGCTCTGTGGAAACAGTGTATAAACCGCCGACGCCTCTTATTATTCTGCCTGAAACAATCATAAATCACCTAATTATTCATTGAAATTTATATTAAACGTATCTCGGAAATACGTTTCGCCTGTTGTAATATCGGTGACAAAAACCTGATACTGCTCTTCCGTGCCGCTGCCTGTAACCTGAATGGTTTTAGGTAAATCACTAACAGACATTTCCTGCTTTAAAAATTCCGTTGTGCCGCTTGAGGATATCTTTATTACTCTAACTTGAACGCTTGTAACGCCTTCTGCAATTCTTCCTTCAGGGTCAACCAAAATAGGCTTAGACAAAACGCTTGCTGTTTGGGTTGGTGTAGGGGTTGGGGTGCTTTCCGGCATACCCTCGCTTATAACAAAGGAAACAACAGTGCCCTTTGATACTTCTTTATCAGCAGGGATTGTTTGAGTAATTATTGTACCCACTGGTTTTGAGCTTGGGGCGCTTGATGTAAGCCCAACGGCAATGCCTCTTTCTTCAAGAGCTCTTATTCCTTCTGCTTCAGTAAGCCCAATAATATCAGGAACTCGGACTGTCTTGTCAGAAGGTCCTTTGCTTACAAACAGAGTTACAACGGAGTTTGGTTTAACATGGTCTCCCGGCTTTGGCTCTTGGTCAAACACAACGTTTATAGGGCAGTCGTCCTTGCCCTCGTAAACTTCTTTCGGTTTAAGGGTTACCTCTTTAAACATTAAAAGGGCATCGTCAATTTTTTTGTCTCTAAAGTCCGGAACTTTTATATTTTCAGAGCCGGAGCTAACAACAACGTCAATTACGTCTCCTTGATATAAAATCCCTTCGGAATCCCTAAGGCTTTGGGAGATTATAATGCCAACTCCAACTGTATCGCTTGGAGCTTCAATTGGGTTGATTTGTATTAATAAATCATTGGCAATCTGTTTCGCCTCGTCTAAGGTTTTTCCTTCTAATTCCGGGACGGTGACAGTTTGCGGAATTGTTTGCATCTTTGGAAGAAACCTAGTGCCTATTGCAAAAATAACCGCAATAATAACAATGCTCGTTGCAATAGCGGCAACTATTATTCTCCGTTCAGTTTTAACTTCGCTTTTTTTACTAAAACGCCCAATATCTTCGGCTTCATCGCTTTCATATTCAAACTGAAATTCATCAAAAAAGCTTTTTCTGCGCCGATTGTTTATAGTGTTTATTTCGTCAGGATTAAGACTAATTGTTGGCTGCTCCCTGTCATAATCGTTTAAGTCAATTTTAACAAAGCTTCCGGTTTCATCTGTTAACGCCCTTTTTAAGTCGTCAAGCATTTCAAGAGCAGTTTGGTAACGTTTTGAAGAATGCTTTTCAGTTGCTTTTAAAATTATTCTAATAATGCTGTCGGATATATGAGGATTAATTTCGCCAATGTCCGGCAAGGGGTCATTCATGTGCATAAGAGCAATAGAAACAGGGGTGTCCGCATTAAAAGGAATCTCTCCTGTTGCCATTTCATACATTACAATGCCCAATGAGTATATGTCGCTTTTAAAATCTACATATCCGCCTCTTGCCTGTTCCGGGGAGAAATAGTGAACAGAACCCATAACAGCACCGTTTGCCGCAACAGTCGAGCCTGTGGCCGCTCTTGCAATGCCAAAGTCAGTCACTTTTATATTACCCGTTGAAGTGACTAATATATTTTGAGGTTTAATATCTCTGTGAACAATATTGTTGGCATGGGCATGGCATAAAGCAACGGCAATTTGGGTTGCAACACCTAAAATTTCATCGTTTTCAAAAGGGGCACGCCTTTTTATTAAATCTTTAAGGGTAAGACCGTCAATATACTCCATAACAATATAGTATATGCTGTCTTCCTGCCCAACGTCATAAACGCTTACAATGTTTTGGTTTGAAAGGCTTGCGGCCGCTTGCGCTTCTATGTTAAACCTTGCCTGAAATTCATCATCGTTAATAAAATCTTCCCGCAAAACTTTAAATGTAACGTAGCGGTCAAGCTTTAAATCTCTTGCCCTGTAAACGTTAGCCATGCCGCCGGAGCCAATTTTATCAATTATTTCATAGCGTGACGCTACAATAGTACCCGGGGCTAAAATCATCTCGTCACCTCGTTTTCTTTACAATATTGAATTAAAACCGCTGAAATATTGTCCATGCCGCCGTTTTGTTTTGCAACTTCAATTAAGCGTGAGCATTTTTCAAAAACAGTTCCGCTTCCAATGATTATTTCTTTTATGTTATTGTCGCTAACCATGTTATTAAGCCCATCGGAGCAAATAAGAATATAGTCTCCAACACAAATTTCAGAAACAATGCCGTCAACGCATATTCCTTCTTCTGTGCCAAGGGCTCTTGTTATAATATTTCTTCTGGGGTGAACTCGTGCTTCAGCTTCGGTAATTTCCCCGGCTTTTACCATTTCGTTAACGTAAGTATGGTCTGTTGAAATCTGCTTTATATGGTCGTTATGAACGACATAAATACGGCTGTCACCTACATGGGCGGCAAAAAGCTTGTTGTTAAAAGCATCAATAACGCAAGCGGAAAAAGTAGCTCCCATTCCGAGCATTGCATTGTTCTGAGTTGATATTTCATAAATATTTTTGTTGGCATAAATTGTGCCTTCAATTAAGATGTCTAAAATTTCCGGCTTTTCAGTCTCTAAATTATTACTTGCAAATTGACAGAAAAACCTTATGCCATGGCTGGAAGCAATTTCTCCTGCGTTATGCCCTCCCATTCCGTCGGAAACAATAAACAAATTGGGCAGCTGCCCAAACGGTTCGGTGCTTACAAATATTGAATCTTCATTATTGTGCCTAACAAGCCCGGCATCTGTTTTACCAACGCCTATCATATAATCACCTGCCTATAAATGCTTAAGCCGCAATTGACCACATGCGGCGTCAATGTCTGCTCCAAGTTTTCGCCTTATAGTTGTTTCTATGCCGCTTTGAGACAAAATTTCAAAGAAAATTTTTTGAGCGTTTTTGCTGCTTGGTTTAAAATCGCTGTTTGAAACTGGGTTTGGTAAAATAAGATTAACATGGCAAAGCATACCTTTTAAAACAGAGGCTAACTCTTTGGCACAAGCTTCGCTGTCGTTAAAGCCTTGCATTAAAGCGTATTCAAAGGTTATTCGCCTGTTAGTTTTGCTTATATATTCCTTGCAAGCTTTAAGGAGGTCTTCAAAGCCATTAACACCTGCTATAGGAATAATTTTTTTTCTAAGCTCTCCGTTAGGTGCATGGAGGGAAATTGCAAGGTTTACGGAAAGGTCTTCCTGGGAAAGTCTTGAAATTCCGTGGATTATTCCGCAAGTAGAAACAGTAATGTTTCTTTGAGAAATGTTTAAACCGTTTTTGTGGTTTAAAAGATTGCAAAATTTTAATACATTATCATAATTATCAAAGGGTTCACCAATTCCCATAACAACTGCATGGGAAATTCTTTCCCCTAAATCTTTTTGAATTGAGTAAACCTGCGCCGCAATTTCCCCTGGGGTTAAATTTCTGTTAAAAGGGGCATCAGCAGAAGCGCAAAAAGCGCACTTCATCCTGCACCCAGCCTGACTGGATACGCAAACACTGTTGCCGTAATTATATTTCATTAAAACGCTTTCAATTAAGCTGCCGTCATGCATTTTAAATAAATATTTAATTACGCCGTCTGTTTTAGATTGGGTTTTTTCTACAAGTTCAACCTGATAAAGGTCAACTGTTTGTTCAAGCTTTTGGCGGAACGCTTTTGAAAGATCTGTCATTTCATCAAAGCTTTCTGCAAGCTTTTTATTAAGCCATTCAAATATTTGAACGCCTCTGTATTTTTTCTCTCCAAGATTTTGAACTAAATCTTCAATCTCGGATAAATTCATAGAGCGAATATCATCCATTAAAAATCTCCAAATAAGTATTTGCATCTGACTTAATCAGTGCTTACTAAATTATCATAATTTTTCCATTATTGCAATAAAAAATCCATCACCCCGATAAAGGTGAGGTAAATATTTGTCGTATAGGGTTATTAACTTGTAGTTATAGTTTTTTAAGAACCATTCAATATTTTGCTGGTTTTCTATGGAGGATACAGTGCATGTAGAATAAGTTAATATTCCTCCTTGCCGGATGTAGCCTTGACAAACGCTTAACATTTGCCTTTGTATTTCTCCAAGGGATTTTACATCCTCCATAGTTTTTGTATATTTTATATCCGGCTTTTTCTTAAGCACACCTAAGCCGGAGCAAGGCGCATCAAGTATTAAATAATCAACGGAGTTTTCATATTTTTCATTAACTTTACAGCCGTCGTTTATAGAAGCTTCAATTATATTAATGCCAAGCCTTTCGGCTGTGTTTTCAATGAGCTTAATTTTGTGCTCGTGTATGTCAAAAGACAGCACTCTACCTTTGTTTTCCATTTGTATCGCTGAAAGAAAAGACTTTCCTCCGGGGGCGGCACAAACATCCATTACAGTTGCGCCCGGTTTAATTCCGGTTTTGTTAACAACTTCAAAAGCTCCCGTGTCAACTACAAAAAACAGCCCCTGTTGATAACATTTAAGGGAGGTTATGTCGCTTGTATGGGAAATATATAGAACCCCGTCTGAATTACTGTCTAAAACCTCTACATTTTCTTCTGTAAGCAAATTTATAAGTTCTGCTTTTGTTGTTTTAAGCGTGTTTACAGCAATGGAAACTTCCGGGCGTTTAATGTTAGCTTCTGCCATTTTTACAACTGTGTCAAAATCTAAAAAAGTAAGCCAATAATCAACAATCCATTTAGGGCAAGAATATTTTACAGAAATGCTTTCTGCTTTATCTTTAGGCATTTCAACGTTTTCCCAGCCTCTTGAAATATTTCGTAAAACTCCGTTAACAAAAGGGGCAAGGTTTGTAAACCCTCTTTTTTTAACAAGAATAATGGCTTCGTTGCAAGCGGCATGAGCCGGAGTTTTATCCATAAATATAAGCTGATATACACAAACCCTTAAAACGGCAAGAATAAAAGGCTTCATCTTTTTTGTCTGGGTTTTTGAAAAGGAATTTATTACATAATCCAAATAAATTAAATTTCTTAAACATCCGTTAACAATTTCTGTAATAAAGGCTTTATCTCTGACTGATAGGTTATCGTCTGACAAATATTTTCTTAAAACAATGCTATTGTAACCTTTGTTTTCTGTTATTTCAATTAACGCCTTAACGGCATACTCTCTTGTCATTTAATTACTCCAAACGGTAACACATTTAGGATAAACCTGTGTTTCATTGATTTTGTGGGTTTTTGAAATTTGCTCATCTGTAAGGTTAAAAAATCTGTATAAAACTTTGTTAGAAACATCAGGGACGGTATCATCCCACGTTGAATCAACATGGTAATAATTTCCGCTAATTTTTACAATATTCCAAGCATGATTATAATATTTTCCACCAGACATTGCAACCCCTGTTACATAATAGCATTCTATGCCGGCCATTGTCAAAAGCATTTTCATAGTTTCGGAATAACCTTGGCAAACAGCCTTTTTGTTAAGCAAAACGCCGTAAGGGGTGTAAATATCCTCATGAAAATTGCTTAAATAAGTGGGGTTAAAGTTGTTTGAGTAAAAAGAATATGTTTTAGTTACAGGTTCTGTTGTAACTGAATTTATTGAATAAGAGGTAGTTGAAACAATGTAGTCATGAATAGCTTTTTCTTTTTGCGCCTCGGTTTGATTGCCTTTTATAATTTCTTTATATACTTGATCAGCTTTTAAAATAATTGCCTTGTCTTTTTTATCAATTTTAGAGAAAAATCTGTAAGGCATTTTATTATAAACCGTTTCAAGCTCCTTATAGCTGTGGATTACTGCGCCGCCGCTTGTTAAGCTGTCTGCTATTCCGGTTTTTAAATCAATAACATTTGTGTACTGATAAACTTGATTGTCGAGAACATCATCAAGGGAAACAGGCTTAAATACGGAAAAATAAAGCTTGCCGTCCCGAGTGAACCTTAGATTTTGAGCGTTATTTTGGGTTAAAAGCTTTATACCGCTAGTGTTTATTCTTTGCGTCGTATTTCCTTTAAGTGAGTAAACGGAATTTGAGTCTAAAGGTTCGCCGTTATAAGCAAAAACACCATATTCAGTTGAATATACGTTAGATATTCTTTCAAGTATTTTTTCTATTTTATGCTTTTGCTGCGATAAGTCGGCGTAATAAAGGTCGTAAGGGGTATGCTGGCTGTCGGCGGCCTCCGTGTTATAAAGCAAATATATTAAAGAATTGTTTATAGTGAATTTTTCAGGTGCTTTTTCTGTAATAACGCTTTGTTCGGTTGCGTTAGATTTTATGCGGACAAGACCTGTTCTATCTTTATTAAAATAGACATAACCGTTGTGAACATGTAAATCCCATATTCTGGTTGGGCTGTTAAAAACAGTTGAAGCGAAAGAGCCGTCTGTTTTCATTTTATAAACGTATTTGTAGCCGGAGATTACGTATATATATCCGTCTTCAAAGGCGAGGGAACAGCCTGTCACAAGGGGGGTTATAACTGTTTTTTCTGCTGTATTTATGTTTATTGTTATAAGCTGGGATTTTGATTCAGTCAGCTGCTCAACGGCGTAAATTATGCCGTCCTCAACGTGAGCGGCAGTTATTGTGCTGTCTATAAGGGTTTGTGGAATAGGGTCTTTGTTTTTTAAATTAAGCATATAAAGCTTATTGTTTTGCAGGAAAAAAGCATTATTTTCATACACATAAAAATCGTTACCTCTGTCGTAATTTATTAACACGGATTGAGAGGGAGGTTTTTTTGTAATTTCTAATTTATCCGCAAGTTTATATAATAAAATAATTGCCTCTTCCTTGGATAAAAATACCTTTGGGGCAAATTCATTTTCGCTGTATTCTTCCATAAATCCGTTGGAAACACAGCGGGATACGCTGGAAACAGCATAATCTGCAATATCATTGCTGTCTGTAAAGTTTACTCTAACGTTAGATGGAGCGATGTTAGCATTCATTTTATCAATAAAATTTATAATTAAAAATGCAGCTTGCTCTCTTGTAACGCCGGAGCTTGGAGAAAAGGTTGTAGAGCCTGTTCCGTTAACTAGACCGAGTTTATAAGCTTTTTCAATTTGTGCTGAATAAGGAGAACTTTTTAAATCTTTAAACGTATTTGTTATGGGAAGAGCGGCGTTTTGGCTGGCGCTTTCGTAAATGTTTAAAAGGATTAGTGTAAAATCAAGCCTTGATGCAGGGTTGTTTACATCGTTAAAGTATTCTATATTTGTAAGACCGGAAGACACCATTGCGGAAGCAATGCTGTTTTCATTTAAAGCCTCTTTTGCATATGTAGGAATACAGCTAATTAATAAAACAAAAAACGGAACTAATATTATAAATTTAGTTTTCATAATTCACCTTTTTCTGAATTTTCAATATTATACTATATTTTAACTATATGGGCAAGTTTATAAAAATGTTTCGATTAAAAATATGTTTGTTATATTAATAAAATTGTGATACTATATGATAGGCTCTAAACATCAGTGCTTTAAGCAAAGGAAGCTATATGATAAATATATTTTTAAACACATTAAAAAAGAATAGTTTAATTAAAGAAAATGACGGAATTATTGTAGGTGTTTCCGGCGGAGCGGACTCCGTATGCCTTCTTAACCTTTTACTAAAAGTGAGGAATAAATATAAATTAAGAATTTACGCCGTTCATGTAAACCACGGCATAAGAGGGGAAACAGCGGATAAAGACGAAGCTTTTGTTAAAGAAATGTGCGAAGGTCTTGGTGTAGAACTGTTAATTTACCGTTATAACGTTCCCGAGATGGCAAAGGAACTAAAAACAACTGTTGAAAACGCAGGAAGAATTGCAAGAAAGCAGGCTTTTAAGGAAGTTTTAGAGCTGAAAAAAGCAGACAAAATAGCTGTGGCTCACCACAAAAACGATAACGCCGAAACTTTTTTAATGCGTGTAATAAGGGGAAGCGGGCTTAACGGTTTATCAGCCATTCAATATAAAAATGGAGATATTATCCGCCCTTTGCTTGATGTAAACAGAAAAGACATTGAAAGATATTTAGAAAACAATAATATAAAATATGTTAATGATGAAACCAATTTTAATGATAATTACACTAGGAACTTTATTAGATTAAGACTTTTGCCTCTTATTGAAAAAGAATTAAACCCATCTGTAAGTGATGTTTTTGCCCAAAGCGCAAAAATTTGCGCAGAAGACAACCGTTTTTTGGACAAGCTTGCAGTAAAAGCTTATGAGGAATGCTTAATAGAAGAGGGCAGTTTGGATATAATTAAGCTTAAACAACTTGAACCCCCAATTCTTAGAAGAGTTTTAAGAATTGCCCTTGAAAGCTTTATGCCGGGGTGTGTTGACGTATCTTTTAAACACATAACAAGCATTGAGGAAATGATTTTTAAAAAATCCGGAATTACCGTCAATTTGCTAAATAATATCAAAGTTTCTCACTACTACAATGTTTTGTATGTATATAAAAATGACATTAAAACCCCTGAGTATTGTTATAATTTGACAATTAATAATGGGGTTTACATTAAAGAAATTGGTAAAACTATAGGAATTTATGATGAAGAAATTAAATGCGCCAAAAATCCATGTTGTACTAAGAACATTAACTATGATAAAATAAAATTTATTGGTTCTAGCGGTTTATGTGTAAGAAGCCGTAAAAAAGGAGATGCTGTTTTTATTAAGTCTATGGGTGGGCATAAAAAAATTTCAGATTATTTAAAAGATTTGAAAATCCCGGTTCATAAAAGAAACAGTCTTGCCTTGTTAGCTGATGATTCAGAGGTTTTAATGATAATTGATGATAAGCTAATCGTCAATGAAAATTATAAAGCAAACGGCGAGAAAAATCTATTTGTTCATATATGGAATACACCTTAATAACTTTAAAATCAGGAGGCATTCATTAATGAAAGAAGTAATAACCCCTTTTATAACAAAAGAGGAAATAGAAAAACGGGTAAAGGAGCTTGCAAAGCAAATAATATCCGAATTTAACACCGATAGCCTAACGCTTATTTGCATTTTGCGGGGCGGTGTAATGTTTATGGTGGATTTAGCAAGAGAAATGGATATTCTTATTGAAATGGACTTTATGGAAATATCCAGCTACGGAGATTCAACCCAATCAAGCGGAGTTATAAAAATTGTAAAAGACCTTGCAAAGCCTATAACAGGCAAACATGTACTGCTTGTTGAAGATATTATAGACACCGGCAGAACACTTACACATCTTAAAAAGCATTTATATGCTCAAAACCCTTTAAGCCTTAAAATTTGTGCGCTTTTAGACAAATACGAACGCAGGGAAGATGGTTCTTGCGAGCCGGATTATGTTGGTTTTAAAATAGAAGATGTTTTCGCTGTTGGTTATGGGCTTGACTATGCGCAAAAATACCGTAATCTGCCTTATATCGGCGAGCTAAAATTTGTAGAAGAAGAATAAAATACATAATGTATTGAAAGGAGCAAATGCATTGAAAAAGTACGCAAAAAGTTTTTCATTATATATAATTATATTTCTTTGTATCATTTCTGTTCTTATAGCAGGAAGGATGACGAAGCCGCCGGAAGCGGACGTGCCATATACTTATTCTGAATTGCTTAAGGATGTTGACAGCGGCAAACCTTTAAAGCTTGAGCTTTCAAGAGATAGCGAAATTAGCAACGCAGGTAAGGCAAAAGTTTATATAACAGACGAAAAGTTTAATACAGTAGACATACCTGTAATGGATGCCTTTACACAAAAGGTTATGGATGAGCAAAAAACCAATCCGGAACTACAGCTTATTACTAAGTCACCGTCTAAAACGAACTGGTTTTTCTCTCTCATACCGACAATTATAGTAATGCTTGTTTCCGTTTTTCTGCTATTGTTTATTTTGCAGCAAATGCAAGGCGGCGGCGGCAGAGTAATGAATTTTGGTAAGAGCAAGGCAAAAGTAAGCGTTGATGACAAAAACAAAATTACTTTTAGCCAAGTTGCTGGGCTGGACGAAGAAAAAGAAGAGCTTGAAGAAATTGTAGACTTTTTGAAAAACCCAAAAAAATACGTTGATATTGGCGCAAGAATACCAAAAGGCATTTTGCTTGTGGGCCCTCCGGGTACTGGTAAAACATATTTGGCAAAGGCATGTTCCGGAGAAGCAGGAGTACCTTTTTTCTCAATTTCAGGTTCAGACTTTGTTGAAATGTTTGTTGGTGTTGGTGCATCACGTGTTAGAGATTTATTTGAACAAGCGAAAAAAAGCACTCCTTGTATAGTTTTTATAGACGAAATTGACGCCGTAGGCCGCCGCAGAGGTGCAGGGCTTGGGGGCGGACACGACGAAAGAGAACAAACATTAAACCAGCTTTTAGTTGAAATGGACGGCTTTGGTGTTAACGAGGGCGTAATTATTATCGCCGCTACTAACCGCCCGGACATTTTAGACCCGGCTTTACTTCGCCCCGGTCGTTTTGACAGACGAGTAGTAGTTGGCAAACCGGACGTTAAAGGCCGTGAGGAAGTTTTAAAGGTTCACTGCAAAGGTAAAGTTGTGAGCTCCGAAGTTGATTTAAAAGTTGTTGCCCAAACAACATCCGGCTTTACTCCAGCGGATTTGGAAAACCTTATGAATGAAGCTGCGCTTCTTGCTGCAAGAAATAATAAAAAAGAAATAGACATGGAAGAAATGCGCAAAGCTTTTGTTAAAATTGGTATAGGCACGGAGAAGAAAAGCCGTGTAATTTCTGAAAAAGAAAGACGAGAAACTGCTTATCACGAAGCAGGCCACGCAATTTTATTTGAAGTTTTAACGGAAATGGATCCAACATATATGATTTCTATAATTCCTACAGGGCTTGCCGGGGGCTACACCATGCCAATTCCTGGTGAAGATAAAATGTTTATGTCCAAGAAACAGATGGAACATGACATTATCACCTTTTTAGGCGGTAGAGCGGCAGAAGAAATAGTTTTTCAAGACATTACATCTGGAGCTTCAAACGATATTATGAGAGCAACAGGGCTTGCCAGAGCAATGGTTACTAAGTACGGCATGTCAGACTTAGGACCGATTCAGTTTGGAGACGATAACGATGAAGTGTTTATCGGCAGAGATTTAGCCCATACAAGAAATTACAGTGAATCCGTTGCAACAAAAATTGATAATGAAATAAATAAAATTATTGATAACGCATATAAAGAAGCTTTGGCAATACTCAGAAAATATGAAGATGTTTTGCATAAAATAAGCCAGTTGCTTATCGAAAAAGAAAAAGTAACTGGTGAAGAAATTAGAGGATTTTTCCCTGAAGGAGCTCTTGTTAATAAGACAAGAGATAACAAAATGCTTTCAAACAGAAGCGACGAGGAAAAAACTTCAGAAAAAAGCGAAAATACTGATGATAAAGAAGCAAAAGAAGCTAATGAAAACAATGAAATTGAAAAGGAAGATGCCCCTTGGAAAGATTGGAATTAGGTCTTTGTAAAGAAGTTGAAATAACGGTTAACCAAGATATGACGGCATCTTCTTTAAAAAGCGGCGGTATTGACGTTTTATCAACGCCATATATGATTGCTTTAATGGAAAATGCGGCTTTAA
This sequence comes from uncultured Eubacteriales bacterium, assembly GCA_964545475.1. GTDB lineage: Bacteria > Bacillota > Clostridia > Lachnospirales > JAISER01 > CAZJGG01. The sequence continues at coordinate 1,263 of CAZJGG010000048.1, read as the reverse complement.
ATGCTGTTCAGCCATATTTAGAAGAGGGTAAGTCTACAGTTGGAACGCAAGTTAATATTAGTCACATTGCGGCAACGGCTGTTGGCAAAAAAGTTATGGCAAAAGCAAAACTTAATGCAATTGACGGCAGAAAACTTACTTTTGACATTGAAGCATTTATGTATAACGGAAACGAAGAAATAAAAATTGGATACGGAACACACGAAAGGTTCATAATAGACATAAAGAAATTTATGTCTAAGTTATAACGGATGGTGCGTAATGAAAATTAAAACGCTTTTAAGCCTATATATAACTTTTTTAAAAATCGGGGCTTTTACTCTTGGTGGCGGTTACGCCATGCTTTCAATAATCCAGCGTGAAGTTGTGGATGTTAAAAAATGGGCAACTGATGAGGAAATGGCAGATTATTTAACTATTGGGCAATCACTGCCCGGAGTTATTGCAATAAACACCGCCACGGCTGTTGGTGGGCATGTTTGTGGGCTTTTAGGCAGTGTTATAGCAACTCTTGGCATTATTACCCCGTCTTTTGTAATTATTACTTTAATTGCAATGTTTTTTAAAAATATAAGAGACGCCGCTATTGTTATGGCGGCGTTTAAGGGTTTGCGTGCGGCTGTTGTGGCTTTAATGTTCTCGGCGGTTTTTAGGCTTTTTAAAACAAACGTTAAAAATAAATTTCAGTGGACGGCTTGTATATTATCAGCTGTCTTATTATATTTTGCGAAAGTTTTGCCACAATATGTAATATTCGGGGCAATATTTGTAGGTATTATTATAACTTTGGCAAAAGGCAGGCGGTGTTAAAAATGAGTGAATTAACCGCAATTATTATTAGTTTTTTAAAAATTGGGGTCTTAAACTTCGGCGGTGGTTATTCTATGATTTCTCTGCTGCAGTCAGAAGTTTTATCAAACAATTGGCTATCACTGCCGGAATTTACAGATATTGTGGCAATTTCTCAAATCACCCCCGGGCCAATAGCTGTAAATTTAGCAACATATGTTGGTTACACTCAGCTTAAAACCGTAGGGGCAATAGCCGCAACGGCGGCTGTCAGCTTGCCGTCATTTATAATTGTAACTATTGTTGTAAAATTTATTAACAAGTTTAAACAGTCCCTTTATATTAAAAATATATTTTTTGTGCTAAAGCCTGTAATTGTAGGTATGATTATTTCTGCAACCCTAGTTATTGCAAAAACTGAATTTATTCCGGAAGTTTCCCAAATATCTTTTAAAAGCATTTTTGTTTTTTTAG